>CAYJWM010000014.1:0-28830 GCA_964373885.1 uncultured bacterium | reverse complement strand
CAGGTGACAGGCACTTTTAAAAGGGACAGGCATACCCATCATGACGAGAACAGCGCGTCACAAAATCCTTTATAACAATTGTTTTGCTCATATCTTTTCAAGATCCATTGAAACGAAATATATCTTTGAGAATCCGGAAGATTTTGAATTCTTTAAAACCCTGTTGCTTGAAACAAAAAAAGCACGTCCATTTAAAATCCATCATTACTGCCTGATGCATACTCATTTTCATCTGGCCGTCTCGATACCAGACGTAGCCACTTTCTCTCAAGGGCTTAAGTTGCTCAAATGGAAATACACCCAATATTTCAATCACATCCACAAAAGACGAGGCCCTCTCTGGCAAGCCCGGTTTAAAAGCCTTGTCATTGAAGATGAAGCATATCTTCATGCCTGCGGGCTTTATATCGAAAATAACCCCGTAGCCATCAATCTGGCTGAAACTGCTTCTGAATGGCCCTACAGCTCAAGTGCTTATTATTTAGAAAATAAGCCCGATCCCTTAATCGATCCTTATGAGAGACCAGACGCTCTACCTGATGAAGTAAATCTGAATGATGCGTCTGCTTTTGTGAAAGGGGATGCGATTGGCTCCAAACTGTTTCGGATTTATCAACAAGATGCCGTACCTGTCCCTTAAAAAAGTGCCTGGCACCTTTTATGTTTTATGTTCGCTTGTCGAGAGACTTTCGCTTGCTTTTCGGCTGATTTTCGGGTATTATCCATTATGTACCTAATTATGTACGTATATGTACTATAACTAGTACGTTTATGGAGGGGCGCTATGGCGACACTTTCGGCAACTGAAGCAAGGCAAAATCTATTTGAGCTGGTCAAAAAATCGGTGAAGGGACACCTTCCGATTCGGATCAGCTCCAGATCAGGTGATGTGGTGCTTATTTCCGAGGAGGATTATGAAAGCTTACTCGAGACCTTAGAGCTTCTTTCGACACCCGGGATGCTTAAAAGCATACGGGAAGCGCGGCAGGATATTAAAGCCGGCAGAACCAAGTCGCTTCAGGAAGTTTTTGGGAGATGAGGGCCCGTGAGTTCGAAATTCGGATCACCCGCAGGGCCGAAAAGGATATCAAAAAGCTGACCCCAAAACTCCGGAATAAGCTCTACGATATTCTCACCGAAGTGATCGCAAAAGATCCTTACGAAGGCAAGCGGTTGATGGGGGATCTCTCGGGAAGTTATTCTTACCGGTTAACGTACCAAGATCGCATTGTTTATAGTATTGACCCTGATGAGCGGATTGTTTATATCGAACGCGCCCGCACCCATTACGGTGAATGATCAACCCTCTCCCCCTAAATTGTGTACACAATTATTGACACAGTGTTATTAATGTGCTACCCTTCTGTTGGGTGTGCTAAGGAGGTGAATTTATGAAGCTTGCATCTATCCGGCAGTTTCGAAGTGCTCTTTCAGGATATACGCGCAAAGGCGAGATGGTGATCGTAACCAAGAGCGGAAGAATGGTGGGCTGTTTCCTGCCTTTGGCGGATACGGAAGATATTCCGGTTGAGCTCAAAAGAGAATTCGTGGCAACGCTTGGCAGCTACCTTGCGGCACGCTTGAGCGGCAGGAAAATTCAAGAGAAAGAGATCTTGGATGATTTCAGAGAATTTAAAAAGACTCGCCGCCGACAGTAATGCGATTCTTTCAGCAGTGATTGGGAAGGCGGCCCTTCAGGTTTTTATCCAGCCCGAAATCGAATTGATTACCACCCAGTTTAATCTTGACGAAGTCGAGGAGTATCTCCCCCGCCTTTCTGCCAAATACGGCTTAGATGAGAAATTGTTGCTCTGGCAATTCAAGATGCTTCCTCTTGACGGTTTTTCGGAAAAATATTACAAAACCCACCTTTCCAAAGCCGAGAATCTTTTAAAAGACCGGGATCCGGATGATGTCCATTTGGCGGCGCTTGCCCTCAAAGAAGGTGTTGCAATATGGTCAAATGACAGAGACTTTGAAAAACTTCCGATCCCGGTTTATACAACCGCCCAACTCCTCAAAATCCTGAAGAAAGATTGATTTTGCGCTTCAAATAACTTGAGAGAGTCTGGTTGTAGAGGTTTTTGGGGTTTGACAAGGTTCATCACAAGTGATACACTTAGTTTATCGGGAGGCGTTCAAAAATGGCTACCAAATTACCAAGGATTAATGTGGTGACGGCGCCCTATATTTATCGGGCGATCCGGCGGCTTGCCAAAAAGGAAGGTCTTTCCATGTCTCTTGTCGCAAGGGATCTTCTGCGCGAAGCTTTGCTTATTTATGAGGATGCTTATTGGGCGAAAGAAGCCCAGGCGAGAGAGCGCACCTTTGTTCGAGAGAAAGCGCTCACACACACCCAAGTCTGGCACAATTAAACGTTCGGACTCTTTGCGGCATGCTCTCTTCTTTTGAGCTTGTTTATCACCCCGATATTTCCCGCAAAGATCTTCCAAGAATTTCAGAAGACATCAAACAAAAAATCAGGCGCGCCATTGAAGCAAAATTGACTTTCGCGCCGGAGGAATTTGGCGAGCCGCTCCGCCGCACGCTTAAAGGTTATTGGAAATTAAGAGTGGGCGACTACAGAGTCATTTACAAGATTACGGGCAGGACGGTTATGGTTTTACGAATAGGCCATCGCCGAGAGATTTACGAGAGTTGATTACACGCTCTTACGCTTGAGCAGGGCCTTCCGCGCTTTACTGGTCTTCCTGTTCCTGCTCCTGTTGCTGCTGTTGCCGCATAGTTTCCATCGCCTGAGCGAATTGCTGGCCGTCGGTCATTTGCACATCGGAGGGGATTTGCAGCTTTTCTTCCGGGATCGATGCTCCTTCTTCCACCCTTGTCGCGGTGGAAGCCATGGACATCTCTCCCATCGAGGACTCGGTTTTTAACGGAATCGAGTTCCAAAGCCAGCTTTTGGTGCTCATCGCTTTGATTTCCCAGACATCGCAGGGTTTTCCCGCGATCTCTTCCGTGCTGATTTTCTCACCGCCCATTTTCGTCATCATTTCGATTCCCATTTGGGTTAAATCGCCGTCTTCGGGATGGGTTGCGGCAGCCATTTCAAACATTGGGTTTTTAATTTTGGTCCCGCTTTTTTTATCCAAGTCGATCGCGTAAATCCATTCGCCGTCAATCAAGGTGAGCCGGTTGGATTTCATGGTTTGCCCCATCATATTCATGTCCGACTGGGTATAACGGGCTTCCCGTTTTCCCCATTCGTCGATGTAAACGGTTTCCGTACCGGTTTGAACGCCGCTTAAGGCATATTCGATGACGGCCGACTTTACGGCGTAACGCTTGAAATTATTTTGAACCGGCGCGGCGGGCGTGGTTTCCGCGTTTGCGATACCAGCTGCTAGAAGGCAAAGCGGCAAAATCCATAAGAAAACGTTTCGATTGAGAGAGTTCATTCATTCCTCCGTTGTGTTTGTAAGATCCTTCGCTTCGCTCAGGATGACAGGGTTCTGATTATACGGTTTTCCGGGGAAAAGATAAATCGTTACTTATTTCGGCCCCGCCTTTATAATATATAGATGCCACAGCACGCACCACCATCCAATTTACGTTTCGACGGGCTCGGGATTGCCCCGAAAATTCTGGAAACGTTAGACCGGTTGAAGTTTACCGTTCCGACGCCGATTCAACACCAGGCCATTCCGATTGCCACCGAAGGCAAAGACATCATGGGGATTGCTCAGACCGGAACGGGGAAGACGCTTGCGTTCAGCATTCCCATGGTTCAGCATCTGGCCCAAAAAAAAGGGCGCGGGCTCGTGCTGGTTCCCACGCGGGAACTTGCCATTCAAGTGGATGAGACCTTTCAGAAAATCGCGCATCCTTTCGGAATTAAAACCGCCGTTTTAATCGGCGGCGCTTCCATGTTTCATCAAGTGCAGACCCTGAGAAAGCACCCGCGCGTGATTATTGCGACGCCCGGCCGGCTTCTCGACCACATGGAGCAAAGAAACGTGATGCTCGCGGATGTAAATGTTTTGGTTTTGGATGAGGCCGACCGCATGCTCGACATGGGCTTTGCTCCTCAAATCAACCGCGTTTTGCGTTCTGTTCCAAAAGATCGGCAGACCATGCTTTTTTCAGCCACCATGCCCGCCGAAATCATGGGCATCGCCACTGCTTATATGAAGCTTCCGGTGCGCGTTGAGATTGCCCGCTCCGGTACGACGGTCGAAAACGTGACTCATGAGTTGTTTATCGTAAGGAAAGATGCCAAACGCGAGCTTCTCGGCAAATTGCTTCGCCAATATCGCGGGACCGTCCTCGTTTTTTCGCGCACTAAAATCGGCGCTCAAAAAATCACGAGTGCGCTCCGGCATAAGGGTCATAACGCGGCTGAGATTCATTCGGACCGCTCGCTCGGCCAAAGGCGGGAAGCACTCGAGGGGTTTAAATCAGGCCGATACCGTATTCTGGTCGCGACCGACATTGCGGCGCGAGGAATTGATGTGATAGGCATTGAGCTTGTGCTCAATTACGATCTTCCCGAAGACGCTGAAAATTATGTGCACCGCATCGGCCGCACGGCCCGCGCCGGGCATGCCGGGCATGCCATTTCTTTTGCGATGCCGGATCAGGAAGATGAAGTCCGGAACATTGAAAAATTGATCCGCAAAGCCCTGCCGATCACGGACCACCCGGAGTTTCCTCCGGAACGTTTTATAAAGTCCGCAAAACAACCCACCCGCAGTTTTTCCACGAACCGGCGGGGGCATACGCCCGCCAAGTACCGCAAGCGCTCCCGCTGGATGTAATTAAAAAATTAAGCGGTTCTTGAGGGCTTTTCCGGCCAAGCGCTAATTGGTTTTAACCATTAGAGTTAGAGTTTTTTTGGGATTAAAAAAGCTCGTTTTTTACCCCCTTTTTTGCCGCTTTCCATTAGGAAAAACTCGGACGCCGGTGCTAACTTTAGAGTGAAGATTTGAGCATTCGCCGGGTAATTTTTATCCTTCCCCGGCGGAGTGGCCGGCTGGCAAGCCAATCCCCCGGATGTCAGACCGCGCTGCCCTTGTGATGCCGGCGCATTGGTTTTGCGCCGGCATCCTCATTGGGTGCATACCACTTCATCCAGCTGTCATTCTGAGGCGACACCACAAGGGTGCTGCTTCGCTGAGCCGAAGAATCTATGAGTCATAGATCCTTCGCGGAGTTTACCCTGAGATGCTTCGCTTCGCTCAGCATGACAAGCGAAGGGCTCAGGATGACACGAAAAGCAACTGTATCAAGTGGGATGCACCCATCCTCATTTTGGGTGTCCTCATTTTGGGTGATGACTTATCGGCACTTAACGTGTATACTTACCCGAACGTAACCGGTGTTCCAGCTTAACAGGAGGTAAACCATATGCCCAAGCAAACTTATGCCAAAAAAAGTCTTCCCTTGATGACCATTCTTATTTACATTTCCTTAATTGCGGGGGCGGGCACTTATTTTCTACCCGTGATTCGTGTCAACCTTCCGCCCCTTGGTGAGAAAAGCTGGAGCGTTCAGGATGTCGTGGGGCCTGTGGTTCAGAGAATAACGCTGAGCCAAAACAAGGGTGAGGCGAAAACGGCGTCCATCAAATTGGACCATGATTTTTTCAAAGTGGTGAGCGATGTCAGTCCGAAGAACCCGCAAACCTCAGCGCCGCGGAAAATATCCCCAACGTACATTCTGGGGGCGCTTGTTCCGGTCGCGCTGCTTGCCAGCTACCTTTTTCTGATCGTAGGTCTTTTTCTGGCGGCTTTGAAAACCGCGTTTCCCTTTGTCGTTTCTTCCGCGATCGCGGCCGGCACCGCCATTTACGCTCTTCTCGGGACGTTTTATTTGGGCTCTGCCGCAGAACGCGCCTTTTCAAACGCGGTTTCGCGGGCGAGCGAGGGTGTGCTCGGGGTGATCACGAAAAATTTTGTGGTCCAACTGACCGTGCAGCCGAGCGTCGGACTTTTTCTTTTGGCCATTTTGATGTCGCTTGCCTTCGTGGCCGCTTTGTACCGGAGCAATCAGCGGGCATTTTCCTAAGGGGCCCCGGCGAGACCAAACCGCATTCATCAGCAGGACTTTAAAAGGGAGGAGGAGTTTTTTCAGTGGCTGAATTTATCGGCAGGGACCGCAAGGCGCGGCGCGCGTACGGATTTGATGAAATTGCGCTGGTGCCGGGGAATGTCACGGTCAATCCTGATGAAGTGGACATTACCCTCAAGCTAGACGGCCGCCAGTTTGCCATTCCTTTTCTGGCTTCCGCCATGGATGGCGTCGTGGACCCCAAGTTTGCGGTTGCCATGGGAAAGTTCGGCGGCATTGCGGTCCTCAATCTCGAAGGCATTTATACCCGCTATGAGGATTGCGCCCCCATTTTGAA
The DNA here is from genome assembly GCA_964373885.1 of uncultured bacterium. GTDB lineage: Bacteria > Omnitrophota > Omnitrophia > Omnitrophales > Danuiimicrobiaceae > CAYJWM01. Next base: position 22,466 of record CAYJWM010000014.1, on the reverse strand, counting down.
CGACATCTCAAAAGCCACTCCCGAGAAAGCCACCGAGCTCGTCCAGAAGCTCTACACAAAGCCGATCAAAGAAAAGCTGATCCAAAAGCGCATTCAGGAAATCAAAAAAGCCAAGGTTCCCGCGATCGTCAGCACCATTCCCCAGCACGCCGAGCGGTTCGGTGAAATCGCCGAGGAAGCCGGATGCGATATTTTCGTGGTACAGGCCACTGTTTCCACCGTGCGCCATATCGCGAAGGCATACAAAACGGTTGATTTCAAAAAATTCTGCAAGGAAATGAAAATTCCGGTGATCATCGGCAATTGCGTGACCTATCAAACCGCCCTTGAGCTGATGGATACCGGCGCAAGCGCTCTTTTGATCGGGATCGGCCCCGGCTCTGCCTGCACGACGCGGGGCGTGATCGGGCTTGGCGTGCCGCAAGTGACTGCGATTTGCGATACGGCGGCCGCGCGGGAATTTTATTTGAGGAAAACGGGGAAGTATGTGCCGATCATTGCCGACGGCGGAATGTCCACCGGAGGCGATGTGTGCAAATCATTTGCCTGCGGCGCCGATGCCGTGATGGTGGGCTCCGCGTTTGCGCGTGCGAAGGAAGCACCCGGCCGCGGTTTTCATTGGGGCATGGCGACGCCTCATGCCAATTTGCCGCGCGGCACGCGGATTCGGGTGGGGACCACCGGCACGCTTGAGGAAATTTTATTCGGGCCCGCACGGCTTGATGACGGCACGCAAAATTTGGTGGGGGCGCTTCGGACCTGCATGGGGAACGTGGGGGCGCGGAACATCAAGGAATTACAGCTGACCGAGATCGTGATCGCTCCGGCGATCAAGACCGAAGGAAAATTATTCCAGGCCGCTCAAAAAGTGGGAATGATGAAGTGACAAAACAAGATAATCTTATCTTGTTTTGTCATCCTGAGCGAAGCGAAGGATCTCAGTTTGTCATTCTGAACGAAGTGAAGAATCTATGCATAGATGCTTCGCTTTGCTCAGCATGACAAGTAATGGCCTCAGAATGACGCAGAGAATCAATGTCGCTTAAGCCCGAAAGCATTTTAGTTCTCGACTTTGGCTCGCAATACACGCAGTTGATTGCCAGAAGGGTTCGGGAGCAAAAGGTGTTTTCGGTGATTCTGCCTTTTGACGCCCCCTTTCACGAAATTTCGCGCCTTCCTTTGAAAGGGATTATTCTTTCCGGTTCTCCCGCCAATGTGTATCAAAAAAAGGCCCCGCTTCCGGACCCCAGGATTTATTCGCTCGGCGTTCCCATTCTCGGCATTTGTTACGGGCTGCAGGTGACGGCCTATCTTTTAAAGGGAACGGTGAAAAAAGTGAAGTTCCGCGAATACGGTCATGCGAAACTTCATATTTCGGACCGTTCGGATTTATTTCACGGACTTCCCAAAACGATCGATTGCTGGATGAGCCACGGCGATCAGGTGACGCGCGCGCCGGGCGGTTTTGAGCGAATCGCGTACACCAAAAATTCGCGCATTGCCGGCTTCCGCAGCCGGTTCCGGAAAATTTACGGGGTTCAGTTCCATCCCGAAGTGGTGCACACGCCGCTTGGGGCCAAAATCATCAGGAATTTTCTTTATCGGATCTGCAAAGTGAAAGGCAATTGGACGCCGAAATCCTTTGTCAGCGAAACAATCCAATCGTTACGCAGGCGGATTGGCCGCGATCGCGTCGTGCTCGGACTTTCGGGCGGCATTGATTCTTCCGTCGCAGCAACCTTGATACACAAAGCCGTGGGGAAGAAATTGACCTCGATTTTCGTGGACAACGGCCTTTTGCGCCTGAATGAACGCGAAAAAGTGCGCCAAGTTTTTAAGCGTCATTTTAAAATGAATGTCCGCATCGTGGATGCGTCGAAAGAATTCTTAAACGCATTAAAAGGAGTGGAAGACCCTGAGAAAAAGCGCAAAATCATCGGCCGGACATTTATCAAAGTATTTGAGCGCGAGGCCAGAAAACTAGGGAAGGTACCGTATCTGGCCCAGGGGACTTTGTACCCGGACGTGATTGAGTCCGTTTCTTTTCACGGCGGGCCGAGCGCCACGATCAAATCCCATCACAATGTGGGCGGGCTGCCGAAGAAAATGAAATTTAAATTAATTGAGCCGTTAAGGGAACTCTTTAAAGACGAGGTGAGAAAAGTCGGGCTTGAGCTCGGGCTCCCGAAAGATTTAATCGGCCGCCAGCCGTTTCCGGGGCCGGGGCTTGCCGTGCGCATTTTGGGGCCTGTCACAAAAGAGCGTTGCGATCTCCTGCGTCTTGCGGATAAAATTGTACTGGATGAGGTGAAGCAAGCGGGGCTTTATCCCCGGCTTTGGCAGTCTTTTGCGGTATTGCTTCCGATTCGAAGCGTGGGCGTGATGGGGGATGAGCGCACTTATGAACATGTGGCTGCCATTCGCGCAGTGACCTCACAGGACGGGATGACCGCGGATTGGGCGCGGCTTCCGGATGAGCTGCTTGCCCGCATTTCGAACCGCGTTATTAATGAAGTACGCGGAATCAACCGCGTCTGTTATGATATCAGTTCCAAACCCCCGGCCACCATCGAATGGGAATAGATGGAAAAACTCAAGGTTTTAACCCGCCAACCAGAAAACTTTTCCTCCGACATCCCAAAAGAGGTTGCTCGACTTATTGAGCAGTTTCGCGAGCATCGCGAAGCTTATCAATCAGGGCGATATAATGAAACTCAATTGCGCCGGGAGTTTATCGACCCATTTTTCGAATCGCTTGGTTGGGATGTGGACAACAAGCAAGGTCATGCCGAGGCCTACAAAGATGTCATTCACGAAGATTCTATTAAAATCGGCAGTGCTACCAAAGCCCCGGACTATTGTTTTCGGATTGGTGGTGTCCGGAAATTCTTTGTTGAAACCAAAAGACCATCCGTTAATCTGAAAGAAGACGCCAGCCCCGCCTATCAACTCCGCCGTTACGCTTGGTCAGCCAAGCTGCCTCTGAGTATATTGACTGATTTCGAGGAATTCGCGGTTTACGATAGTCGTATCAGACCGCTCAAAACAGACAAATCTACCGCCGCCCGCATTCTTTACTTCACTTATAACGACTATGCGAGGCATTGGAAGGAAATAGCTTCCATTTTTTCCAGGGAAGCGGTGCTCAAAGGTTATTTCGACAAATATGCCGAGGCGAGCAAAGTCAAAAAGGGAACAGCGGGGGTGGACTCGGCGTTCCTTGAGGAAATCGAGTCGTGGCGGGAAGACCTGGCCCACAATCTTGCACTTCGAAATCCAAACCTTTCCCAACGCGAGCTTAACTTTTCTGTCCAGCGCACGATCGACCGCATCATATTCTTGAGAATTTGTGAAGACCGTGGGATTGAGCGGTATGGCAGATTGCTGGGTCTCACGAACGGCACGCAGATTTATCCCCGCCTTTGCGAACTTTTCCACCGGGCCGACGAGCGTTACAACTCGGGCCTTTTCTATTTTCACGAAGAGAAAAATCGATTTGAACCTCCCGATGAATTGACACTTCAACTTGCAATCGACGATAAGCTACTCAAGGAAATGATTGCGCATCTTTATTATCCGGACAGTCCCTACGAATTTTCTGTCCTGCCGGCCGACATCCTGGGCCAAGTCTATGAGCAATTCCTGGGAAAGGTGATCCGTTTAACGCCGGGCCACCGCGCCGTTGTGGAAGACAAACCGGAGGTCAAAAAAGCAGGCGGAGTTTACTACACCCCCACGTACATCGTGGATTACATTGTTAAAAATACCGTAGGGAAGCTCTTGGAAGGAAAGAAGCCGAAGCAGGTTGCAAAGTTAAAAGTCCTGGACCCTGCCTGCGGTTCGGGTTCGTTTCTCATCGGGGCCTATCAATACCTTCTTGACTGGCACCGCGACTGGTACGTTGCGGATGGTCCGGAGGGTTGGACCAAAGGCCGTTCACCGGTTTTATACCAAGCTGCCGGCGGCGATTGGCGTCTCACAACGGCCGAGCGCAGACGCATCCTCCTGAATAATGTTTATGGCGTGGACATCGATCACCAGGCGGTGGAAGTGACCAAATTATCTTTGTCGCTCAAGGTGCTGGAGGGGGAAAATGAACAGACGCTTACCAAACAATTCGCACTTTTCCACGAGCGCGCCCTTCCCGATCTCGGCAGCAACATCAAATGCGGCAATTCCCTGATCGGCCCGGACTTTTATCAGGGAAAACAATTGAGTTTATTAGATGAAGAAGAACGTCACCGAATCAACGTCTTCGACTGGCCGGCAGAATTTTCTGAAATTATGCAAGCCGGCGGTTTCCACGCGGTCATTGGTAATCCGCCTTATGGAGCATCATTTGGGGATGTGGAAGCAGAATACTTCAATAGGAAATATAAGGTTTTCAGTGGAATCAAGGATGTCTACCCTTGTTTTATTGAGAGGAGCATCTCATGTTTAAACAATGGTGGCCAGCATTCGTTTATTGTTCCGTCAGCATGGTTAGGTGGGCCTGAATATGTAGGTCTTCGGAATTTACTTTTATTTCATCAAGTTGAGTCAATAGTTCTTCTTCCATTTGATGTTTTTGTTGATGCTTATGTTGACACAGCTATTTTTTTAATCTCAAAGCAACAAGCAAGTTCCGAACATAAAGTACAAACATTCACTTATGGTAAACGAGAAATACTTAGGAAGATTGAACTTCTAGGAGGCCATTATCACGGCGTTCGGCAGCAGGAATGGAAAAATTCGGAAGGCAAGAAATTCATACTTGACCCAAGCGCTATTCATCTTCTCGCCCAAATTTGCAAGCTAACCTCACTTGTTTTTAGTGACATCGTCAAAATCAAACGCGGAGTTCTTTTTGATAAGGAACTCCTGACCGACGAACGAAAATCGCCAAACAGCTATCGATATTTTGAAGGTGATGTGTACCGATACCAGATCAACCCTATTCTTAATCGTTGGATTGAATTTGATGACAAAATGAGAGAACGCCCAAAAGAATTTATTTGGTTTGAAGGCCACAGAATTCTTCTTCGCCGCTTGGTCAACCGTCGTCAAAGGATCATGGCTGCTTTCGCTTCTGATACGTTCGTTACCAATAAAAATCTATACAGCATCCTTTTAAATGAGAAGAGTTTTAATCTTTTAGCTGTATTAGGAATTTTGAACAGTCGTCTCATTTCTTATTTGTACATCAACCAAGTAACGCAGGCCACCAAAGATGATTTCCCTCAAGTTACGATCAAAGATCTACTGGCGTTGCCATTTCCAGTACTAGAAGGAAAAAAAGCTAGTTACGGGCAAATGGTGGAGTTAGTTGAACAAATGCTTTCGCTCAACAAACATATGGCGGAGGTGAAGACGCCGGACGAGAAGACAAAACTCGAACGCCAAATCACAGAGACCGATCGGCAAATTGACCTACTTGTTTACGAACTCTACGGCTTAACCGATGAAGAAATCAAAATCGTGGAAGCCGAGACACGTAAATAGAAAGGAATATTCATATGGCAAATTCAAGTGAGACAAATTGGGATCTCGAAGGATACAACCAAATCTGCCAGCGCGATCGGACAGACGGAGGTATCTTTTGGAATAAGATCAACGTATTGATCGCCGTGAATTTTGGCTTATTTGGTTTCTTTTCATTAAAAGATTTTTTAAAGGATGGGCAGGATTTCAATTTAATTATCTGGCGCTGGATTATGGGATTAGGAGCAATGTTTTCTCTATTTTGGCTTTTGGTCTTATGCCGCCAAGCCGAATGGATCCGCCACTGGAAAAGTAGATTATTGGAAATGGAGAAAGACAAAGATAATAATGTCAAACTTGACGTACAGATTAAGGGTGATGAATTCGGTGAAAAAATGTGCTGCATTTTAAAATTGGGAGGTTATCATCACGTTGCCTGGATTCTCCCATTGGTTTTCTCCATTTTATGGGTGGCAGCTCTTTTTCACTTTTGGCAGGGTTAATGAAAAAAGGAAAATCTTTTGAAAAAGCGCGGACGATATAAGGCAACCGGTGTTGAAGCAGGACACGAGGCCGGCGCACGCGGAAAAGTTCCGGAGAATTTGATCGGGATTAAAAGGCAAGCCGAACTGGATCGTGTTGAAAATATTGCGCTGAAGCAGGCGGGGGATATTTTCTTCCGAAAATTGGTGCGCGAAGACAAGCGCTTCACCGCCAAAGACATCTGCAATATGCACAAAGTGTGGCTTGGCAACATCTATGAGTGGGCCGGCAAATATCGAAGCGTTGATCTTACGAAGGGTAATTTTCGGTTTGCTCATGCCAAGCATATTTCAAAGTTGATGGATGATTTCGAGAAAAACTATCTGGCCCAGTACACACCCTGCACGTTCGATTCAAAGGATCATGTCATCCGAGCGATCGCAGAAGTACATACCGAACTTGTTCTCATTCATCCGTTCCGTGAAGGGAACGGTAGATTGGCCCGAGTTCTCTCAACTTTAATGGCCTTACAAGCAGGGCTGCCACTTTTGGATTTCACGCCCATCGAAAAAGGAAGAAAGAGGCGCGAATACTTTCGCGCAGTCCAGATGGGAATGGGCAAAGATTACGAGCTGATGAAGAAAATCTTTCGAGAGATTATTGAGAGAAGTCTTTCTCGATCTCGGGAGTGATGTAAATCAAGTTGAGCGGCAGTTTTTCTTTGAGCGCTTTTTTAATCGCGGCGGGCAATTTGCCAAGCTCGATCGTTGCTGAACTTGAAACGTTAATAAAAAGAAATTTTTCGTAAATGCTATTATCTTTCAAGTAAGGGTTGGTTTCACTTAAGGGTTTGTGATTCATGCATACAAATTATACCACATTTGAAACAGAAATGGGATAATGGGAATAAATGAACCATAGCGATTTTGTCCATCTGCATTGTCATACGCAATTTTCGCTCCTGGATGCCGCATCCAAAATAGACGAGTTGATCAAAAAAGCGGTGGAATTTCGTTTTCCCGCCATTGCGATGACGGATCACGGGAATCTTTTCGGCGCGATTTCGTTTTACCAGGAAGCGATGAAGCAAGGGATCAAACCCATTATCGGAATGGAGGCCTATATCGCGCCGCGCTCGCGGCTGGATAAAACCGCGCACGGCATTAAGGAAGCATCCCATCACATCACGCTTTTGTGCAAAGATGAGACGGGCTATCAAAACTTAATGAAGCTGACCACCGCGAGCTATTTGGAGGGGTTTTATTACCGTCCGCGCATTGATAAAGAAATTTTGGCCAAGCATTCGGAAGGGCTGATCGCGCTTTCCGGATGTTTGAAGGGTGAAGTCCCTTATTACACCTGGAATGAACAGTTGGATGAGGCAAAGCGCGCCATCCGTGAATTTGTTGATATTCTGGGCCGGGACAATTTCTTCCTCGAGCTCATGAATCAAAATATCGACGCCCAGCAAAAACTGCTTCAACATTATCCAAGCTTCGCGAAAGAATTCGGCCTTGAGCTGGTGGCGACCAATGACTGCCATTATATTCATCGCGAGGACGCCCGCGCCCATGACGCGCTCATCTGCATCGGCACCGGCTCCACGATCGGCGAAGAAGACCGCATGCGTTATCATGGCGATCAGTTTTATCTGAAAAGCGCGGATGAAATGAAAGTGCTTTTCCGGGATTTTCCGGATGCGGTCAGGCAAAGCGTTCAAATCGCGGAGCGCTGCAACCTCGAGCTTGATTTCACGAAAACGCATCTGCCCGTGTTTACCCCGCCTTACGGAAAAAAGCAGGACGAATATCTGGAAGAGCTTTGTTTTAAGTCCTTGCGCGATAAATTTGAGGACAAGGTTCCCGCCGAATATTCAAAGCGGCTCAAATATGAGCTTTCGCTGATTCAAAAAATGGGGTTCACGAGTTATTTCCTTGTGGTGTGGGATTTTATTCATTACGCCAAGGAAAATAAAATCCCGGTCGGACCGGGCCGGGGTTCCGCCGCGGGGAGTCTGGTGGCCTATGCGCTTGGGATTACGGATATTGACCCCATTCGCCACGGGCTTATTTTCGAGCGGTTTTTGAATCCGGAACGTATTTCCATGCCGGATATCGATATCGATTTTTGTTATGAGCGGCGCGATGAGGTGATTGAGTATGTCCGGCGCAAATACGGGATGGAAAGCGTCGCGCAGATCATCACGTTCGGGACCATGGCCGCCCGGGCCGTCATCCGCGATGTGGGGCGTGTCATGGGCATGAGTTATCAGGATGTGGACAAACTGGCGAAACTCGTGCCGCCTGAGCTTGACATGACAATCGAAAAGGCGCTTCGGGCAGAACCCCGCCTACAGGAGCTGGCCCGTACCAATCCTCAAATCAAAGAGTTGATGGAAACCTCAAAAGCGCTGGAAGGTCTTGCGCGGCATGCCTCCACGCACGCCGCCGGCGTCGTGCTTTCGGACGGCCCTCTTTCCCAGTATTGCCCTCTTTTTAAGACCAATGATCAAGTGATCACCCAGTATGATATGGGGGCGGTGGAGAAAATCGGGCTTTTGAAAATGGATTTTTTGGGCCTGAGGACGCTCACGGTGATTGATGAGGCCGTGAAATTGGTGGCACGCATCCACAAAATCGATCTGCAAATCGATAAAATTAATTTTGACGACAAACCGACGTACGAAATGCTCGGCCGCGGCGAATCCATCGGCGTGTTCCAGCTGGAAAGTTCGGGGATGCGCGATCTTTTGCGCAAGATGAAGCCGCGCGTGTTCGGAGACATTGTGGCTTTGCTCGCTCTGTACCGCCCCGGCCCGCTCGGAAGCGGCATGGTGGATGATTTCATACGCAGAATGCATGATCCGTCGCTGATTAAATACGATCATCCGGCGCTGGAGCCGATTTTAAAAGAAACTTACGGCATTATTCTTTATCAGGAACAGGTGATGCAGATTGTCTCGACGCTTGCCGGCTTTAGCATGGCCAAAGCCGATTCCTTGAGGCGCGCCATGGGCAAAAAAATACCGGAAATCATGGAGCGCGAGAAAAAGTCGTTTATGGATGGGGCCGGCAAAAAAGGGGTCGCGCCCAAAGTGGCCGAGAAAATTTGGAATTTGATCGAATATTTTTCAGGATACGGATTCAACAAAAGCCATTCCACGGCCTATGCGTTTATTTCCTATCAGACGGCGTATCTCAAGGCCAATTATCCCGTGGAATTCATGGCGGCCCTGCTTACTTCGGAAAAAGACAATACGGATAAAATCGTGCGCTCCATCGAAGAATGCCGCCGGCTCGGCATTGCGGTGCTTCCGCCTTCGGTGAATCACAGCTTTTCCGAGTTTACCGCAAGCGGCGAAACGATCCGCTTCGGTCTCAGTGCTGTTAAAAATGTGGGGTTGATTGCCGTGGATTCGATGATTGGCGCGCGGGAGAAGGGCGGAGCGTTTCGATCGCTCGATGATTTTTGCGAGCGCGTGGATCTCAGAGTGTGCAACCGCAAGGTGCTTGAAAGCTTGATCAAATGCGGCGCTTTTGATGATTTCAAATTCAAGCGCGCTCAATTGATGGAGATGCTGGATTCTGTGTTAAGCCGTGGTGCGAAAACCCAGCAAGACCGCCAGAGGGGCCAGCTTTCTCTCCTCGGATCCATGGAAGAAGATTTGGCGTCTTCGGCCGGGCCAATCCCGATCGGCCAAATTGAGGAATGGCCCGAAAATCAATTGCTGGCTTATGAGCGGGAAATGCTCGGCTTTTATGTGAGCGCTCATCCGCTGGCCAAATATGAGCCGTTGCTCCGCTCCTATGCGACCGCCACGACCGCGGGGCTTCGCGAGCTGCGCGATCAGGAAGAAGCCGGAATCGGCGGTATCATTAATACGATCAAAGGCATTGTCACAAAGAAAGGCGACCGGATGGCTTTTGTGGGCGTGGAGGATTTGGAAGGTACGGCTGAAGTGGTGGTGTTTCCCGAGCTTTTCAAATCATCCGCGAAACTTCTGGTCAAAGATACGCCCGTTTTTATCCGGGGGCGGGTGAACACGCGTGAGGACACGCCGAAAATCATTGCGGAGGAAATCATTCCGCTGGAAGAAGTGAAAGCCAGATTGACCAAGGTCATTTCCATCGATTTGCTGACGGCCGGTCTCGACATGAACGTGCTTGAGAAAATCAAACACATCTTGTCTGAACACCCGGGGAAGGTGCCGGTCTACCTGACTTTCCGCGACCCCGAGGGCCGGAAAACGGTTCTGCACTCCGGCGAGGATCTTCGGGTGGACACGAGTGACGTTCTTTTCCAGGATTTGGAACAGCTTTTGGGGGAAGGGGTTGTAAAAATAAGGAGTTAAGCAGCCCTTTTTCGTTCGAACTCATTTGTTTAACACAAGTTACGGACGCAACCCACTTGACACCGCCAATTTCGTGTGCTATTTATTTGTATTATAACAACTTAGAACAATTGGCGGAAGTGAAACGCTGATTTCTGAGTTCTTTCGCCCGCTTAGGCGGGAAAGGATCGAAGATGATCAGGAGGTGGGTAGGATGACGAAAAAGGACATTGTGATGAAGGTTTCGAATGAAACGAACCTCACCCAGATTGATGTCAAGAAAATCGTTCAAAAGACCCTCGATGCAGTCGTGGAAAGTCTGGAGCGCGGCGAAACGGTTGAATTGAGAAACTTCGGCGTGTTCAAAGTAAAGACCCGCCGCGGCCGTGTGGGGCGCAATCCCCGGACCGGTCAAGAAGTCCAGGTGCCCGAGAAAAAAGTGGTGGTGTTCAAGCCCGGGCTTATTTTGAAGCATCAAGTCAAGTAAAGAGAACGAATCAAGTTGGGGGAAGTAAAGATGGCGCTTAAAGGGAAGGTGAAGTGGTTTTCCAATGTGAAGGGGTACGGATTTATTGAGCAGGAAGGCGGGCAAGACGTATTTGTCCATTATTCTTCGATCCAGGGAGAAGGGTACAAAACCCTCGAAGAGGGCGACATCGTTCAGTTCGAAGTGACGCAGGGAGAAAAGGGTCTGCAGGCCACCAACGTCATCAAAGAAAAATCAGCTAAGACGGAACAAAAGCAGCAGTAGTTTGAGAACACCGAAACATTTTCTTATTTCCCACCCAATTTCTGAGGGCCCCAAAGGGGCACACACACAAAAAGTGCTTCTCGCTCCCGAGGAAACCCATCATTTGAGGCATGTCCTTAGAATCAGCGCCGGCGATCAATGCATTATTTCGGACGGCCGGGGCCATGAATTTTTGAGCCGCGTCGAGCGTTTTTTAAATGACGGCCGCTCGGAGCTCATGCTTTTGAAGCCCTGCCGCCGGGAAAGAAAAATCGGAGTGAAACTTTTAACGGCCCAAGCGATTCCCCAGCGCGGGAAAATGGATCTCATGGCCGAGAAGGCGGCCGAGCTCGGCGTGTTTACCCTGATTCCGCTTTTGACCGAGCGGACTATTGTGAAACCAAAGGAAGAGCAGGCAAAGAAAATGCGTTCACGGTGGGAAAGAATCGCCCGGCAAACGACGAAACAAGCTAAAATATCACGGGCACCTGTCGTCACGGAGCCGGCCGGTTTTTCAACATTATGGTCGGGCAGTTTTTCTTTTGACCGGGCTTTTCTTTTTCATCCGGATCCAAAGGCAAGGTCTCTTCAAACCCTTGATTTTAAACACTTGCGGGATGTAAACGCCATTCTTCTCATCATAGGCCCCGAGGGCGGATTTTCTGAAAAAGAAGTTCAATCGGCAAAAAAATCGGGCGCCGAAATCGTCCAAATGGGTTCTCCCGCTTTAAAAACGGACACGGCCTTTGTGGCGGCCGTCAGTTTTTTCCAAACCATGCTTGGATAAGTTGTCATTCTGGGCGTAGCGAAGAATCCATGACCATAGATCCTTCGCCCGGCAACGGCGGGCTCAGGATGACACTGGAGATTTTATGACCAAAGTCAAATTTATCACCCTCGGCTGCCCTGATTTTCATCAAGTATTATGGGAAGTCAGGACTGCCAAAGTCCTAGGATTAAAGAAATGAAAGTATTATTGAAGACTTTGGGCTGCAGGTTAAATCAATACGAAACTCAGGCGATGAAGGAAACTTTGCTTGAGGCCGGGTATTCCGAAACGCAGGAGATGAAACAAGCGGAACTTTTTGTTTTGAATACCTGCGCCGTGACCGAGGAAGCGGACCGCGAAAGCTTATATTGGATACGGAAATGCCACCGGGAAAATCCGAAGGCAAAAATCGTAGTGGCGGGCTGTTTCGTTGAATCCAGCCGTGAGAAAATCGAAACGCTCCCCGGAGTTTCCCTCACGGTGCTCAATCGCGAAAAGCCCGAAATTTTATCTTTGATTGAGTCCTGCACTTCTTTTTCACTTCCCCGGATTCAACCGGTTTCCAAAAGGGCGTTTCCGTCTCTTTCCATTTCTGAATTTGAAGGCCGCCGCCGCGCTTTTGTAAAAGTGCAGGACGGCTGCAACCATGCCTGTTCCTTTTGCAAAGTGGTGCTTGTCCGCGGCCCGTCGCGTTCCCGCAATGAGAATGATGTTTTGGAAGAAGCAAAGCGTCTTGCCCAAGCGGGGCATGAAGAAATAGTGCTCACCGGCATTCAGCTCGGCGCTTACGGATATGATCTTGCGAAACGTCAAATGCTGACGGACCTTCTCGAACGTCTTTCGGAAATCAAAGCGCTTCGCCGCATCCGGCTCAGCTCGATTGAGCCGACGGATGTGACCGAGGAATTGATTTCGGCCATGGTCCGTTTGGAGAAGGTTTGCCCGCATCTGCACATTCCGCTTCAAAGCGGGGATGATGTCGTTCTCGCGCGGATGAACCGCCGTTACGGCCGGGATTTTTACCGTGCCCTGATTCAAAAATTGCGCGGCCGCGTGAGCGATTTTGTTTTGACAACGGATGTCATGGTGGGCTTTCCCGGGGAAACCCCCGCCCAGTTTGATCAAACGGTTGAACTTTTAAAGGAAACGCAGGCCGCGAAATTACACATATTTCCGTATAGCCCGCGCGAAGGGACCAAGGCGATGCGGTTTCAAGAAGAAGCCGTCTCGGAAGGGGAATTCCGCCGCCGCAGGCAGGTTTTGCTTTTGCTTGAGGAAGGATTAAGACGGAGCGTTCATGAACGTTTCATCGGCCGCGTGCTGGAAGTTGTGCCGGAGGAGAAATGTCCGCTTCCGGGATGGGGCTTGGGCCGGGCGCGGAATTTTTTAAAAGTACGTTTCCCAAAACCCGAAAATGGGTATAATTCTATCTTGCCTATTTTCGTTGAAGGCATGGAGGGAGAAGAACTTATCGGGGCCGCCCCGATTTGCTTTAACATATGATTCTGACCGAAATTCCCGCTTCTATTGAAATCGATTGGTCTTTATTTTGGACCCGCTTTGGATGGCTGGACGTCGTATTTTTGGTTGTCTTTGTCTTCGGAATTCTTTACGGGATGCGAAAAGGGCTTACAAAAGTTCTGCCGGGTCTGACGGGTGTGGTAGCGGCCCAAACGGTTACCGTGGAATATTACAAGACTTTTTCCGTGCTCGCCGAGAAAATCGTTCCGCTCCCGCCCGAAATTCTGGATCCCGTCTTTTTTGCGTTGCTTGCCGTGGGGACGCTGACCGTGTTTTTTTTAGGATTTAAATTGCTCGAGCATGTGGCGACCCTCGAATTTAAATCGCCGTTCAACAAGGTGGGAGGCGCTCTCGGCGGGGTACTTCAATTGGTTTTGTTATTGGGGCTTGTCTGTTCTTTTTTGGTCTTTATCCCGGTCCCGTTCATTGAGGAATCGCTTGAGGGCCGTTCCTTGAGCGGTTCTTATTTGGCCAAGTCAAGCGATCAAGTCCATCATTTGACCATGGCGGTTTTGCCCCAGAACTGGCGAATGAAAAAATGAGACGGTTAGAACGGGCTTTTTACGAGCGGGACACAGTAGTTGTGGCGGCGGAGTTAATCGGGAAAATCTTGAATCTGAAGCAGGGAACACATTTGTTGAGCGGTATCATTGTGGAAACGGAAGCTTATTTGGGGTCCGAGGACCCGGCGAGCCATGCCCATCGCGGCGTGACCCCCCGCAATCGGGTCATGTTCGGGCCGGCGGGATTTAGTTACGTTTACTTTACGTACGGAAATCATCATTGTTTCAATGTCGTCACAGAGTCGGAGCACAAACCGGGCGCGGTTTTGATCCGCGCTTTGGAGCCCCTTGGGGGAATCGATGAGATGAAAAAGCGCCGGCATGTTCTGGCTTTGGAAGATGTGGCGAGCGGTCCCGGAAAATTGACGCAGGCGTTTGGAATGACGCGCGAGCATTCCGGGCTTGATCTTACCACATCAGACCTTTTTTTAACGGAAGCCCAGCCGAACGGGACGCTTCGGATAAAGACGTCAAAACGTATCGGGATCAGCCGGGCGAAAGAACTTCCTTACCGCTTCTATTTGCTGGGAAACCTCTGCGTTTCAAAAACCTGACCTATGGCCTATAGCGATCAAGTTGTCGAACAAGTGCAATCCCTGAATGATATCGTCGAGATCATTTCAGGATATATTCCTCTGAAACGCACGGGCCGCAGTTTCAAAGCACGCTGTCCCTTTCATGAGGAAAAGACGCCCTCTTTCGTGGTTCATCCGGAGAAACAAATTTTTCATTGCTTCGGCTGCGGGGTGGGAGGCGATGTGTTCTCTTTTCTCATGAAATATGAACAATTAAACTTCCCAGAGGCGCTCAGACGCCTTGCCGAACGGGCCCATGTGAATCTTCCCGAGACAAGCCAGGGTTCTAAGCGGGAACGTTCTGAAATCGAGCGGCTTTATCAGGTTTATGCGGCGGCCGCGGATTTTTATCGCGCGAACTTAAAACACCCTCAGCTAGGGAAAGTGGGACGCGAGTATTTAAAATCTCGCGCGTTCGGAGACGGCAGCGAAGCAGTCGTCGCAGCCGGCGAAATTGAGCATTTTCAGCTGGGGTTTGCACTTCCGGACTGGAGAAAATTGTTTGAATTTCTTTCCTCAAAAGGTTTTAAGGAGGAAGACCTTTTTCGCTCCGGCCTTGTTCTGAGGTCCGCCCAGGGGAGTCCGTATGACCTTTTTCGAAACCGCGTCATGTTTCCCATTGCCAATGCCCAGGGCAAAGTGATTGCTTTAGGGGGCCGTGCTCTTGAGCAAGAGACCATGCCCAAATATCTGAACTCTCCCGAATCCCCCATTTTTAGAAAAAGGCGGGAGCTTTATGCCCTTCATTTGGCGAAACAAGCGATAGCGAAAAGCGGAGAAGTGAAGTCGGCATTCATTGTGGAGGGATATCTCGATTGCATCCGCCTTCATGCGAGCGGTTTTGCGAACACGGTGGCCACACTCGGCACCGCGTTGACGGCGGAACATGTGCGGGTACTGAAGCGTTATGCGGATGAAGCGATTGTGATTTATGACGGCGACAAGGCGGGCGAGCAGGCCTCGCTTCGCGGACTTGATATTTTTCTTGAGGAAGGGATGAGCGTGAAAGTCGTGTGTTTGCCTCAAGGGTTTGACCCGGATGATTTAATTCGGACAAAAGGGCAGGCGGAAATGGTCCGGCTTGTGGAAGCAAGGCAGGATTTTTTTGATTTCAAGCTCCAATCGCTTTTGAAACGCTTCAACAAGGGCGATTCGCTCGGCCTTCTTAAAATCACAAGCGAATTTTTAGAATCATTCGCGCGGATTCAAAATCCGGTGCTGGTGGACCGTTACCTTAAAAAACTGGCCGCTGTTTTGGGCGTTGAAGAGCACTCCCTTCGCTCGGAACTCGTCAAGTTAAAATCAAAACAAAAATCTCAGGCGCTTTCCGCAGAACGTCCCCAAGTGCCGATTTCCCAAAGACCTCAATGGAAAGAAAAAGACCCGCCGGTGGAGACGCTTTTGCTCAGTCTCCTTTTGTACGATCCGTCGCGTTTGGAAACTTTTTCTTCCCTTTTTCCCGATTTTATATTTACGGGTGCCGTGGCCGGAGAGGTTTTTAATTTGCTCAAAACGACATCCCCCGCCGGAAAAAATAATTTTTCCTTATCAAAACTGATGAATAAAACCGACAGTGAGGCGCTTAAAGCATTTATCACACGTTTGACGGTGATGGGGGACTTTTCGGCCGAGGACCAGGAGCAGGCCTTTCAGGACTGTCTTCGGAAAATAAAATCCGAAGGACGCGATCTTCGGCTTCGGCAAATGCGCAGCCAAATTGCCCGGGCCGAGGAGATGGGAGATCAGGATTCGGTTCAGGCGCTTATGAGAAGCTACCAGGAGTTATTGGGGAAGAGAGAGTAGCTAACTTGTTTTAAATCAATAAGTTAAGTTTTTTCTTCTCCTGCAGCTTATATCAAGTCAGCCCCGGAGTTTGTAGGTCACATTTAAATGTGACCTACACCCTAAAAGACTTTGTGTTATAATATGCGATTTCTTTACGTGAAAATGAGTTGTTTTTGGCGGGTGAACCATGCGACACAATCAAAAGCCGTGTTCCAAAAAGCAAAAGAAACATCAAAAACGTCAGAAACATCCTGCGAAATCCGCACAGGTAAAAAATCAGGTAAAAAATAATATGAAACCAGCTATTGGTGCTCCTTTGGTACAAGGGGCAAGTTCTCAGAAAATTAATTCCGAAGTCGCCCAGGCCACAGGCCTGGCTCCGGCCGCTCCGGCCGTTTCTTATCAGGAGGCCCTGAGCCGGTTGATTTCCCTCGGCAAACGGCAGGGTTATCTGACGTACGAGCAAATCAACAACATGCTTCCGAGCGAAATTGTTTCCTCCGAAAAAATCGAGGAGGTCATCACCACGCTCACAGAAAAAAATATCGAGATCACCACAAGCGCGATTCAGCGCGATGCGGCCTATGAGGACAAGGAAGGCGCCAAAAAAGGAAGGGAATATCAGGAAGAGGAGAAGGAAACGGAGGAGGAGTTTGAACGGGTGCGCATGGACGACCCGGTCCGGACCTATCTGCGCCAAATGGGGCAGATCCCTCTTCTGACGCGCAGCCAGGAAATTGCGCTGGCGAAACGGATTGAAGAGGCGGAAGAGCAGTTGAAGCTTGCCGTTTATGAGAGCAAGGCCTCGCGCTATGAGGTGCTTCGTCTGGTCGCCCAAATTGCCAATGACGAAGTGAGTCTTGAATCCATCATTGAGGAAGATGACGAAGCGAAAGTGGCGCAGATGAAGCGGAAATTAAAAGCATTGACCCGCCGTTTGCGCGCTTCGCGGAAAGGGACAAATTTAGTCTCTTTGCTCAAGCAATTTAACCTTAATATTGGGATTGTGGAGCAAATCGTCGCGAGTTTGCGCTTCAAGATCCGCGAGCTTGAGGAAAAGCGCCGGGAAATCAAACAGGCCCGCCGCAGAGGGGCCCGCGGCAGAATCGGGTTTTTGATGAAACGGTGCCGGGAAATTTTGGATGAGTTGGGTGAGCCGGAAGAAAAAGTATACGAACATTTGAAGGAAATTCAGGTCCGCGAACGCGAGCTTTCCCGTGCAAAAAAGGATTTGGTGGCCGCTAATCTTCGCCTCGTGGTCAGCATCGCGAAAAAATATACGAACCGCGGACTGTCGTTTCTGGATTTAATCCAGGAGGGCAATATCGGTCTGATGAAAGCCGTGGATAAATTTGAGTACCAACGCGGCTACAAATTCTCGACCTATGCTACCTGGTGGATCCGCCAGGCGATCACGCGCTCCATCGCCGATCAGGCCCGCACGATCCGCATTCCGGTGCACATGATCGAAACGATCAATAAATTTTTCCGCGCCTCGCGCCATCTCGTTCAGGAGACAGGCCGTGAGCCCACTCCCGAGGAAGTGGCGCGCGTGATGCGCATGCCGCTTGAGAAGGTGAAAGGGATTTTAAAAATCGCGCAGGAGCCGATCAGTCTTCAGACGCCGATCGGCGATGACGGCGACACTAATTTCGGGGATTTTATCGAGGACAAGTCTGCTGTTTCACCGGCCAATGCCACGGCCTATTCGATGTTGAAAGAGCAGATGGATGAAGTGCTGGACACGATCACCGAGCGGGAAGAGAGAGTGCTCCGGCTCCGCTTCGGCATCGGGGATGGGTATCCGCGCACGCTGGAAGAAGTGGGGCAGATTTTCAACGTGACGCGTGAGCGTGTCCGCCAAATCGAGGCCAAAGCGCTCCGCAAACTCCGTCACCCGACCCGCGCCAGGAAACTGAGAAACTTTCTCGACATTAAATTGAGCGATTGACAAAAATTGTCATCCTGAGCCGCCCGTTCGTTTCACTCAGGGTAAACTCCGTGGCGAAGGATCTAGGACATAGATTCTTCGCTTCGCTCAGAATGACACAGGACACCATATGGCTACTCGTGAAGAAATCGTCACAGCGATCAAACAAGTCTATGATCCCGAAATTCCCGTGAATGTGTACGACCTGGGTTTGATTTATGACATTCAAACCCAAGATGATCGCGTCAAAATCAAGATGACGCTGACGGCACAGGGCTGTCCCGCCGCACAACAAATACCGGATATGATTCGCGCCAAGGTTGAAGCGCTGCCGTCCGTGAAGGCCGCCGATGTGCAGGTGGTTTGGGAGCCCCAGTGGAAACCTTCCATGATCAGCCCGGAAGGGAAAAAGATTCTGCATCTCGAGGATGAAGACTAGCTTCCATCTATCATGGAAGAGGCAGAACGTTTGTATCATGAATCGCTTCAATTGTTCCGTTCAGGGCAGCTCCCGGACGCCGTTTCCCGCTTAGAAAAATCCGTCTCGCTCAATCCCCAATACGCCGATGCTTTGGAAGTGCTCGGGGTGCTTTATGAAAAAACGGGCCGATTGGATGAGGCCATTCGGATCATGAAACAATTGATACACGCCGCGCCCAATCATGTGATGGCCCACGCCAATCTTTCCCGTTTCTACGTTCAAAAGGGGATGATCTTGGAAGCGGAACAGGAGCAGGGTGAAGCGCGCCGGCTTTCCTGGAAAACGGAGCTTCGCGCCCAAAAGACTGGAGAGAAAGAAAAAGCGGTTGATCCGGAAGAAAACGAGCGCGCACGGAAGCAGGAAATTGAAAATCGGATTGAGCGGTACAAAAAAGTAATTGCGCTTGATCCGGCCGATGTGCTGGGTTATTTCAGCATGGGGTCCGCACTTTTGGACGCGAAGCGGCTCGAAGAGGCGCGCGAAGCTTTTGAAAAGGCCGTTTCAGTGGATTCTAATCACAGCCCCAGTTATTTCAGTCTTGGCTTGGCTTTGGAATCCTTGGGGAAAAAAGAGGAAGCCATTAAAATTTATGAGACGGGGATCCCTGTGGCTGAGCGGCGCGGAGACATGATCCCGCTTAAGAAAATGCAGGCCCGCCTTACCATGCTTCGTGAGCGTACGTGAAATTATTGACCTACTTTCCGCAAAAACTTGACTTGCCTCCGCTACGCTTGCGCGCGGGCGATTTAGGCGAGCGGCCTGGCAAAATCGCCCGTGCTCGCTTGCGCTCGCGCTCGGCCTCGAGCTGGAGGCCTCGCGCGATCGATACGCTCCGGCAAGCAAGTTTCTGCGGAAGCGTAACGAACTTTGTCGCATTGTTTTTGATTGTTTCAGTTTGTACTGGCTGCGCGTTCGTGGTGCGTTTCCCCGCTTTCTCGGTGCCCAAAAGTAAAAATCCGAATCTTTTCCGCGGGGTTTATCACGTCCATACGGAATTTTCCCACGATTCAAAGGCCACGCTGGAACGGGTCATCAACACAGCGCAAAGGGCTGGACTGGATTTTGTGGTGGTGACGGACCACAACACATTGGAGGGCCGGGAAGTTTATCAAAGGGGGAATTTCCCGAAGTCCCCGCTGCTTATTTTCGGAAATGAACTTTCCACCCCTGCCGGCCATTTGGTTGCGCTACCTCTCAAAGAGGAGCCGCCGGATACGGTCGAGAAATCTCAAGGATATGTGGATGAAGTGCACCGCCAGGGCGGGAAAATCATCGTGGCCCACCCCTATTCGCCGCGGAAACCGTGGAGTGACCGGAGCATTCAGGGGGTCGACGGAGTTGAAATTTTCAGTTTCCCCGGCGTTTATTATACCCAGGATATTCGCACTTTAATTCCCAAGGCGGCGTTTCTTCCGCCGTTTTATTTTCTCCGATCGGTATTGGAAAAGTCGGAACAATCTTTGGAGTTGTGGGATGAACTGCTCAAGACCGGCAAAATCCCGGCTTTCGGAGCCATCGACGCTCATTTAAAATGGGAATGGTTCGGATTTGCTCCCGAGAACTACCTTCTTTATTTTCAGGCCGTGACGATGTATGTAAGAGCGGAGGAGCTGGGCGAGGAGAAGATTACGGACGCTTTGGTTCAGGGGAGGAGTTTTGTTGCTTTTGAAGCATGGGGTCCGGCTTCCGATTTTGAGTTTTGGGCGGAAGCGGGCGGGAGGAAATTTTATCCCGGAGATTCGGTTCCGGAAGAAGACGGTCCAATTTTATTTTTGGTACGCGCGCCCAGGCCGGCTGATATCCGATTGATTCATCGGGGCGAATTGATTGAAGGAAATACCGGTGCCGGGCTCGAGAAAAAGGCATACGCGCCGGGCGCTTATCGGGTGGAAGTTTATTGGAACGGACAGCTTTGGATTGTTTCGAATCCGATTTATGTGGAAAAAGCGCGGCCTGCCCCAATAATTGACAAAATATAAGCCCGTCAGGCCCGTCCCAACAAAAAGATTAATATTTATGGGAAGTTGGGACTGGCCCTGACTTTTAATAAATAAACAGAATTGTACTTTAATGAAAATTGGGGCCCGTAGCTCAATGGTTAGAGCAGGGGACTCATAATCCCTTGGTTCCTGGTTCGAATCCAGGCGGGCCCAGGTTGACAGAAATACCCACACCGGGAGACGGTTCAGTCCTATGAATATTTTACGGCGATATTGTTTTCAGGAGCTCAAGTACCCGTTTGGGATTTCGTTCTCCTTTTTGGTCGCCATTTTTGTTGTTCTCAATCTCGTGCAGCTTGCGGATTTGCTGGTGAATAAAGGTGTCAGTCTCCTGGACGTGATTCTGCTTATTCTTTTAATCGTTCCAAGCGTGATTGGCCTTATTTTGCCGACTGCGGCGCTTGCGAGCGTGCTGCTGGTGTTTGGGGGGTTTGCCCAAAACAACGAGATCACGGCCATGAAAGCAAGCGGTGTCCATTTGTTCCGCGTGATGCTTCCGATCATTGCCGCTTCCGTTCTTCTCAGCTTAGTATCCCTATTTTTAATCGATCAAATTCAACCCAAAGCGGAGTACTACTCCCGCCAGATTGTGCGGAACATGGTCATGAAACGTCCGACCGCTTATATCGAGCCGCGCCGGTTTATCAAGGATTTTAAAGATTGTGTGCTGTGGGTCAATGAGGTGAAGGGAAACCGGCTGGAAGGGGTGACGATTTTTCAATCTCAGGAACACAAACCGACGCGCACCATTATGGCCGAATGGGGAGAAGTGATTCCGTCGAAAGACGAGGAATCGTTTTCGCTCCGGCTGTACAACGGGACAAGCGATGAACCCAATCCGGATGACCCTTCCGTTTTTTACAAGATGAATTTCAAAACATTTGTTTTGCCGGACGTCACCATCGGCAAAGAGAGCACCGGGAAAGGCAAAAAACCCAAGGAGATGTCCATTGACGAACTGATTTACCAGCTGGAACATAATTCTGAATTTATTCGGAACGTTTCTACTGCAGACCACCGCAAAATGCGCGCCGAAATTCATAAAAAGATTTCATTTTCGCTGGGCTCACTTGTTTTTGTGTTGATTGGTCTTCCGGCCGCGATTATCACGCGGCGCGGAGAGATGGTGGTTAGTTTTGTTATCGCCGGGTTCGCCCTTGCGCTTTATTATGTTCTTTTCGTATGGGGCATGACGATGGCGGTACAGGGGACGATGCGGATCTGGCTTGCGCTTTGGTTTCCCAATTTTTTGATGCTGGCAATAGCGGTGTTTTTAATGAAGTGTTCTTTTCGAACTTAATTCATCGTTTGAATCAATGTCTTTTTCGTACTATAATTTACCGATATGTTCTTTGACACAGTGTTCCGAGGAGATGGCCGCTTTCGCTTAAAAGAGCGGAAGAGGAAAGTCCGAGCTCCAAAGGGTAGGGTGCTCCGTAATACGGAGGCGTGCACGCCCAAAGGCGTGCGTGACGGAAAGTGCCACAGAAAATAAACAGCCCTCGATTTACGAAACAATCGGGAGTCAAGGTGAAACGGCGGCGCACTGCCATCAATAAAATGAGCAAGGCAGGCGCAGTCATTACTGCTCGTGTTTTCATGAGAGTAATGGCGGTGTAAGAGACCACCGGCCCAAAGGCAACTGCGGGCGCATGGTAAACCCCACTTGGAGAAAGACTAAATAGTGGACGAGTTCTTGCGTAAGCAAGAGCTGGAAACTACCCGTTTCAAAGTCCCAGGTTGGTCGCCAGAGGCTGTCGCGAAAGCGCGGTCCCAGACAGATGGTCATCACCTTCGCGCAAGCGAAGGAACAGAACTCGGCTTAACCGCGGAACACTG
>CAYJWM010000013.1:24796-29132 GCA_964373885.1 uncultured bacterium | reverse complement strand
CTCGGTGACCGAAATTGTCATTCCCGAATGTGACCATGTTATCAGCTGTCATCCCCGCGTGTTTTAAGCGGGGATCCAGGATGTGGGTCCCCGATTAAAACATTCGGGGACGACAAAAAGCGTCGATTTCGGGGATGACACTTACGTGTCATTTTTTCTTGACGGTAACCACCTTTTCCCCGCCGTGAACCGCCTCTTTTACCGTCCAGTAGACTCGACTGGTATTTTTGGGCCGTACCTGGATTACGGTGCCCTGTAAAGGGCTTGCCTGCACCACGCTGACCTCCTGATCCCCCAAGGAGATCAGGCGCTTCGCTTTGACCATTTTTTGTATGGCGGCTTTATCTCCCCTGGCTTCATACTGGGCAAGCAAATCCAGATCGCGGTTTGAGGCCGCGGCATAATAGTTCGGTCTGGTCTTGTAGGTTTGTTCCGGTGGGCTCGCTTTTTCGGATGCACTCTTTGCCGCTAAGGAGGCGCAAAAAATGATAAAACTGACTGAAAAAAACAGAGCACTTTTGCGCACGTTCACGGCGAAATGGTAACACAAGGCCATGGTAACTTAAATCCCGATCTTGTATAATTTGCGGAATGAAAAAACCGGGATCGCTCCCTACTGTTTTCCTTGCGGTGCTGATCGATTTGATGGGGTTCGGGATTGTCCTTCCCCTGCTTCCCTTTTACGCCTCCCTCTTCAATGCTTCGGCCGTCACGATCGGGCTTCTGTACAGCGTTTTTTCCCTCGCTCAGCTCATCTTTTCGCCCCTGTGGGGCGAACTTTCGGACCGCATCGGCCGGAGGCCGGTGATGCTCATCAGCACGTTCGGCGCCGTGCTTGCTTATTTGCTTTTCGGGCTGGCTCATTCCCTGTGGCTTTTGTTTCTCTCCCGCCTGGTCGCCGGCATCATGGGCGGAAATATCGCCACCGCGCAAGCGTATGTGGCGGACGCCACCGCCCACGAAGACCGTGCCAAAGGGATGGGTTTGATCGGGGCCGCTTTTGGGATCGGGTTCGTCATGGGACCGGCTATTTCGACACTTCTCATTCATCCCAAATTCATCGATTTTTTTCACATCGACTTGGCAAACCGATTTGCCCTGCCCGGTTTTTTCGCGGCCGGGCTGTCCACCGTCAGTTTTTTGCTGGTTTTGTTCCGATTGCCGGAGACCGTCACCCAAGCCAGAAAAGATGCCGAGAGAATTGTAAGACCGAGCATTTTTACAAAGGCGTTTTGGGCTCCTATTTTAGACGGGAAAAAATCCCGGGCGAAATTGTTCCCGCTTCTCATGCTCAGCATGTTTCTGCTTTCCTTCGGGCAGGCGAGTCTTTACAGCGCCTTTCCGCTGTTTTGCAAATTTGAATTATATCTCACGCCGGAACAAGTGGGAATGATTTTTGTATTTATAGGGGTGATTGCAATCGTCATTCAGGGATTTTTGATCAAATCATTGACCAAACGATTCGGCGAAGAAACGCTTTTCCTCGTGGGGTGTTCCCTATTCGCCTTTGGATTTATGTTAATTCCTTTTGCCAAAACCGTTCCCGTTCTGACGGCTTTTTTGTCCCTGATGAGTTTGGGAGGCAGTTTAAACGGGCCGACTCTAAACAGTTTGATTTCCAAAGAAGCCGATCCGCACCAGGTGGGGCTCATCATGGGAACTTCCCAGGGGATCGGAAGCTTGGGGCGCGTCATCGGGCCGGCGTGGAGCGGCGCTCTTTATGAGCTTTGGTTTCGGCTTCCTTTCCTGCTCACCTCCGCTTTGCTTTCGCTCACCGTTTTTGCGGGCATTAAAATCAAACAGAGGATTCACCGGAAGGGAACGAGCTTAACGGAATTTGCCCAAATGATTCCGGACGAATAACGTGCGGTCAAACGGAATAGCGGGCCAAAGCGCTGTTTGTGATGTTCATAATCAGCTTCGGGTAATCGAGCCCCGCTTTGCGGGCCATAATCACCAGGTCTCCCGATTGGGGCGAAAGCCCGGGAAGCGGATTGACTTCCAGAAAATAAAACTTTCCCTCAGGGCTTAAACGGAAATCAAAACGCGCCACATCCCGGAGCCGAAGCGCGCCAAATAATTCCAAAGCCGACTCCCGAATGCCCTTTTCAATCGATGGGTCCAATGAGGGCGGCATCTGATACTGAACCTGTTTTTCCCAGTCGCGCTTGACTTCAAGCGAATAACAGAAATCCTTTTTCGTCCCGTCCCGAAACGCAATTTCCATCATTCCCAAAATTTCCGGCGGAGCGTTTCCGAGCACGCCTACCGTAAATTCGCGGCCCGGAATATGGCGTTCGATAAGAATCGGAACTTTCGGATATGTCTCGAAAAGCCGGCGCGTTTCGCGGTTAAGACCGGCGGCATCCGTCACTTTTGAGGATAGTCGAATCCCTTTAGAAGACCCTTCCCAAAGCGGCTTTACAAATAATGGAAACGCGGCGGGAATTTTAAGTTGATCATCCGGCCGTTCCACCACCCAAAATTCGGGGGTCGGAACGCCGAGCGAAATCGCCACACGCTTCGCCATCGACTTGTCCAATGTGGCCGAAAGCGCCAAAGCATCGGAACCGGAGTATGGGATGTTCAAAAATTCCAAAAGCGACGGAATCTGCCCTTCGCGGTTCCGTCCGGAATAACCTTCGGCAAGATTGAATACAAATTGAATGCGGTGCTGTTCTATTTTTTCAATAATGCCCGGCCCGAAACCCAGCAAAAAAACCTGATGGCCCGCTTCGGCCAGTGCGCTGCGAATCGCCTCAATCGTTTCGGGAAGGTCAAATTCTTCAAACGCGTCTTCCGGGGCCGAGGCACGCATGGAAGGCGCCGGATCTGTTTTCAGATTGTAGGCAATGCCGATGCGCACAGGGGCTTTAGGATTTTTTGCCGTTTGATTTCCGGGAAATCATGGAATGACTTTCCACGGGGTTCCGCTGGCCATGATAACGTCTTTGCCCGTTTTCCTTGAGCCGGCCTGGGTACCCTTGTAATCGCTCTTTCCGCCGCTGGAGGCGCGGAACAGAAGAACGGGTGCGCGCTATTTCGGGCTTTGATTGCTTGCTTTGCGCCGGGTTTTTATATTCAAAGAAAAGCCCCTCATAATTTCTCAGCACCATTCCCTCCGGCGTTTGGTCCACCACATAGTTCGGATTGAGCGGGATTTTGCCCCCTCCGCCCGGCATGTCGACCACAAATTGCGGAACGGCGAATCCAGTCGTGTGCCCGCGCAGTCCCTCGATGATTTCTATTCCCTTTTGGATGGGGGTTCTCAAATATTCAGTCCCTTTCACCGGATCGCATTGATACAAATAATAAGGCCGCACGCCTATCTTAAGCAATCCATGACAAAGCGCGCGCATGACGGCGAGATCATCATTGACCCCGCGCAAAAGAACGGATTGATTGTTCATGGGAATACCGGCGCGCTGAAACCGTTCGCAGGCCGCGGCGGCTTCGCGCGTGATTTCGCGCGGATGATTAAAATGGGTGTTCACCCACAGCGGGCGGTAACGGGAAAGCATTTCCGCCAATTCCGAATCAATGCGCTGGGGCAGGACCACCGGAAAACGCGTCCCGATGCGTATGATTTCAATATGGGGAATTTTGCGGAGCCGTGCCAAAATTTTTTCCAGTTTCGGCGTGCCGAGCACCAGCGGGTCTCCTCCCGAAATCAGCACGTCGCGCACCTGGGGCGTCTTGTCCAAATAAACCATCATGCGCTCAAGCTCCTCATCCGTGCGTGTCCACACCCCTTCCTCCCATTCCCGTTTGCGCGTGCAGTGCCGGCAGTTCATCGGGCATAAATTAGTGGCCTGCATGAGGACGCGGTCCGGGTACCGGTGCACCAGTCCGGGCACAGGCATGTCCTCTTCTTCTTCCAGAGGGTCCGGCCGGCCGATGTCCTGAAATTCGATTTCATCCAAATGCGGAAATGACTGGATTCGGATGGGGTCCTCGGAATTTTCCAAATCGACCAAACAAAGATAATAGGGCGGAATAATGGCCGGATATTTTTCAATCACGCGGGCCAGTTTTTCCTTCTCCGGTTCGGGAAACCGGCCGTAGCGGATCACCCGCTCAAGGGAGGTGATGGCATTCCTCAGATGCCAATGCCAGTCATTCCACTCGGCGTCGCTCGTGTCCTGAAAAAGCTCCCGCCGGTGCGCTTCAATATCCCAAGTAAATTCCCTGTCCCGCTTCTCCATGCTTTTTAGCCCCAATTGATTATCGGCCAAACTGACCCGGCTTTAACTCATCAACTTAAGTTCTGCAAATTTCCCCTCTCCCCTCTGGGGAGAGGGCAGGGTGAGGGGGGGGAGGGGATGATGCCAAAAAG
>CAYJWM010000013.1:7645-24786 GCA_964373885.1 uncultured bacterium | reverse complement strand
CTACAAAAAACTTAACCAAATCACCCCAACCCCCGTCGGGGTTGTGGGCGGGGGGGGGGGGGGAGGGGATTATGCCAAAAAGCGCAGAACTCAAGTCATCAAGTAATGCTTATTGAGTGCGAGGATTATCGCAGAGCAGCATCACGAAGCAAAAACCTTTTTGCCGAGCGATTTGCGATCTTTTCCGGCTGTTTCGGAATGTTTCGCTAAATCGCAGGGGAAGCGGCCGAATCCTAAATGGTTCGGCCGAGGGCTCCCGCGATTTACGAAATCATTCCAAGGAGGAAAAGTCGCAGCAAGCGAGGAAAAAGAGTTTTTGGCTTAGCCCTGGGCGCCGCAAACAAGCCCTACGCCGACTTCACACAATTCTAAGGCGTGAAACATAAACATAGGGAAACAAAGACGCCCCTGTTTCGCCGTCCTTTAAAAGGATCTGTTCGCGGCTGGTCTCGGTCACTGAGCGCAAAATGGAGAACAAAGAATCGTGATACCTGAGATTGAGCCCGCGGCCCTGAATCCGGCCGTGTTCGATATAGACACTGCCCGCCGTCGCGAGTCCCGTGACTTCCATATTGTCTTCGCGCATTAACGTGTGATACCAGATTTTATTGATGAAAATGCCTTTTCGTATTCGTTTGATCATTTCAGGGAGCGTATGAGTTCCTTTTGGAACAACCAGATTGATCGGATAAATCGGATGCTCTGAAATTCCTTTCATGCTGTGGCCCTCGGAAATCAAATGCTTAAGGACCCCGCGTTCAATGAGTTTTACCTTCGGGCGCTCCACTCCTTCGACATCAAACGGAATCCCGAATTGGCCGGAGTGGGTCACGTCATCTGAAAGTGAAAACTGGTCCGAGAACACCTGCTTTCCCATCGAATCTGAAAAAACACTTTTTCCTTTCTCGTACAAATGCCGGTCAAAATGATGCTTGAGCGGTTCCAAAAACTCCTGAAAAGCGCGGGGCGAGAAAATGCATTCATAAATGCCGGGTTTCACGGCCGTTTCTTCGCGCGACGATTCTTCGGCAAGCCAATCGGCTTCTTTTACCACCTTGGAGACGCTGAGCTTTTTCGGGTTGGGATGATAAAAACTGAAATAACCTTTCCCCGCTCCCCTGACCACGGTGATTCCGAAGCGTGCGGCCGTCGCGGGATGCGAAAGCTCACGGCCCGAGCTCGTTTTCAAATAAAAAAACCGCTCAAAAAGCGAGCAATAGCCGTTCGCGGTCGCCTGCCGGGCATGGATGAGATCCAGCGCTTCCTCAATGGCTGAGGCCGCAAACTCGGGCGCTCCTTTGATTGGCGACGGGAAATATTCTTTTATGTTCGAATACGTTCTTTTTTTGAATTTGGGAAAAGGGGCCGGTTTGAAAACCGCGTCTCGAACGCGCCGAAGTGCCCGGCGAATCCCCAGCTCTGAAATGTCATTGGATTCAATATAAACCGAGCCCTTTTTGCCGTGAACGCGCAAGGTGTATGTCCATAAATCTTGAAAACCGTTTTGATGAATGCCGTTGCTTGCAAACCGCACCAGCAGCCCCTTTTTGGCGCGAATAAACACTTGAACCGGAAAATTCCCCGTTAAATTCAAAATCCGCTCCGCCACCTTCCGCGCCTCTTTAATCATCGTATTCTCTCCCACTCACATTTGATCTGCTTCCACGGCAGAGGTGGCTTCTTTTTGGCACCGGCGGTTTATTCGCTCCTGCGGCGAATAACCGCCTGCGCTCTCGCCATTCGAACCCGCCTAAAAAACCGGCGGGTCCAAGCTTCGAATGGCTCCGAGAGCTGCCCAAAATAAGCCCCCTCCGCCGATTGAAGCGAGTTGTAAATTGAGAGTCTGTTGCCTTAAAGCGGCGTCCGCAAGAGGCAAACAGACTCTTCTGTTTCGTTTATTTCGGCAGAGAATCGTTCGTCAAAACCTCTCTCCTGAGCGATTAGCGGATTTTTTCGACCGCTACGGCGTTTTCTCTTAAATCGCAAGGGAAGCGGCGCTGGCCTAAATGGCAGCGCCGAGGGCTCCCGCGATTTAGAGATAAACCCGTGGGAGAAAAAATTCGCGTAAGCGAAGGGGAGAGGTTTTGGCGGATAAACCGCCGTTCTCTGCCGATCTACTCTCTTCCGAAGCGGATATTGCGGAAGCGCGCGGGACTTAGCCCGTGGCCGGTGAACGCTTCCTGATAAGGCCCGCCTTTTCCGCAATCTGCAAAACCCCAGAAGTCCCATTCGCTTTTTTGGGCCACGGCGTCGCAAGAGCGCCAAAAATCAAGCGCATTGCCGTGAAAAAACGGAAAACGGACCAACCCAACGATTTTTCCGTTCCGAATGCGATAACCCGCTTCCGCGCCGATTTGAAAATCAAGCCGCATGTCATCAATGGACCAGCTCGACTCCGAATCCAGCATAAACCCGTCTTTGATGTCCTTGATCATCCCGCCGAGGCGGGCCCCGCCGGGAAGAAGACTGATATTGGTCATTCGGATCAGAGGATAATGCGGCCAATTCTCGGCCACCATATTGGCGCTGGACTCGGTTTGATTTAAAAAAAGGGCGGTCTCGCGGTTCGTGAGATGGCCGGAAAAAACGCCTTTGCGGATCACCTCCACCCGTTTCGCTTTCACGCCCTCGTCATCGTAAGCAAAGCCGCCGGCACCCGGTCCCATCGCAAAACCCGCGTCGCTGACCAGCGTCACCTCCTTTGACGCCACCGGAAAACCGCCCAAAAGCCCCGGATTTAAAAACGTGCGCCCGCCAAAATTATCCTCATAGCCGTAGATGCGGTCGGATTCGGAAGCATGTCCGAACGTTTCGTGGATTTGAAGCGCAAGAATGGAACCTTTTAAAATCAAATCAAAAGTTCCCGTGGGCGCTTGGGGGCTTTTTTTGAGTTCATTCAACTCACGGGCGAGGCGTTTCGCTTCATTTGGGAATTTCATGCGCTCAATCGCCTCATACCCCTGGGCCCGGTACGCGCCGCTCGGCCCGGGCCAGCTGCGGCGCACCTTTTCGGGACCGTTGCGCATCTCACCGTGAAGCCAGCCCCCCGTGCGATAATGCGTCTGCTCGATCCGGCTCCCCTCGCTTGAGACAAACGTCACGCGTTTTCGCGTAAAATCAAGCAGGCCTGAGGTAGAATCAATCCAAGCATGAGACTTAAGCGCCCGCTGGGCTTCCAACAAGGGTTTTAATTTTTGATTGAGCGGGACAGCCCACGGATCTTTGCGTATGGGCGTTTCCCATCGGTCGTGAACGGACTTTACCGGAGCGAGTTTAATGTCCGTACGGCAGGTTTTGGAAAAGCGCTTTGCCATTTCATAAGCCCGCCTCAAATGAAGCCGAAGCGACGCTCGCGAAAGGTCTCCGGTGGCCGAAAACCCAAACACCCCGCCCTTAAGCACCCGGAAGCCGACCCCGGCGGATTGGGTTTCCTTCACCTCTTCCAAGGCGCCGTCTTTGGCGCGAATCCGTATCCGCTCAAGCTCCACATAGCGGAAATCCGCATAGTCCGGGTCCAGGGCGTTCATTTCTTTTTGCAAGAGTAAGAGAATTTTCTTCATGGCCGATATTTTATATAACGGTTATTTCCCCTGTCAGCTAAAGACAAAGAAAGGACAACGGAAGGATGATCCATCAGAAATACGATTATCGATCCGGAAATTCGGTTCAAAAACTCTTTTTGAAATTATCTCAACCGGTAATTCAACGCATTGCCAAGAAAGTATATCACCTCGGCAAAGCCAAGGGACTCACCTATGTCGACGAACACGCCAAGACGGTTCGGATCAATTTAACTTTACGGCCGCGCCTTTTGGACGCCAAAAAGCAAGCATTCCTATGGCGCGCGATGCAGACGCTGAACGGGGCGTTTCAAAAAATAGCCCCTCTTTATTTCCGCACCCATTCCCTAAACGAACTTTTTCCTTTTTCACCGCGCGAACACTCATGGCTTCGCGCCATGAATGATCCCCATTACACGCCTGCGCCGCTCGCCACACGATGGGACGCCAACACCACCTTCTCGGATGAGGACTGGCGGAAGGGGTGTTCCTTTTTTGAAGTGAACGGGGTGGGCGTGGGCGGCGTTTGGTATCAGCATGCCGCGGCCCAAGTCGCCTTAGACACAACGGTGCCCGAACTGCAAAAAATAGACCCTTCCTTCCGCCCGGTCCACGGCCCGGACATGCGGCGTCTCCTGCTCGGGCTCCTGCTCCGGCAGCGCAGAAAACTAGGTCTCAAGCGCGGCGTGATTGCGCTTGCCATGGAAAAAGCAAGCGGTTCCAACTATGTCGAATTTGAACGGCTCGCCAAATTTTACCGGGGGCTTGGAATCTCCACCACGGTCACCGAACCTACAGACTTTTATTTAAAGAGAGATGAACTCTTCGCGCGCGGAAAAAAAATAGACCTAATGTATCGGGACACCACCCTCTCCGAGCTTTGCGCCATGGAAGAAGCAGGACACCCCATGCGCGCCGTGAAAGAAGCGTTTCGGCGGGGGCAGGTAATTTCCTCCCTTGAGGGGGAATTTGACCACAAAAGCGTTTTTGAGGTGTTTACGGATGACCGGTATGCAAACGCTTTCACACAAAAGGAACGCGCTTATTTTGAATATTTTATTTTATGGACGCGGCTCTTGAGGGAAATTAAAACCCAAAATCCCAAGAGGAAAACGGTGGATTTAATTCCTTTTGTTTTGAGCCACCAAAACGCGCTTGTGCTTAAACCCAACCGGCTGTACGGCGGAAAAGGGGTGCTGTTCGGCCGGGAAGTGAAGCGTTCCGCCTGGAGAAAGAAAATTGATTCCGCGCTCGACCAACCCGGCGAATGGGTCATTCAGGAATTGGGCGATTTGAGGGAAAAAAGTTTTTGCGTGCTGGAAGGTAAAAAAGTCCGTCAAAAAGAATTTTATGTGGTTTCCGGATTTTTCGCCACCCCTGAAGGGCTTGCCGTCGTAGGGCGCATGTCCGAACGCACCGTGGTCAATGTGGCGCGCCGGGGCGGGCTCACCCCCATTCTTTTGATCCGATAATCCGTAGACCGTTCACCGCCTGCCCGGCACGAGCACCTTGCCGGCTTCGATCATGAGCAGGACCGCTAAAATCAAAAGTGCAGCCGCGACCATGCCGATGGGATCGAGCGCGGGAGCGGAAGAAAAAAGTTTCATGATTGCCGGTTTGACCATGAGCACAAGGGACCAAACGGTCATTGTCATCATGAACACCATGGGAACGGCACTCACCCACCATGATTTTTTAAGGCGCGCGAGCCAAATGGTAAGCGTCATAAGCGTAAGCCCGGCCAGAAGCTGATTGGATGTTCCGAAAATCGTCCAAAACACTTTCCATGCCGGGATCAAATTTCCCTGCGCGTCCGTCACCCGAATGCTGACGCAAAAAAGAGGAATGAGAAGACTGAGCAAGGTCGCCAGCACACTTCCCCGCGCGCCCTTCCATCCGACGAGCTCCTGGAAAATATAACGCGCCAGGCGCGTGGCCACATCCAGCGTGTCGTAAATAAAGGTGGTAAACGCCAAAAGCGTAAAGGAGCGGGCAAAGACAATCGGAATTCCGGCATGTTGAACCAAGCGGCTCAATCCTTCGGCATACACCCGGTCGGGCGAAGCGTTCGTAAGCACATCACCTTTGGCCAGAATCATCACGGTGGAAAGAGCGACTAACGCCACGAGCCCTTCCAGAAGCATCCCCCCGTAGCCCACCATTTTACAGTCGGTTTCCTTCGCAATTTGCTTGGATGTCGTTCCCGAGCTCACAATGCCGTGAAAACCGGAACAAGCGCCGCAAGCCACCGTCACAAAAAGAAGCGGAAAAAGCGGAAGCCCTTTTGCGCTGGTAAAACCGATAAAGGCGGGGTATTCGATTTTTTCACCGCCGATCAAAAGCCCGATCACGCCAAGACTGAGCGTGCCGTAAAGAAAAAAACCGCCCAAATAGCCCCTGGGCTGAAGCAAAACCCATACGGGGATCACGGAAGCAATAAAACAATAGCCGAGAAGAATCACATTCCATGTCTGCTGCGGGCTCAAAAATGGGTTCGAAGGAAGAATAAGCGGAAGAAAACGCCCAAACCAGATGGCCAAAACCACGAGCGGCAAGAAAATAGCGGTGGCCAGCCAAAGCGGCATTTTAAAACGGTACAACAAAACGCCCATGGCCACGCCGAGCAAAAGGTAAAGTGCCGATGAAGAAGCCACTCCCCCGCCTAATTCAGGTTCCACAAAAGAACTTGAAGTCAAATCAGTAAAAGCGGTGATCACATAAATTAAAGAAAGCCAGACAAAAATCAAAAATAGAACGTATCCCTTTTGCCCCACATATTTCCTGACCAGCTCCACAATCGAATGTGCCCCGTGCCGAACGGAGCCCACAAGAGACGAAAAATCATGCACCGCGCCGAAAAAAACCGCTCCGCCCACAATCCAGAGAAACACCGGAGCCCACCCGAACCAAAGCCCGGCCAAAATAGGGCCTACAATCGGCCCCGCCGCCGCAATCGCCGAGAAATGCTGGCCCAGAAGAAAGCCCTTTTGGGCAGGCACAAAATCCACGCCGTCATTCACTTCACAGGCCGGCGTCTTCCGGTTGTCCGCGAGCCCGAAACGTTTTCCGAGAAAACGGCCGTAGGTAAAATAAGCGGCCAGAAAAATACCCATCCCGGCCGCCGCAAACCAAAAGAGATTCATATATATAAAATTCCTCTCGTCTTGTTATGGCGCCGGTGGCTGTCTTGAGGTAGTTTCATCCCTGCCGGGACATATTTTGTATGGCTAAGGCGTTTTTCGGAGCGCCTTCTGAGCGAAAAAATTGCGGGCGGAATTTTTTCGCGAGGGGCCGAGCACGGCAATTTTTGCTCATGCCGCCGCCATAAAATTGCCGCGCGCAGGGAAGCGGAGAAAAATGCCTTAGCCATTTTAAATCCTCCCTGCTTTCCTATTCATTTCATGGATTTCTTTATGAATCGGCAATTCATTCATTTTCTCAAGCGAAAGCGGCATCGTGACCGACCAGTTTCGCTCATCCGCCGTTCCCGGCCGGTTGACCCGGAATTCATACGGACCGCTCGCTTGAAATAAATCACTTAAGCCGAGCCAGTCCTCAAGCCATTGAATGCTCCAGATGGAACGGGCCTCGCTTGCTTTCTCCAAAGCGCGCTTGCGGATCAAATAAGAACAAGCGTTTTCGTTTTCGTTTGGAAGGCCGAGAAAATCAAGAAACTTTTTCTTTTCATCGTAAGAACTTTCGTATAAATAGCACAGATATTTTATTGCTCCATCCCGCCGGCCCAATATTTTTTTAAACTGGGCCAAGGTGTTCACCTCGGGCCGCCAGCGCAATCTCCCGTGAAACGAACGTTTTGGATCAAATAATTCAGCTTTTATGCGCTCAAACAAAATCCCGTTTTCCGTGCAGAGGCGCTGAAACAGCGCCTCATCCACCGTTCCCGCCTCCCTCAGCCACCAATCCCGAAACGAAGCGGTATCATGCGTGGAGAGCACGGCCACCGAATTTTCGCGGTACGCACGGGGGGTCTTGAATGCGTAGCCGGAACGTTCTTCCTTGGTCCATCGCTGAACATCCATCCCGGGAATCCCGAGCGTTTTTAGGACCCGATAAGAGCACTCAGGCACAGTGCCCAAATCTTCGGCGCAGGGAATCATGTCGGTGTTTTGAATCAATAGAGATAAAAATTCTTTTCCCCGGCGTTCCCATTTCTTCTCATTCGAAGGATCAAAACTTCCGTTCAAACCGGCGTTCTCAAGAGGTTCTGAAACCGGAATGGTCCAAATCCGAAAAACGCCCACCGCGTGGTCAATCCTGAACGCATCGTAAAAATTCCGGGCATAGCTCAAGCGCTCAAGCATCACGTCGTACGTTCCGCCTTGGAATTGATTCCAATCATAAGGAGGCATTCCCCAGCGCTGGCCATGGGCAAAATAAGCGTCCGGCGGTGCGCCGCTTGACAAATTCAGTTTAAAGTAGCGCTGATGCGACCACACATCCGCGCTGTCGCGGGACACCAGAAAAGGCAAATCACCGATCAAGAGCACTCCCTTCTCCTCCGCATAACGCTTGAGCTCCCGAAATTGAAGGAAGAGCTGCCATTGAAGCCACCGGTAAAAAAGAGCCCGTTCGGAATGCTCGATCCAAAAACGCTCGAGCGCCTGCGGTTCACGCTCGCGAAATTCCCGGGGCCACAATTCCCAGCCCGCTTCCTCGTATCGTTCCTTGAGGATTTTGAAAAGGACGTAATCCTCCAGCCAAAACTCGGTTTTCCGTTGATAGTCGCTGAAATCCGGAGGCGGCATTTGATGAATACGGGAGGAGCGGAACATTTCCCACAAAAGCTCAAGCTTTGCTTCTTTGATTTTGAAATTGACGCGCCGCCCGCCCACAGGGAAATGGTTACGAAGCAGGGCCATTTGAGATGAGAAAAGGCGCGTGTCCACTCCGGCTACGCGTTCCACGTCCAAATACACCGGTTCCAACGCAAAAAAGCTCTGCGCGTCATAGGGCTGGAACGCGAGCCCGACGTCATTCATCGGCAAAAGCTGGAGAAGACTGAGCCCGCTTGCGGCGCACCAATCAATGAGGAGCTTTACATCCGAAAGGTCTCCGACGCCGATGCTTCTTGAGGAAAAAAGCGAAAAAAGAGCGGCGGCCGCGCCGGCGCGCCGGCAAAGCCCGATCCGTTCCCAATGCTTTCGGGCCGGCGTTTTTAGAAAGGATTCATACATGCGGAAGGATTGCTTCTTTTTTCTCGCGAAACGGGAAATAAAATTCGCCGCGCACCGGAATGCGCAGGCGCTTTAAGAGCCGGCCCACCAGCGCATCCTCCGCTTTTTTCCAAACCGCTTCTTTGGCTTTTTCGCCCACCTTAAAACTGCCCCCTGCGATCGTGTCATGTCCTCCTGCTTCGCCGCGGTCAAGAAATACGTCCCGCAAAATTTCACTTGCCAAAACATTCGGCTTGTCGCTTCTTAAGGAAACATGGAGCTTCCCGTTGTAGCGGCCTGTGGCCAACGCCCATTCCATCCGGCGGTACGTCAATAAAAAATCGGCGATTTGCGACACCAGATCGGGGCTTTCCACAAATCCGAGGTGGGAAACAATCAAGCTCCTACGCACCATGGCCTTGCGAATTCCCTTCCCGAGCGTCGTGAAAAAGCTCTTGGATCGCGAAGGGTTTTGAATAAACGCAAGCGCCTTTAAATCCGCATGGCGCAGAATGTGCAAATAAGTTTGGATGATGTCGGGTCGTACGGCGCGATAGAGATGGAGCGTGTCCGACAAAATCCCGTACGCCAGCGCCGTGGCGACACTGACGGGAATCTCCATATGAAGCATGAGAAGCGCCTGGGCCAAAATCACCGAGGTGGCGCCGCATTCGGTATCCACAATGCTGAACTCAGAAGCGGGCGTGGTCACCGAAGGGTGCTGATCGATCACAAGGGTGGCATATCGCTTTTTCGGAAATGAATTGTTCTCAAAACTGGGCTGGGTATCTATGAGCGCCGCATGCTCATATTTTTTGAAATCGGACGGCTTGATTTTATGGACGGGCATTTTCAGGATGCTGACCATGGCTCTGTTCTCCATGCGTCCGATCACACCGCCGTAGGCGATGCGCGACTGAATGCCGTAGGCGCGCTCCGCGATGGATTGAAGCGCAAAAGCGCTTGCCAGCGCATCCGGATCGGGATAATCGTGCGTCAAAATCAAAAGCGGCGAAATTTTTTCCCTGTTTCTGGAAAGAAATCGCAGCAGGCGGCGGCTGTTCTGATGGGTCGGCTGAATGTGAGAGCCGCTTTTTTTCAAACTGCTTTTTCGCTTCATGGGTGGTTTCATCGCTATCAGTCCCGGAATCGGAATATATTCACGCCCAAAGGCGGAAAATTAAGTTCAAGTGAATGGGGGCGGTGATGCCAGGGCATAGGTTCCGACTGAACACCGCCCAGATTTCCAACGCCGCTGCCGCCGTATTCGCAGGCGTCCGAGTTCAAAATCTCTTCATAGAATCCCGCCTTTGGAACTCCGATGCGATACCGCATCCGGGGAACGGGGGTCATGTTGCACGTGACTAAAAGAAGCTCCTGACGATCACGCGGCCAACGGATAAAGCTCAGCACGCTTGAATCGGCGTCGGAGAAATCAATCCATTCAAAGCCACCGGATTCAAAGTCCATCTCATATAAAGCCGGATGAGCGCGATAAAGCGAATTTAAGTCTTTGACAAATTGATTCACCTGCCGATGGGGTGCATCATCTAAAAAATGCCAGTCGAGCGGCCCGTCCGAATTCCATTCCGCGCGCTGGGCGAAGTCATTTCCCATAAACAGGAGCTTTTTGCCGGGATGGGCAAACATAAACCCGAGGAACAGCCGCGCATTGGCAAATTTTTGCCAATCATCCCCCGGCATTTTCTCAAGCAGAGACCTTTTCCCGTGTACCACCTCATCGTGGGAAATAGGAAGAATAAAATTTTCGGAAAAAGCGTAGAGCAGCGAAAAGGTCAACATGTCCTGATGAAACCTGCGGTGCACGGGGTCTTTTGTGAAATACTCAAGCATGTCGTTCATCCAGCCCATATTCCATTTCATTCCAAACCCCAGTCCGCCGGAGTGTGTGGGCCGCGAAACCCCTCCCCACGCCGTGGATTCCTCTGCAATCGTCAAAATGCCCGGATGCTTGGCGTGAACCACTTCGTTAAATTTCTTGAGGAAATGAATGGCCTCCAGATTTTCCCGCCCCCCGAACGCATTGGGCTCCCACTCGCCCTCCTTTTTCGAATAATCCAGGTACAATAGGGACGCCACGGCATCGACGCGCAGCCCGTCGATATGATACCGGTCCAGCCAAAAAAGGGCATTTGAAATCAGAAAATTCCGCACCTCATTGCGGCCGTAATCAAACACCAAAGTCCCCCACTCTTTATGTTCCCCTTTTTTCCGACTTCCGTACGCATAAATTTCCCTCCCGTCAAAACAGGCAAGTCCGTATTCATCCCGCGGAAAATGGGCCGGGACCCAGTCCAAAATGACGCCGATGCCGTTCCTGTGGCAGTAATCGACAAAATACATAAAATCCTCGGGTTTTCCGAACCGGCTGGTGGGCGCAAAATAATTGACGACCTGATAGCCCCAGGATTTGTCAAGCGGATGCTCCATCACAGGCAACAGCTCGATATGCGTGTACCCCATCGATTTGACATAATCTACGATTCTGTGCGCCAGCTCACGATAGCTTAAAAACCCCCACCCGTCCTTTTCACGCCTCCGCCAGGACCCCAAATGAACTTCATAAATGGAAACAGGAGCGGCATAAGGATTTTTTAAAGGGCGCCCGTTCATCCACTCCTGATCCCGCCATTGATAATGATGCAGCGAGGCAACGACGGAAGCCGTCCTGGGCCTCAGCTCTGCCTGAAACGCATAAGGATCGGTCTTCAGCCGGACGTCACCGTCATCGGATGATTTAAGGGCATATTTATAAACTTCTCCTTCACAAAGACGGGGAATGAAAAGCCCCCAAATGCCGGAAGTGCCCACGCGCGTCATCGGATGGGCCCCCACCTTCCAATGATTGAAATTTCCGACCACACTGACGCTTTTTGCATTCGGGGCCCACACGCTGAAATGAACACCGGCGATGTCGTGAAATGCTTTCAGATGCGCCCCAAACTTTTCATAACTCTTAAAATGATTCCCTTCGCTAATTAAGTACAGATCGTAATCCGTGATTTCAGTCGAAAAGCTATAAGGATCTTCCCCTTCCGAAATATAGCCCTCATGATCTTTAAAACCGATTTGGTAGGGAAAAATGGCCTCTTCATCTTGAAACACCGCTTCAAAAAAACCCCCGGCGCGCGTTTGTTTCATTTTCTTTTTCATTCCGTTGGATCCGCTCGGCTTCACCCAGGCCTCCTGGGCGCGCGGCAAATAGGCACGAATGGTCACCGCGTTCGCTTCGGTGTCCAGATGCGGCCCCAGTACTTCAAACGGTTTGTCATGGTCAAAACGGACCACTCGCTCAACACCGTCAGGCAATACAACCGGACGGCGCGCGCGCGGCAAATGTTTCTTTTGAGTTTTAGATTTCTGCTTTTTCCGAACCATACTGACGTTCATCCAAAATTCCCGGAGACGGGCTCGACCGCTTCCCGAAACAGGTGCAGCCGCTCCTTCCAACCCAATGCCTCCGCGCTACCCGAGCGATCCACCGCCCGCATGCGTGCGAGAAGACCGGATCGATTGGCCAGCTGTATATTAAGACCGGGCCTGGCATTGATTTCCAGAATCAAGGGCCCCAAAAGGGGGTCTATTACAAAATCAACTCCCACATAGCCCAGCCGAAATACGTCGAATGTTTTAACCGCCGTTTCCAAAAGCAAGGCCCAAAACGGGATTTGAATTCCCGCCACTGGAATTTTCATGTCCGGATGTTTGTCCACCAAACGATTGTGATGAACGCCGCCGAGCGTGATGCCGTCCGCCATCCGGACCCCGACCCCCATCGCTCCCTGATGAAGATTGGCCCGGCCGCCGGATTCCCGGGTCGGAAGCCGGAGCATAGACATGATCGGAACGCCGCGGTAAAGCACCACCCGGATGTCCGGAACTCCTCGGAATGACACGGGGCTGAAAATCGGATGATTTTGCACCCGATACTCCAAAAAAGCTTTGTCGTTCAAACCACCGAGCGAATACAGCCCGGCCAGAATATTGGACACATGATATTCAATGTCCTCGCCGGAAACCACCTCTCCACTCGCCTTCTCCCATCGATCTCCGGAGTGATCGGCTATGATCATAATGCCGCGGCCTTCGGCGCCGCGGGCGGGCTTGATCACAAATTCCCTCAGGTATTTAATCTCACGCAAAAGCTTTAACTCAA
The DNA here is from genome assembly GCA_964373885.1 of uncultured bacterium. Lineage (GTDB taxonomy): Bacteria > Omnitrophota > Omnitrophia > Omnitrophales > Danuiimicrobiaceae > CAYJWM01. The sequence continues at coordinate 11,875 of CAYJWM010000013.1, read as the reverse complement.
AATTGTGGGTGATTTTAAAATAGAGCTCCGGTGTCGGCAGCTCATTTCGTTCCAGCAGCTCTTTGGTCCTTAATTTGTCGTCCACAAGAGGATAGTGCTCTCTCGGATTCCGGATGAGCATCACGCAGGCGTTCCTCCGGTTCATTCCGAGAAGGCCGATTTCGCGAAAAGGGGCTAGCGGGATCACTGACTTTTCTTACCCTCTAACTTTGCAAGCTCGCGGAAACGCCACAACTCAGTAGCACGGATGCCGGTATAGCGTCCCAGAAGAAGAAGCGCGGCCATAATCGCCAAAAGAAGTTCAGGGAATGCGAACAGATAAGCCCGAAGCGTGTGAAGCTTCATCAAGCCATAAGCGGCAATGGACACGATCACCGTTCCCAGAGCCGATCCCAAAGCCGCCTTGGTACCGTCTTCAATCTGAATCACGGAGAACCGTTCGATCAACCACGTGATGATCACCATTGGGAAAAGAGAAACATACAGAATCTTCTGCTCGCCCAAGTGAAAAGCGACCACCATCAGCACCACCACAAATATCACCACCATGGTCACCACAATGGAAAGGCGCGGAATGACGAGAATTTTCAAACGATCAAGAATGCTCCTCAGGATCCATCCGAAAAAAATGATCACCGTCAGCAGACCCAAACCGTAACCGAGTGAAATCTCACGAAAGGCGAGCGCCAAAAGCACCGGCGCAAAAGTCCCAAAGGTGGAAATTCCAACAACCGTGCGGAACAAAGCCACCACCAGCGCTCCGACCGGAATCAGGAGAAGCACCTGAATGAAGCTTTGAAAATGCACGGGCAGCACATAAAGAGACCAGGGGTGATCGACAGGGGGCATCCGTTCAAGACCAATCACAAAAAAATAGTCGAACTTTTTGAGACCAAGATGCTTGAACAAAAAATAATCGCCGCGATAAATCTCGAGGTAATTCATCGGAAGAAACGCAAAATGATCGTTTACCACATCAAAAGGAATCCACCGGTCTCCGATATAATTTTCCACCCACACATGCGTCGTGCTCTTGGCGCCGATCGTCATGATCAAGCCGCCGACAATTCGGGAGGGAATACCCGCCGCGCGGCTTAAGGCGCTAAACAGCCGCGCCTGGCCCCCGCAATCCGCCGTCAATTTATCAAGGGTTGCTTTCGCGTCTTTACTGCCTTTTTCCGAACGGTAGGCCACCTCGCCGCGCACAAAATCATAAATATGGTGCAACGCTACTTCCGCTTTTTTCTTTTTCCCAACGATTCGTTTGAGCAATTTTACGACGGAAGCATCCTGGGATTGAATAAACTTGGAAGGATCAAGCCAGGTATGCAGCTCGGGAGGATAGCCGGTCAGGGGATTGGCCGGCAGCTCGAGATCGGCCGGAAGCGCATAGGCCATGCTTTTCAACTGCGCAGAAAAGGTATATTGAACCGATCTCGCCCCGTCTAGAATCTCCGCGCGCCAAAAACCAACTCGGTTACCCGTTATTTCCCGCTCCCGGATATAAAACACAAGCTCGTCGTTCTCAAAATGCTCGTTGTAAATGGTCTGGCGATTATTGTCCTTGGGCAACGTCAGCCGTACTTTGGCGCGCGTGCCCTCGCCGAGCATGTTCATCGTGATATTGACGCGCCACAAATGCCGGCCCAAATCCTGCCCCACGGTGTGGCCTCCGTAAATCACCTTGGCGGTGATCGCGGCGGCGGAAAGCAAAATCAGGGCGAGAGCGATCAGATAAACTTTTCGATTCATGGGTGAGAACGTCCCCGGCTCACGAGGAGCCGGCCCTTTCCACGGGCGGGAACGTGAGGGAAAGCAAAACGGACGCCGTCAGTGTCGTAACAATCACAAGCAGCGCGATCGCGATCGGGATTTTGAAAAATCCGGAAATAAGCATCTTCACGCCGACAAACAGCAGGATAAACGCAAGCCCATAATGGAGATGATGAAACTTGCGCATCAAGCCCGCGAGGGCAAAGAAAAGAGCCCGGAGCCCCAAAACAGCAAACACATTTGATGTGTACACAATAAAGGGATCGATCGAAACTGCAAACACCGCCGGAATAGAATCAACGGCAAAAACAACATCCGTTGTTTCCACCACCAGCAGCACGATAATCATGGGAGTGGCAAACCATTTGCCGCTCTTTTTCACAAAGAACTTGTCCCCCTCAAAATTGTCCAGCACCGGCATCCACCGTTTGAAAAACAAAACGACCGGGTTTTTGTTACACTCCATTTTTTTATCCTTCTCCAGTGCCAGCCGAATGGCGGTAAAAATGAGAAATCCGCCGAACACGTAAATAATCCAATGAAAGTGGTGAATCAGGACAATCCCGATCAGCACAAACAGGGCCCTAAGCACAAGCGCCCCTACGATCCCCCAAAATAAAATCTTATGCTGAAATTCCGGAGGCACGCAGAAATACGAAAAAATCACCAGAAAGACGAACAGATTGTCCACGCTAAGGGATTTTTCAATTAAATAGCCGGCCAAAAACTCAAGCGCTTTTTGGGAACCCTCGAATCGGTAAACCCCGGCGCAAAAAAGCAAGGCCAGCGCGATCCACACCGCACTCCAACCGAGCGCTTCCCGGACGCTCACCGTATGGGACTTTTTGTGAAAGACAAAAAGATCAAGGGCCAGCATGGCAATCACAAAAAGATTAAAAAGCACCCAAGGAAGGATATTCACCGTCACCACAAAAGATGCGCCGCTTGAACTCCGGTCAAAATAAATTGAACCGCAATGGCAGCCAGCAAAAGGCCCATCACACGGCTTAAAATTTTAAGCGTGATCGCGCTGAAAATCGACGAACGTAGCGCCGCCAGCCGCAAAACCAAAAAAGTGATCAAGGAAACAAGCAAAATATTACCGATCATGACGGCCTGATGGGCCAGACTTACCGCCTGAGCGCTGATCAGCACCACGGCCGTCATAGCGCCCGGCCCCGCAAGCATCGGCACCGCAAGCGGCGTGATGGCGATATCGTCTTTATTGATTCCTTCGGCCTGTTCTTCCGGCGTCTCTTTAATGGCCGTGCGGCGGGCCTGGAGCATATCGAGGGCCACTTTAAGGAGCACAATACCCCCGGCAATCTCAAAGGCCGGCACCGTCACGCCGAACGCCCCCAAAAGCGAACGGCCGCCTACGGAAAAAAGTACGAGCACCACAAAGGTAACGGCCGAAGCCAGCCGGGCCATGCGGACCCGTTCGGCGGAACTATTGGTTTCGGTCATGGCCAGAAAGGCGGGGACTGTCGTGATCGGGTCCACAATCACGAACAGGGACCAAAACGAAAGAATACTAAACTCAATCAGCTCTTGCATTTGTCTTAGGATTCCATCGATGATTTAACTCATACATGATAAGGTAAATAAACCACAAATTCAATGAGAAGGCATTTCTACCGTCCCTGCGTCAAACCCGCGAAATATTCATAAAGCAATTCCTGCCACGTATCCGGCTTCCCCGACCACATGCCCCGCTTTTCAATCTTCGCCGTGCGCTCCAGCTCCTGAAATTCTTTCTTAAAGGAAAAAGAAAATGCGCGAAATGTTTCCGCAAAACCTTCCTCTACCATCTTTCGGTTCACGAACGTTCCGTCCTGCAAATACACGTAAGCGAGCCGCCGGCCGAAGCGGTCAAAGGGCTCCTCGCCGGGTTTCAACACCACATCCTTTTTTTCGACCAACTGCCGCAAATAACGCTTCGCCTCGTTTCCGAACAGCTCCGAACGCTTGCCGTACTTTCGATGCCTCACCTCGGGAGCGTTGATTCCGATCATGCGAACGCGCTGGTTATCCTCCAAAATAAAGGTGTCCCCATCGATCACGTAACGGACTTTTTCGGCTAAAAGATCTGCCGAAAAAAAGCAGACAAAGGCAATAATGGCGGAAACGATTTTTTTAGAATACCTCATTGATTCTTTGTCATCCGAGCTTCCGTCTTTTGATCCGCACCCTGCGTCACTAAACTCAAAACATGAAAGGCCCAAGGCCCGAGCTCAATATAAAGCCCGTTGGTTTCCATCTCTTTAATGTCCCTCACATACCGTTCGCCGGAAAATTCGTCTTTGAAAACAGCGGAAGCCCCCGCCCCAACTGCCAGCGAAGCAGTTGTCGCCGACGCGCCAACTACTGCTCGGGAAGATTTTGACATCTTCTCCGAGCTTGCAGTTGTCGCCGACGCGCCAACTACTGCTCGGGAAGATTTTGACATCTTCTCCG
>CAYJWM010000013.1:0-7545 GCA_964373885.1 uncultured bacterium | reverse complement strand
AGCTTGCAGTTGTCGTAGACGGCAGTGAAAGAAAAAGTTTTCCCTGTGAAGAAGCGGCCGAATAATTAATGACTACAATTTTGAATTGATGAGACAAGGTCCAGGCCCAAGCCAGAAAATTCTGATGGCTTTCATTGCCATCCCAGGCGCAGCGCATTTCAAGGAGCTTCCATTCCCCATCGTGAAAAGGCGGCTCGTGGACCACACTAAGTAAGCGGTCGTAAAAAGCGGCGATTTCTTTACCGGCTCCCTCCGCCGGCTCGCGCTTCAACTGAACCGGCAGACGAACGGCCCTTCCCTCCAACTGTCCGTCATGAAAAAAACGCAGTCCGGGGACGGTAGACATCGCCACCGCCGCCGCCAAAGACCGCTCGCGGCCGAACGCAACGGGAGCGCGCAATTCGTCGTGATTTTCGATAAAGCGCATGGAACGATTTTGATATTCGGGAAGCGCTTTTAAATGCTCGCGGACCACCTGAGGGGCGAAAAATCGAAGGCGGTCATAAAACGATTTGTCATAAGTAAAATCAAATCCCAATTCCTGGAGCTTCCACTCCAGGTCCCAATACACTTCGGCCAAAAGAGTAAAATCCGGCCGCTTGGACCGAAGCTCCCGAATAGCCAAAGACCAAAACTCCTCTTCGGGTTTGTGGGACTTCTTCACCCATTCCCCCCACACTTCTTCAAACACCTGCGTCAACGCCAGCATGGCCATATCGCATCTGAGTCCGTCGCAGTACTCGGAAATCGCGAGCAATTGTTCTACCAATGCCCGGCGCAAATCCTCCGAAAAAAAATTGACCTGAACCGTATCAATCCAGGGTGGAAAATGAGGATCCCGCCCGTGGGCCAGATAAGTCCCGGCTGAGGAAAGAAAAAACCAGTCCGGGTGGGATTTCACTTGGTTCTTATTCCCGTGCACGAATCGCTCCGGATGCTCCACCGTCCACGGGTGGTCAAACGCGAGATGATTTGGAACAAAATCTAAAATAAATTTCATCCCGATCTTGTTCAGCTGCTTTTTTAATTCCGCCAATTCCCAGGATTCCCCCAAAGCAGGATCGAGAGAATAGTCATAAATCGCGTAAGGTGAACCGATCACATCCCGCTCATTCCAACCGGGAAGCGCTTCGTCAAAAGCGCGTCTCTGTGCCGGATGGTTCAAAGCCACGAGGCGCGCACCGGGACTTCTGCGCCATGCCCCCATCAGCCAAATCAGATCAAATCCCCGGTTCTTAAGTCTCAGCCAAACTTCTTCGGGAATAGATGAAAGAGTTAGTTTGCGGCCGTATTGTTCCGATACGCGCCTGAGAAAAATGCGGGCATTTGCTTCGTACAAATGGGGATGTTTCATTAGCTGTGTCATTCTGGGCGAAGCGAACCCTGGCGCCGTAGGCGCCAGGGTTTAATAGGACTCCATAAATTGTCCCTTGGCCGGAGGCCAAGGGGCGAAGAATCTTTTGAGATCCTTCGCGGTTAAAAAACCCACCGCTCAGGATGACTTACCAATATCTTTGCTGTTTGGTAAGTCATTTTTTCCGGCGCGACAAATAGCTGAGCACGTCTTTGATAATGACAATACTGTAGGGTGTCCCATCCTCGGCCAAAACGGGTACGTGGCGGAATCCGCCGAGCGCCATTTTATTGACCACGTAAGCAAGTGGGTCGTCCGCCCGCACATACTCCGGGTTTGGCGTCATGATGCTCTTGACCTTTACCTTCGTCAGATCCTGATACTTTCCCGCTACCTTGCGCAAAAGATCGCGATTGCTGATGATTCCCACCAGCTTTTTCTGCTCATAAACCAAAATACAGTTTTTATTTTCTTTCTGGAAAATGTCCGCCACCTTTTGAATGGAATCATTGGGGCTGCACACGAGCAGGTCTTTGCCGGTCAAAAGCGCAGAAACCGGGGTGGTCATCATGACCATCTGAAAGGTGTCGCCGCGTTTGGGCCGCGGCAGGCCCGTTTGCATCAGAGAATGCAGGCATTGCTCGCAACGGTCGGCCCCCAGCAGGTTCGTAAAACCGCAGGAAGGGCACTTGGTACTTGGTTTATTTAACTGTCCAGGTGTCTGCGCCATAAATTAAATCCTTCAGGTCTCCACGGCCTTTTTTCTTGATTGCCTCCTGCACTTGGGTTTCCAACATCTCGTCATAGGTGGGTTTCACAATTTCGCGGAAAATCCCAAATGGGACAGGCATCGCGGGATATTCCATTTGGGTTAGAATGTAGGCATAATTGGGCTCCGGATCGTTTTCATTATGAATCAAAAGTTCTTTGGGATCCATCCCTTCTTGGTACTCCACAATTTCGGGCTGAAGGCCTTTGAGGCGGATGGCTTTGTCTTTTTTCTTTCCAAAAATAAGCGGTTTTCCATGTTCCAGGGTAATCATGCGGTCATCGCGCGTGTCACGGCCGGTCACCACCTCAAATGCGTTGTCATTGAAAATATTGCAGTTTTGATAAATTTCCACAAAGGAAATACCTTTGTGTTTCATGGCGCGCTCCAACACGGAACCCATATGGGTTGGAATGCTGTCCAAAGTCCGGGCGATAAACGTGGCCTCGGAAGCGATGGCAAGACAAAGCGCATTGATCGGATAATCGATGGATCCGGTCGGCGACGTTTTCGTTACCTGCCCAACCGGCGAAGTGGGCGAATATTGCCCTTTGGTCAGACCGTAAATTTGATTGTTCACGAGCAGAATATTGAAATTAATGTTGCGGCGCATGGAGTGAATCAAATGATTTCCGCCGATCGAGAGTCCGTCCCCGTCGCCCGTGATCACCCAGATGGAAAGCTCGGGGTTGATGCATCTTAATCCCGAGGCGATCGTGGGGGCCCGGCCGTGAATCGTATGAAAACCGTAATTATTCATATAATACGGAAAGCGGCTGGAACAGCCGATGCCGGAAACAAACACGTATTTTTCCTTTGGAAGGTCGAATTTGACCAGCGTGCGCTGCATCGTGGCCAAAATCGCGTAATCGCCGCACCCCGGGCACCAGCGCACCTCCTGCCCGGAAATGAAATCCTCCCGCGTATAAGGCAGTTTTTTTTCGGAACCTGCAGGACTCATATTAGCTCTCTGATTTTTTTGGTGATTTCTTCCACTTTAAACGGCTGACATTGAATTTTGTGCAGCCCCATGGTATTGATTTCGCGGAACGAATTTCGAATCAGCATCAAAAGCTGTCCTGAATTGAGTTCTGGAATCAACACTTTCTCATACTGGCTTAATACGTTTCCGAGATTTTTCGGAAACGGATTCAAATAATTCAAATGGGCATGAGACACTTTAATCCCTTCTTCTTCCAAGTCATTGAGGGACTGAAAAATAGGGCCGTAGGTCCCGCCCCAACCCAGCACCAGCAATTTTCCTGATTTTGGCCCGCGTACTTCGATTTCGGGAATGTCATTGGCCATGCGCCTGATTTTCTCGGCGCGGTAATTCACCATTTTTTGATTGTTTTCGCCGTCATAGCTCACGTTGCCCGTCAAATCCGCCTTCGCCAAACCACCGATTCGATGCTCAAGCCCGGGAGTCCCCGGAATAGCCCAAGGCCGCGCCAGCGTTTCGGGATTGCGTGAATAGGGCAAAAAGGGGTCTTTTCCCGCTGTCGGATGCGTCACTTCAATTTTGGGCAATTGATCCAATTCGGGCAGTTTCCACGGCTCGGCGGCATTGGCGATATTTCCTTCCGAAAGAAAAACGACAGGCGTCATATACTTAATCGCAAGCCGAACCGCTTCAAGGGCCATCAAAAAACAATCGGATGCGGTTTTCGGGGCTACCACCGCAATCGGCGATTCGCTGTTTCGGCCGAACATGACCTGCAAAAGGTCTCCTTGCTCCGTCTTGGTCGGCATTCCCGTGCTCGGCCCTCCCCGCTGGACGTCAATGACCACAAGCGGCAGCTCCGCCATGACGGCAAGATTAATCGCTTCTGATTTTAAACAAATGCCCGGGCCGCTCGTCCCCGTCACGCCGATTTGCCCTCCGAAAGACGCCCCAATGGCGGCGCCCACCGCCGCAATTTCATCTTCCGCCTGAAACGTTTTGACGCCGTAATTGCGGAAACGCGCAAGGTCCTGCAAAATATTGCTGGCGGGCGTGATCGGATAAGATCCGTAAAACAAGGTTTTCTTCGCCAACGTAGCGGCGGTCACGAACCCGATGGCGGTCGCTTCATTGCCCGTAATTTTTCGATACGTTCCCGGCTCGAGTTTTGCCTCTCGAATTTGATACTGTGTCGGCAAAACTTCCGTCACATCCGCATAATGATAGCCCGCTCTCAGAACGGCGACATTGGCATTCACAATTTCAGGCCGTTTGGCAAATCGCTTCTGAATCCACTCGATCGTGTGATCCATCGTGCGGTCGTAAAGCCAGAACACAATGCCAAGCGCAAAAAAGTTTTTGGAACGCTCCACCTCAGATATTTTCAGCGGATGGTCTTTCAAAGCGTTCGCGGTCAGTGCGGAGAGAGGGGCCTTCACCAGCCGATAATCTTTGAGCGTCTCATCCGTGAGCGGATTTGTTTTCCAACCCGCCTTTTTCAAATGCGCTTCGTCAAATGCGCTTTCATTCACAAAAATCAGGCCGCCCTCTTTGACGTTCGCCAAGTTCACTTTGAGCGCGGCGGGATTCATCGCGACCAGCACATCCGCTTGATCGCCGGGCGTGAAAATAATGTTTTTCGAAAATTGAATTTGAAAACTGCTGACACCGGGCAGAGTCCCCGCAGGGGCCCTGATTTCCGCCGGAAAATCCGGCAAGGTGGCAAAGTCATTGCCCATGATCGCGGCCGTATCGGTAAATTGATCGCCCGTCAGCTGCATGCCGTCGCCGGAGTCGCCGGCAAAGCGGACCGTAATGGCCGAAACATCGACCCTTGGTTTGCTCCCGGTAGATTTTTCTTCTGCCTTCATGTCGGACATAACAATTTTCTTACCCGCCTTCCTGCGTTTCCATGATTTGGTCCGGCCGGGGCGGCAGGTTGTATACCTCTGTCGGATAAAATTCAGCCAGGAAGCGGATCAAAGTCCGAACGGAAATCACATTCACCAGTTCCTGGTGGTTGTCCACAAGCGGAATATGATAAAAGCGGCGTTCTCCCATCAGGTCAATCGCCTGTCCCACAGAGTCTTCCGGATTCAATACCACCGGATTGGGTGTCATAAACTGACTGACAGGGGCGTCCCAATTGACATGGCGGCCCAAAATTTTATTGACCACATCGGTTTCGGTAAAAATACCGACCACTTTCTTCTCTTTGGCCACCACGATATAGCCGGATTTATGTTCCTGCATGATTTCAATCGCTTTTTTCAAGGAAATATCGGGAGGGGCCTGAACCAGCTTGGGATTGATGACCTGGTAGATTTTTGTTTCCTTAAGCAGTGTTTCGACTGATTTTGGAGGCATGGCTTATTCCCTGGCGTGAAACTACACCTTATTTTTATCTGTCTCTTCTTTTAACAGAAGAGACGGAAGACAAGTATAATAATAGCAAAAAGTGATCAAAAAATCATGAAATCTTTTTACCCCGAAGGGGTTATCCAGATCCTTTGGAACAGAATTTATAAATGGGATTAGCATATCCTTCTCCTAAATTTTAAGCGATTTAGTTGTTATCGGTCGGTATCGTCAAAAATTGAATCTGCTGTAAGAGGAATCACCTGAACGTTAATAAGCCCCACGTGAAGATTCGCGATTTGCCGGAAAGCGCCTCTGGTAAGATCGATCAGGCGGTTTAGGCGTTTGGCGGGGCCGCGGTCATTGACCCGGCAGATAACGGATTGATTATTTGCCAGATTGATTACTTCCAAGAGGGTATGGAAAGGGTAGTCCCAGGAAGCGCAAGTAAACTGAGAATCGTCAAAAATCTCGCCGTTTGCCGTCCGCAAATTGACATAGGGATCGGATTCGCTATACCAAGAAGCCACCCCATGCGCTGTGCGTTCATAGGCGGAGATCGGCTCTTGAGAAAAGGAAGGTGGGATTCCCCAAATCAGCAGAACTCCTGAAAACAGCAAAAAACAGATGCGGTTTTTGTGTGTTCCCGTCACGAGAAGTTTCCTTCCCGGCAACCCAACCCACCAAAAAAGCAATTTACTTCTAATGCTTCCTTCTTATTGCTTTTTTGGAGTCGTGGCTTTGCGCCCCCGGATTACTCCGGGTTTGCCTTTAACCTAAAAGCTACCACGCAGAACTAATTTTTACAAATCGGAACGCCTGCCTTCTAAAAGCTTGGACTCGGAAGAATAACGATAAGAATCCTTTTTAGGATTTGGCTGGGATTTGATCATGGCAGCGGCTGTTGCGGTGCCCGCAACAGCACTTCCGGCAGCTACATAAGCAGCTCCTCCGCCTGCAGCAGCGCTCGCCGCTGTGGAGGCGGTAGCCATCCCGACCGCTCCGCCGGCAACTCCAAGGGTGGCCAGAGACGCGGCAAACACATACACTTTTTTCCGATCGCTGTAAGGACCTTCGTAAGGAATTTTTCCTGATTTGATTTTCGGATCCAGCATTCGGTAATCAGGCCGGGAATAACGCGATCGTTGGCGGAGGAAGGGATCGGCTGAATTGGGAAGCTCCGATGAAACAATACTGACATAGGGTTCCCCCGTTTTCGGATGTTCTCTGACCATGACCAGGGTGTTCGGGTGCTCAATGGTTCCAGCCACTTCGACACTTTGACGTTCCAATACTTCAGCGGCATAAGCCGGAACCGTAAAGACAAGAAGCAATCCAAGCACCATCCATCGTCTCATGAGCTCACATTACCTTTCCAAACACCGTTTGAAATTGAATCCTGCAGGTATTGAACAACGCTCGCCGCATTGTTCTCAAGCGCTGCGTTAAGATTCACTTCAGGACCGCCTTTTTTCGCAAACACTTTCTCGGCATCGCTGGTCCCTTCGGATTCAAATCGGGCCACCAAATTCAAATCCATATCTTTCACAATGGTTTCCGTTTTAATGCCAAGCGTCTGCCCCTTTAAGGTCACCTGATTGTCAAAATCCTTAATTTGGACGAACACAACGTAAGGAATTCCATACCTTTTCAAAATTTCCGGCACCGGCTCAACTTCCATATAAATAAATTCTTCAAAGCCATTTTGAAACGCTTCAATCAACATGGGGCCAAACGCTTCCCCGACGTGGTAAATCTGGGGATCGGCAAAGCGTCCGCCTTTATCGTAAGACCTATAATTCAAAAGCTCTCGGGAAAGATAAAGCGCGACACGTTCTTTGGCGGGATGAACTTGTTCGGAAAAGTTCTGCGACAGAAGACCGGGCGCATGAATGTCCCATCCGAAAAGGCGGGCGCAACCGCTTTGAAGCAAAATCAATAGGGAAAAAATAAAAAACCAATTATGTCGCATGCTTTTCGTAAACCTTGCGGCGCCAAAGGTCTCACCACTCGCGCCAACGCGCGAGTGCCATTTCGTGGAGATCTTGACGATCTCCTACGAATGGTGGGCGGTAGAGGGATCGGCGCCCTCCGCCGCACTGGCGTGTCGGCTACGGGTCG
>CAYJWM010000012.1:0-29847 GCA_964373885.1 uncultured bacterium | reverse complement strand
TAATATGATCCGAACTGAACCTTATCCTAAGTTCATACAGTTTGCCCCGGATTTTATCCGCGTACGGCCGCCTTAAGAAAGGGCCTTCCTGCTCCAGACGATTTAACCATGTCAAAATCTTTTCTTGCGTCTTCCAAGAAAGTGAATCAATAAATTCCTGAACTGGTTCTTTCCCCCGTCTATCCTTGTAAAGAACGATTTCAAACATCTTCGACCTCCTGAATTGTATATCATATACGATATGTTGTCAAATGGATATTGACACGGCCTCCAAAAAGAAAAATCCCCTAGAAAAAACTCTCCTAGGGGATTTTCCGAGATGGAACGTCTCTAACGAACTTAAATTTTTACCGGCTTCGCGCAAATACTATCCCAAAATCGCGCGGGTGTATTTTATCAAAATATGATAGCAAATCAATCGTTCCGTGGACCCGACACCACCGGAAATATGTGCGGTCATTTCTTTCTACAGGCGCAGAGATTGTAAAGCCAGGCAAAGACAAAACCGGCCACAGCACCGTCAAACAATGCATAGACAGTGCCGGTCAAAATTTCCTTCGCGGAAGGAAGGGGCTGATACCCCGGATAAACCGAGCTGACCATTTTCAAAAACTCCGCGCCGTAACCGGCGTTGAATTTGTTGATCAATGCCACCATCAATACCGCGCCTCCCCACAAAATTGCCGAAGCAAACGCGGTGGATTTAAGCGACAATTTAGCGTCCTGCATGGTTCACCCCCCTTAAATTCAAACAATTTCCAATTTCAGGGACACGATACTTATCTCCCCAATCGTTCAGAATTAAGTACTGTGTCCCCCGAATTACCCCGAATTACCGAATTCGAATTCCCGAATTCCCAAATTATGCGGTTTTCCGAGAAATAGACCTATACGGTTTTAATTCCGGGGGGTTGGGAGACGCGCCACGGGCTGCAGTCAGCGGCCGGAATTAAAACGGACAACACGTTTCCAGTCAATTTTCCCATCAACACAAAACGTTTTCATGAACTCTTTTGTAAACTTATTAATGACTATGGCGTACGCATTCACAAAATTCTCATTCTTTTCCCTTGCTTTGTAACCTAAAGGTTCGATTATCTCCGTATAAAAGTTGTCGCTTCCGGAAATGAGCGCCCAAAATTCTTGACCGCAATATTTAAAGTAATCCCCTTTGTCAGGATTGGGTTCTCTACCATAACAACATCCATTGACCGTTACGATATTCCTTGAATGAGAACTTGTCGTGCGAAGAATGCGTTTTGCTTGTTTGAAGTTATCCTGCATCCTGCGGATCTGCTGACTATTGCCCCAATTTGGTCCAGACTTTATAGCAACCAAATAAGCTGCTCCATCCTTCTCAAATTCCAAATCAATGCCCTCTGCCGAAGACTTCTTTCCTCCACACGACTTTTCACAAACGAATATTGCCAATTCTTCTAAAAAAGTACCGAATATCGCTTCTTCTTGAGATGATAAAAACGCATTCGTAATCGTTTTAACAAATTCTTCGGCGAGTAAAATGTTTTTTGCCTTAAAAAGATATGGATTCTTCTTTTTGAGCACGGTATTGAGTTTTAACCCTGCCAAACTTTTTAATCTCTTGCCATGAAATTTTTGAATATTCTTCTCAACAAAAGTGACAATCTGTGCTTTGGAAATTTTAGGCATGGGTTTAAACTGATACCGCTAATTCAAATAATTCTTTCTCGCCATTTTTCTTGAGCGTGTCTCTTTCTGCATTCCTACCATAAGACATGCCACCCTTCATAACAGCCGCTAGCCGTTTCTTAGCCAAAAGATAGTATTCTTTTAGCGATTCTATTCCGATAGAATTTCTTTTCATCCTACAAGCAACTTCGACCACTGTTCCAGAACCTAAAAAAGGATCCAAAACGAGATCGTTTTCTTTCGTAAATAATTTGATAAACCACTCTGGCAAAGCGCTAGGAAAAACGGCGCTGTGTTGTTTGTTGCCGGTTTCAGTAGCCATGCACAAAACATTAGAGGGGTAAGCCATTTCTCGACCAATCCAATTGGAAATGTTTTTACCAAAACCGCTTTTAACTTGGGAGTCAAACCGAACCGCGTCATTTTTTCCTAAATGTTTCAAACGAGTTTTTGCCCATTCACCCATGGGAACCATAACGGTATCTTGATACATAGAAAAGCCCCTCGATTTATTAAACTGAAGCAATCTTTCCCATGCATCACGGAATCTATTGGGCCATTTGCCCGGATGGCAATTCTTTTTATGCCAGATAAATTCTTCGGTCCATAACCACCCTTGTTCCCGCAATTTTAAAATAAGGTCAAGGACATAGGGATGCCTCTCGCCACTAACTACTCTTTCTTTGATATTCAATATGAAAGTCCCGGTGGGCTTTAGGACACGTAAAAATTCTGCTGATCTTGTCAAAAACCAATCGACATATCTATCAGGTTTGATTCCTCCGTAGGTTTTCGCTCGGCTGTCAGCATATGGCGGGGATGTTACGATCAAATCCACAACATTGCTTTCGATTTTCTTTAGAACGTCTAAGCAATCTCCTAAATATAGATTGGCTTTAACCTTTCCCATCTTTATTTCTGCTTCTGATCCATTTAATTCTACTTTTTCTCCAAAAATCGTTTCCAACATTTTAATTTACCCCCTTAAGTTAAGAGGGCAAATCGTTTCTACCGATTTTTCCGCGGGACGATTCTGGTGACTATTTCAGAAGCGCCTACAACCCACAGCATTATTATTTTAATATGTTTTAGATTCCCGATTACTAATTTCGGGAATGACAACGCTCTTAGATTGCTTCGTCCCTTCCGAAGGAAGGGACATTTAATGGAATCCCATTTAGTCCTGACGCTGTCGGCGTCAGGGCTTCGCCCTCTTCGGGGCTCGCAATGACACGTTCTATTTATGAACACCCGATGGAGTTGCCACAGTTCAAACACTTATAGCACGCGCCGTTACGGACCGTCAGATGGCCGCAGAGATTGCATATCGGCGCATCGCCCATCATCGTGGAAAGATGGCTGGAAAGCATGGAAACGTTTTCAACCTTTACAGCTGAAAACTTGTAACTTCCACCTCCATCTGCGGAAAGCAGGGTAATCTCACGATCCGCTTCTTGTTCCATCTTAGAAATGAGTGAAAGTTCCGGATTTTTAATTGAACCATCAACGTTTTTAATCGTGCCATCAGGATTTGTCATGTAAAACTTTGCTTCATTTGCACGAGCAGGAGTTGCTTGCTTTTTAGGCTTTTCAGCGGATGATTTTGCCACAAGCGGCAATGGTTCGCTGTCGATCGGCTTTTTGTGCACAAAATCCGTCTGGCCGAGATATTCCATCCCGAGCACGCGGAACAAATAATCGATCACCGAAGTCGCGAACTTGATGTTCGGATGATCTACCGCGCCCTGCGGCTCAAAGCGCGTGAAGGTAAATACATCCACAAATTCTTTCAAGGGCACACCGTACTGCAGCCCAAGCGACACGGCAATTGCGAAACAGTTCATCATGCTGCGGAAGGACGCACCTTCTTTGTGCATGTCGATGAAAATCTCGCCAAGCCCGCCGTCCTCATACTCGCCCGTCCTTAAATAAACTTTGTGACCGCCCACCACCGCTTCCTGCGTAAAGCCGGCGCGCTTTTTCGGAAGACGCCGGCGGCGCAAAATCGGCTGGGCCGGTTTTGCTTCGGATTCGGATTTGGAACCACTGTCCGAAGAGGTATTGAGCGGTTGAGAGGCCTTGCAGCTGTCGCGGTAAAGCGCGATCGCCTTCAGACCAAGCTTCCACCCTTCGATATAAATGTCGCGCACGTCCTGAACGGTGGCTTCTTTCGGAAGGTTCACGGTTTTTGAGATCGCACCCGAAATAAACGGCTGGACGGCCGCCATCATGCGCACATGCCCCATCGGCTGAATAAACCGCTCGCCGTGTTTGCCGCATTTATTGGCGCAGTCAAATACCGGAAGATGCTCCTGCTTCAGATGCGGCGCGCCTTCCACGGTCATCGTGCCGCAAACGACGCGGCTGGCTTCCTCGATTTCAGCTGCGGAAAACCCGAGCGCCTTCAGGAGATTGAAGCCGGGCTTGCGGTATTCCTCGGGCTTGAATTCAAGCCGCTTGAGCACATCTTCGCCCAGCACCCAGGTCGCAAAGGCCTGCTCAAAGTCAAAGACGGTCGGAAGCGCCGCCTCGATTTTGGCGATTTGTTCATCCGTAAAGCCCTTCGAACGCAGCGCATTTTCATTGATCCACGGGGCGCCTTTAAGCGATTCTGTCCCTAAAACATATTCAATAATTTCCTTAATCTCCGCTTCCGAATAGCCGAGTTTTGCAAGCGCCTGCGGAACGGATTGATTGACGATTTTGAAATATCCGCCGCCCGCAAGCTTTTTAAATTTCACAAGCGCAAAATCGGGCTCGACGCCGGTGGTATCGCAATCCATCAAAAGCCCGATGGTGCCCGTCGGCGCAATCACGGTGGCTTGAGCGTTCCGGTAGCCGTAGTGTTTCCCGAACGCGAGCGCTTGGTCCCAATCTTCCTGAGCGGCTGAGAGTAAATAAGAAGGGCATTTCTCGCGATTGATTTTGTAAGCGGCGGCGCGGTGCTTTTCAATCACGCGGAGCATGGGCTCGCGATTTTTCTCATAACCGGGGAAAGGCCCTTTTGACTGCGCGATTTCCGCGGAAACGCGATAAGCGTGCCCGGTCATAATCGCGGTGAGCGCGCCGCCGATCGCGCGCGCTTCCTCGCTGTCATACGGAATGCCGCTCACCATCAGCAGCGTACCCAAATTCGCATAGCCCAAACCGAGCGGACGATAGTCGTGGCTGTTCTGCCCAATAATCCGGGTGGGATAAGAGGCGAAATCAACGATGATTTCCTGCGCCGTGATAAAAATGCGGCAGGCATGGCGATAACCTTCCACGTCAAAACTGCCGTCCGCATTCAAAAACTTCATCAAATTGATTGAAGCGAGATTGCAGGCGCTGTCGTTTAAAAACATGTATTCGGAGCACGGATTGGAGGCATAAATCCGGTCCGTATTGGCCGAGGTATGCCAATCATTAATGGTGGTGTCAAACTGAATGCCCGGATCGGCGCAGCCCCAGGCCGCTTCGCAAATGCGGTTCATCAGGTCTTTGGCTTCAAAGGTCTCGCAAATCTCGCCTGTCGTGCGGAAACGGGTGTTCCATTTGCCGCCATTCAAATAGGCCTGCATGAATTCATCCGAGACGCGCACGGAATTGTTTGAATTTTGTCCGGAAACCGTCCGGTATGCTTCCCCGTTAAAATCAGCCGGGTAACCCGAGCGGATCAAGGCATGGGCTTTTTTCTCTTCGCGTATTTTCCAGTCGATAAAATCCACAATCTCGGGGTGATCCATGTCCAGGACGACCATTTTGGCCGCCCGGCGCGTCGTACCGCCCGATTTGGTGGCCCCGGCCCCCCGGTCCAGCACTTCAAGGAAGGACATCAGACCCGAGGAAGTGCCGCCTCCGGAGAGTTTTTCCTGCCGGCCGCGAAGATGAGAAAAATTGGTACCCGTGCCGGAGCCGAATTTAAAAAGCCGCGCTTCGGATTTCACGAGTTCAAAAATAGACATCAAATCATCGGTGACCGATTGAATGAAACACGCGGAACATTGAGGATGGGAATAAGAATCTTCAGTGAGTTCGATTTGCCCCGTCTTGGGGTTCCAAAACCAATTGCCGCCGCTTCCCCTGATACCGTATTCATGATAAAGACCGCAGTTAAACCAAACCGGAGAATTAAACGCGCCTTTTTGAGTCACCAGCAAATGGGAAAGTTCCGCCTCAAACGCATCGGCGTCGGCTAGGGTCGCGAAATAACCGCCGAGATCCTCGCCGGCCCGGCGAAGCGTGTGCGCGAGACGCTTCACCACCTGGCGCACGCTGGTTTCGGAACCGGTTTTCGAAACGCCGGCTTTCCTGAAATATTTGGAGACCACGATGTCGGTGGCAAGCTGAGACCACGAGGAGGGAATTTCCGCGTCTTCCATCTTAAACACGATGGAACCGTCGGGATTGCCGATTACGGAATTCCGCCGCATCCATTCGATTTCATCAAAGGGATGGACGCCTTCATGCGTAAAACGTCTTGGAATATGAAGCCCGCGCTTTGCGGCGCCTGAAGAGACAGAACCTGTGCCGGAATGTATATCCGTTTTTATTTGCCCTTTTCCCTTCTGCGCTCTTGTGGCCATTTCCGGGCTCCTCCCCTTTAAACTGCTTTTTTTCGAACGCTCATTCACAGTTTATGACTCGAATTGATCTTCAGTCGAGAAAAAGCCCCAATCCGGTTTTGCCTATATATGGTACTCATCTTTAGGCTACTCCACAATATCTAGGGCCGTCAAGCATAGAATCGACATGCTCATGACAAACTTTAAAGCTTTTATTTTTTTAAGCTTGCTCCCATTTTTCAACGGCCTTGCTGTGTGGCGGAAAAGTTACAAAAATTTCATTTTAGAGACAAAAAGAGAGCCGCGCAATTCAGCGCCGCCCTCTTCGGACCTTAGATTGTGTTGATTGTGTGAATCATCTAATTAAAAAGCGTCTCGACATTCCGTAACTTCAGCCAATTCTTCGTTTCGCTTGGCTTACATCTTGCATTCCACGTTTCCAAGAACCAATCGTTCTCTCAACCGAAAAAAAATTTTAGTCCTGAAAAGGACCTCTGTCAACACAAAAAACGAAAAAATATTTTCTTTTCATTTTTCGCCCTGAGCGAAGCGAAGGATCTATGATCAGAGATCTCTCGCCGCTTACACTCCTCAGGATGACGCTTCGCGTCACTTTCCGATGCAGAACTCTTTAAAAATCACGTCGAGAAGGTCCTCACTGTAGATTTCCCCGATCAATTCCCTGAGCTGATCAAGTGCCTGCTTCAGATCAAGCGCCACAAATTCAAGCGACTCTTTTTGCCCGAGGGCCGAATAACTTTTCTCAACCGACTCGAGCGCAGACTCAAGCGCGTGCTTATGCCGCGCGCGCGTCAGCAAAAAAGAATCGGGCGCGCCGTCTTGCTGCTCAAGCCAAGAAATTATTTTTTGTTCAAGCGCATCCACTCCTTCGCGCGTTTTCGCGGAAAGGCGCACGGCGTTTTCTTCCAAACCGAGTTTTTTTAATTCGCCGAAATTGCCTGCGGATGGCAAATCGGTTTTGTTCACCGCCACGATGGTCTGCTTTCCGCGAAGCAGGCCGAAAATTTCCTGATCCTCGCTCGTCCAGCCGTCATGCCCGTCCAATACCCACAAAAAAAGGTCTCCGTTCTCAAGAAATTTCCTCGTCCGCTCCATCGCGGCCCGGCCGAGCCGGTCGGCACTGGCCCCAAGCCCCGCCGTATCGACCAAACGGAGCCAAAAACCACCTAATTCCACCGATTCTTCCAGGGCATCCCGGGTGGTCCCCGGGACATCGGAAACAAGGGCCCGCTCCCGGTCCAAAAACACGTTCAAAAGCGAGGATTTTCCCACATTCGGCCGGCCGATAATCACCGCCAGAACCCCTTCCCGCACCAAATGCCCTTTCGAATAACTTGCGGCCAGAGCGCGCATGCGTTCCATGCTCGTTTCAAATTTCCGGGCGAGCTCGCGGCTTGAGTACACATCCAAATGTTCGTCCGGAAAATCAAGATCTGCTTCCAAATGTGCATACAGCATCAATAATTCTTCTTTGATGGCGCGGATTTCCGTGCCGAGTCTGCCCTGCAATTGATCGAGCGCCGCTTGAAGCGCGCGGTCGGTTTTGGAACGTATGAGGTCCAACACAGCTTCGGCCTGGATCAAATCCATGCGGCCGTTTAAAAACGCGCGCTTCGTGAATTCGCCGGGCTCGGCGTGGCGGGCACCCAGGGCAAGCGCACGCGCCAAAATCTTCTTCAACACCACGGGCGCGCCATGCGCGCTGAACTCCACAAGATTTTCACCGGTGTAGGACTTCGGTTCGCAGAAGACGCTCGCAAGCGCCTGATCGATTATCTCGCCCGACGGCCCGAGCACTGTCCCGAAATGCACCGTGTGCGATTTGACCGCATCCAGTTTCTCGCCGCCGGCGGTTTGAAACATCCGGCTCGCAATGCGGAGCGCGGCCTTTCCGCTCAAGCGCACAATGCCGATGGCGCTTGCGCCCGGCGGGGTGGCCACCGCCGCAATCGTATCGTCTAAAGAAGGGGCTGACATTTCAATACTTTCCTTGCTTCACCGGTCAAAAAAAGCGAACCGGTGATCACTAAAATATCTCTTGGCTCGGCCGTTTTCCGCCCGAGCTCAAGCGCTTCCTTCAAATCGGCCGCCCAGAAGGAATTCTTTCGAAAACCCATATCGCATAAAGCTTCAAACATGATTTTTGGCTCCTGGGCCCTTGGGTTCGCGCTTTTGGCCATTACAAATGAAGATGCGATCGGAACAAGCGGAGCCAATATGGCTTTTAGGTCCTTCTCCCGCGAAACCCCTAAAATAAAGATAATTCTCCGCCCCGGAAAAAGCCGTTTCAAGGCCCCCGCCAAGGCCTCGGCTGAAGCGCCGTTATGGGCGCCGTCTAATATATAGGTTCCCGCGCCCCTTTTCACCATCTCAAACCTCCCCGGCCAGAACGCTCTCTTAAGACCTGCTTGAATGCTTATTAGCTGCGGGGTTTCGGCGAAGCACGTCGCAAGGGCTGAGCGGGCACGGCCCGCCACGCTTTCTTGGCGGGAGCGAAGCCCGAGCGCCGAGCGAAGTCGCGCCTCGCTGGGGCGCGACGAGCGTTGCTGAGCCGAAAACCCGCGGCTAAAAAACAAGATGCAAGCTGCTACAGCACAGGCGGCGTTTTGAACCTGAAAGACCCCGGGCAATCGGATCTCGAGGTTTTTTAATTTCATCTTTCCCATTTGAAAATCAAAGCGGCTTCCCTTCTCCAAACATCTCACATTTGAAACTTTAAATGCGGAACCGAAAGTATAGACGCGGGCCCCGGCCTTCCGGGCGTAATGAAGAATTATTTTTCGGGCTTCCGGTTTTTGAGGGCCGAGAACGAGAGGAGTGTTCTTTTTGATGATCGCGGCTTTCTCGCCCGCGATTTTCGAAAGTGTTCGGCCCAAATATTCTTCATGATCAAAACTAATCGGCGTAATCACGGAAACAAGCGGATTGAGCACATTGGTCGCATCCAGCCGCCCGCCCATGCCGACTTCAAACACGGCGACATCCACATTTTTTTTGGCGAAATAAATCATGGCCGCGAACGTAAACACCTCGAAAAAAGTAAGCGTTCCATAGGGCGTGACCCCGCCTCGGTGTTTGCGAAGTATTCGGGAAACCTCGGTCACAGTCCCGGCGAACCCGCGCCTTAAAATGACTTTTGAATTGATCCGAATGCGCTCGCGCGGGTCTGTCAAATGGGGTGATGTATAAAGCCCCGTCCGGTATCCGTAGTGTGACAAAATGGAGGAAATAAAATTCGCGGTGGAGCCCTTTCCCTTCGTTCCCGCCACTAAAATAGACGGATATTCCCGCTCGGGATGATGCGCCCATGCGAGGGCGCAGGCCATGCGCTTGAGATTCAGCGCGCGCCCGTACTCAAACGGGATGTGTTCATAATTCAAAAAGGAGAACAGATATTTGAGAGCGGCAGGATAACGCATTTGTTAAATCTTGGCGCAGGTGTCCTGGTGAGATATGTCATTTTTGGCTGAGCGAACATGGCGGCAGGCAAGAACGACTCTTCGGCAATTCTCGGAGCCCGCCGAAGCTTGGTTCCGCCATGCTTTTTGGTGGATTCGGCGGGCAAGAGCATAGGCGGTTATTCGCCGCTGGAGCGAATAAACCGCCGGCGCCGAAAGGCGTTTCTTGCCTGCCGAGCGAAGATTTGCCTCGCTGCCGTCTGCGACGACTGCTTCGCTGGGGCAAATCGAGCGTTGCCGAACCGGGAGCCCCTGCCCCAAAATGCCGTTAATGCTTGAAATGTCTTTCACCGGTAAACGCCATCGCGATCCCGAGCCGGTCGCAGGCCTCGATCACGTCCTTGTCGCGTATCGACCCGCCCGGCTGAACGACGGCGCGCACGCCGTGTTCAAACGCCACTTCAATATTGTCCGGCATGGGGAAAAAGCCGTCGCTTGCGAGAATCGATCCTTTTGAACGCTCTCCGGCTTTCCAGCAGGCAAGCCGCACGCTGTCGACCCGCGACATCTGCCCGCCGCCGATCCCGACCGTCTGCTTCCCCTGCGTGAGCACAATCGCGTTTGACTTCACCACCTTCACGCATTTCCAGGCAAACAGGACATCATCCATCTCGGCGGATCTTAACTTCTCCCGCGTCACCCACTTGATGTGTTTCCTGAGTTTTTCCTCATGCTTCCAGATCGGAAGGTCGCGGTCCTGAAGCAGTACTCCGCTTTTCGCGAAGCGGAGGTCGTAGGGACCAATCTCATAAAGATAGGGAATTTGAATGATCCGAAGGTTTTTTCTCGCGCTTAAAAACGAAACGGCGCGTTTTGAAAACTCAGGCGCCAAAATAATTTCAAAAAAGGAAAGTTTCTCGAAAACCAATTTCGCAAGCGCCTCATCGCAAGGCCGGTTGATCCCGACAATCCCGCCGAAAGCGGAAAGCGGGTCGCCTTCAATAGCGCGCATGGCCGCAACGGTCAAATCATCATGGGACGCAACCCCGCAGGGATTGCTGTGCTTGACCACGCAGACGGCGGGCTCTTTGAATTCGCGGAGAATGTCGACGGCGGACTCGAAATCCAGAATGTTATTGTAAGAAAGCGCTTTTCCCTGAATCTGAGTAAACGAAAAACGTGCGGGTTTATCTGCCCTGCGGTAAAGCGCGGCGCGCTGATGCGGATTTTCCCCGTAGCGCAGTATTTCGGAACATTTGAATACCCCGTCCAAAAAAGCGGGCAGTTCCTTAATTAAATCGCCTTTGCTTTTGCTTACTGTCCCTTTTTCCTCGCTCAAATAATGCGCGATCTGGCGGTCATAAGCCGAGGTGTGCCGAAACGCTTTAGCCGCGAGTTCATGGCGAAGCTTTAAAGAAAGTGTTCCTTTGCCTTTTCCGAGCGCCGTGATGACAGCCGGGTAATCCATCGGGTCGGAGACCACCGCCACCGATTCGAAATTTTTGCTCGCCGAACGCAGCATGGAAGGCCCGCCGATATCGATCTGCTCCACTGCCTCTTTTAAGGTCACACCGGGCTTTTGAATGGTCTCGGCGAAGGGGTAAAGATTCACCACCACCAAATCGATCGGGAGAATATGGTGCTTTTTGGCCTCGCTTTTTTGCTTGGCGTCCGTGCGCAAAAACAAGAGGCCGCCGTGCACTTTGGGGTGAAGGGTCTTGACCCGGCCGTCCAAAATCTCGGGAAAACCGGTCAATTCCGAAACGGAACGCGCTTTGATTTTCTCTTTTTTGAGGAGCGCAAGCGTGCCGCCGGTTGAAAAAATCTCCACCTTAAGACCGGCCAGCTGCTTGGCCAGCGGAATCAGCCCCGTTTTGTCGGAGACGCTGACGATGGCTCGTTTAATCTTCATAATAATGTCGTCATTCTGAGTCCTTCGATGTCATGCTGAGCCTGCCTGCCGGCAGGCAGGCGATAGCGAAGCATCTCAGGATAAACTCCGCGAAGAATCTATGCATAGATCCTTCGGCCTTTCAGGCCTCAGGATGACATTGCTAACTCCTTTTTTAATTCCTCATGAAACCGAATGGTAATCTTTTTCGTGATTGGGCCCGGCAGGCGCGTCCCGATCTCCCGCCCGTCGAGCGAGCGGGCCGGCGCCACCTCACCGGAGGTGTTTGTCAAAAACGCCTCATCCGCGTTCCAAAGATCATAACGGGTCAGGGTGGCTTCGAACACCGGAAGGCGAACTTGCCGCGCGCATTCTATCACAAACTCGCGGGTGACGCCACGCAAGATGTTCGTATCGGGCGTCAAAATCGTCCCGCCTTTTACCATAAAAATATTCCAGGAGGCCGCTTCTGCGACATAGCCGTTCGGATCCAAAAAAAGCGCTTCCGACGTCTCTCCTCGAGGCCCGGCCTCAAGCTCCATGGCGGCAAGCACGCAATTAAAAAAAGCGCTCGCTTTCGCCTGAGGGGGTGACGCTGAAACCAAATCGCGCCTTGTGACGGCGGTCTTCAGCGAAAGGCCCTGTTCATAAATAGACGGAGGGCGTTTGCGGTTTAACAGGAACACGAAACTATTGCAGCGGTCGACCGTGAGGCGGATGAAACAATCCTTTTCCTTCCAATGGGCCAAGCAGGCCTTGATTTCTCTTTTAAGTTCGGCAGATGATTTCGGGAGCCGGAGGCCGGCGGTTTTGGCCGATTCCGAAAGCCGCGCCAAATGCTGGCGGAGCCGGAATATTTTCCCCCCGTAACTTCGTATGCTCTCAAAGGCGGAGATTTGCTCCTCCGGACGGAAACACGGAACAAACGTATCCCAGCGGGAAGGGGGAACGGCCCTGCCATTGGCAAAAACCTGAGGATCAGCGGACGAACTGGCCGTGCTCACTGCCGTCTGCGACGACTGCTGCGCCGCCATCTACGATGACTGCTTCGCTGCCGTCTCGGGCGACTGCTTCGCTGAGCGCTTCGATCAGGGCCTCAGCTTTGTGAAGCGTTTCGCGGTATTCGGCTTCGGGATCCGAGTCATGGACGATGCCCGCGCCGACCTGCAAATAGCCCTTGTTTTTACGGAACACGAAACTCCGGATAACGATATTCAAATCCATATTGCCGTTGAAATCCAAATAACCGATCGAGCCGGTATAAAGATGCCGCTTGAACGGCTCAAGCTCCTCGATGATTTCCATCGAGCGGATTTTGGGGCAGCCCGTGATCGTCCCGCCGGGAAACACGGCCTTTAGAAGATCAAAACGGTCGCATTCCTTTTTCAAGGTTCCCACCACATTCGAAACAATGTGAACCACATGCGAGTACGGCTCAAGCGTCATCAGCTCGCTGACGCGCACGCTCGCCGTTTCGCACACGCGCCCCAGATCATTGCGCTCCAAATCCACCAGCATGATGTGCTCGGCGCGCTCCTTCGGGCTCATGATGAGCTCCCGGCGCAAAAGCTCATCTTCTTTTTCGGTCAGTCCCCTCGGACGCGTGCCCGCAATGGGACGCGTTTCGCAGCGTTTGCCGTCCAATTTCACCAAACGCTCCGGCGAAGCGCTGGCGACGGTAACGGAATTCATTTTGAGGAAACCGGAAAAAGGCGACGGGTTGATACGGCGAAGCGATTCATAAAGAGACTCGGGGGCCCCTTCAAATTCGAACGAAAAGCGCTGAGAAAGATTGGCCTGATAAATGTCGCCCGCCGCGATGTAGCGCTTGGCGCGCAGGACCATTTGTTTGAATTTCTCTTTCGTGATGTCCGCGCGGAAAGCGCGAAGGCGTACGTCAGCGGTGCCGCGGTCCGCAAACGCATTCTGGATAACGGCCTGCTGTTTTTCGATGGCGTTTACCGCACGCTTCAAGGCACATTCGAACGACCCATCTTTTTCGGGAATCAAATTCGCAATTAAAAAACAGTTGTTCCCCCCGCGGTCAAAGACCAAAAGGTCGCGGACAAAAAGAAGCTTCGCGGGAGTTAACGGGAAATCATCTTTGGCAAGGTCCGGCAGCCGCTCAAAAACGCGCGCCAATTCGTAGCTGAAATAACCCACGGCGCCCCCGGAAAAAAACGGAAGCTCCTCCCACCGAAGGCCGCGGTATTTACGGAACAAATTTCTTAAATCCGAAATAAGACTTTTCGGGTGACGGGCCTCATAAATCATAAAAGGGTCCCAGCCCAAATACGAATATCGCGCATTGGGCCCCGCTTCGCCGCCGTCTGCGACGACTGCCCGACGGGTGGGACTGCCGTCGAGAAAAAAAACATTCGGATGATCGAGCACCTGCTTCGCGACAAGCCAGGGATCGACCTCCATCTTCATGGAAAACACAAGGGGGGCGGCAAATCCTTTGCGATAGGCGGCTTCAAGTTTGCCGAGCGGGATAAGCGGTTCCTGATTCATGCAAGATGATATCATGCTTTTATGTGTGTATGAGTGTGGAGATGATTCATACAGTAGTCGCAGCTGGGTTTGCAGTCCGTGCAGACGCGGAAATCCATCCCGGGGTTTATTTTCTCGGTCACGCCGCAGGTCTCGCAAGTGTGAAATGCTCTGGCCGCGATTTTAATTCGGTTTGTCTTGAGCTCCATCTCATGTTTCACGCCCTTCACGCGGGCCGTGAGGTCTTGCCCGAAAAAGAAGAAAAAATTGCCGACGGAAGCGAGAATGGCCAGCCGTCCCGCCCAATCGCCAAGGACAAAAGCGAGGCCGTAAAGCGCCCAGGTAAAAGCGGCCAGATATTTGACTTTCACGGGCAGAACAAAAAAAAGATAAAACTCTATGTCCGGATACAGAAAAGCGAAGGCCAGAAAAACGGAGCCCCCGATGAAAGCGTTTGTCGCGACGGAATCGGGATGAAAAAAGGCCGCGGCAACCGTTAACACACAGCCGATAAACATATAAAGATTGTATCGAAACTCTCCCCACTCCGCTTCCAAGGCCGTCCCCATCAAATAAAAAAGATAAAAAGCAAAGAACGCAAGCAGGGGATGAACCTCCGGCGGATCATACAAAAAGGTGGCGAGCCGCCAGAACTCTCCTTGAAACACAAGACGCGGGATAAGCGGCAGGAGCTCGAGAAAATCGGGCCTAAACCCGCCCAGAACAAAACAGGCCACCTGTCCGGTCAAAAGCACTAAGGTCAGCTTCGGAATAGCCAATCGGCCGAACCGGCGTTCCAATCTATCAAGCAACTTTAGTTTAGTGATGATAAATCACAAGCCCGCTTGGGAATTTGGGATAAAAGTAAGTGGATTTTTGGGGCATCACCTCGCCCGACTCGCAAATTTCTTTGATCATCGCGGGTGTCGTGGGCGAGAGAAAAAAAGCGGCCCAAACCTCGCCCCGGCCCAATTTCAAAAAAGCTTCCTGAGACGAGGCCGTGTAGGAGACGATTTTTTCCAGCTGGTTGTCTTCGATTTTCAAAAGTGCCTTGAAAATCAAATAGGAAATCAAATTCATCTGAAGATCGTACCATTCGGCCGGTTTTCCTTCCGGCATTGCCTGCCGGGCAATCGTTTTGTCTTTTAACTCAAGCGAATAACATTCGCTTTCGGAAAACGCGAGCCCGAACTCGCCCGTCATTTTTCCCTGCTCGATTTTTTCCAATGCGGACCTTGAAACGGAATGTGCTACAAAATAAGTTTTGAGGCGTTCGAGAAAGGTCCGCTTGTCAAAACCGGCCGATTTGGACAGCAATCGGTGAATTGGCAGAATCAAAAGACCGGGATCGTTGAATTTAACGAAGGCACTTAGCACATAATCAAATGGTTTTTGCCCCGTCACGCTCCCGTTCCCGTTTTTAGCGCGCGCGTAAGCGAGCGCCGTTTCATAGCGATGATGGCCGTCGGCGATAAACACGCGCCTGCGGTCAAACATCTTTTCAAGCGAGGCCGTTTCCGCCGGCTCATCAATCACCCAAAGCCGGTGATGTGTTTTGTGCTCATCCTGAAAATCAAAAAGCGCAGGTTTGGATTGAGCCGCCTGATAAATCGCCTCAAAGGTGCCGGTCCGGTCCTCATACAAAATAAAAACAGGGGAAAAATTGCATTCGGTCGCGCGCAAAAGTTTCGTCCGGTCGACTTTGGCCGTCGCGTGCGTGCATTCGTGGGGAAAAACGATTTTTTCCTCAAACGGTTCCAATTTCAACGCCGCAAAAAGCGAAAGCCGCGTGAGTTTCGTTTTCAGAAAAGGGTGCTCGTAATTCATTTCATAAAGATAATAAGCCGTTGTCCGGGGCTGGATCAAAACCCCCTCTTTTGTCCATTGGCGTAGATATTCGCCGGCTTGTTGGTAGGCCTGATCGGGACGCGGACGGCTCGGAGTGGCTTGGCCCAAAATGAGGCGGATGATATTGTGGGGATCGCGCTTGTGGAACGCCCGTTCCTCTTCCGCCGAAATGACGTCATAGGGCGGAGCGATTACGCGCTCAATCGCGACTTTTTGGGAATTGTAATGCCAGCCGCGGAAAGGTTTGACGACGGCCATTTCTAACGGACAACCGCACCTGAATTGATTTGACGCTCAGGCGTGACAAGCGTGAGCGTCTCGCCCTCGCTTGCGGCCAGTATCATTCCATGGGACTCAACGCCGCGGATCACGGCTTTCTCAAGATTATTCACCACCACCACTTTTTTCCCGATCAGTTCGGAGGGCGTGTAATGATTTTTGATGCCGGCCACCACTTGCTTTTTCTCACCGCCCACAATAAGGTCCAGCACATACAGCCGGTCCGCGTTGGGATGCAGTTTCGCGTCCGTGATTTCGGCCACGCGCAGCTCCAATTTTTTAAAATCATCAAATTTGAACGGCTCGCTCATAAGAATGATGGATTTTAACATAAAACCGGCGGATAATAATCAAAAATTGACCGTCGATAGAGTAACAACTTATCGACGAGTCATCCTGAGCCCTTCGTTTGTCATTCTGAGCGAAGCGAAGAATCTCGGACTCAGGGTAAACTCCGCGAAGGATCTATGGTCGTGAACAGAGCACGAATTTCAAAAATTGAATGTGTTCCACTGGACCTTCACATGCGCCGTCCGTTTGTGACGTCTTTTGGCCGAAAAGACATAAGCCGTAATCTACTCATCATTCTCAAACTTGATAACGGCATAACAGGCCTTGGGGAAGCGTCAGCGTCGCTTGCCTGGCCCGAAGACAATCAAAAAACAATGGCCGCGGCTTTGCAAAAAATGATCCCCCGTTTGATCGGCTCAGAAATAAAACCCTACAAAAAATTGATCAAAAATATCTGGGCTGTGATGGGAAAACATCCGACGGCGGCCGCGGCGCTGGAATGCGTGATTTTGGACGCGTTCACAAAAAACTGTGAAATTTCTCTTTGGAAATTCTTCGGTGGGAAAAAGCGTTTCATCACGACTGGTTTCACGATTTCAGCTTGGCCCCCGGAAGAAGCTGCCTTGGCGGCCCAAAAAATGTACGTGCGTGGATTCCGCCGGTTTAAGATCAAGGTGACCGGCAAAAACCCGGATGAAGACTTGGCCAGAATTCTACGGGTTGCCCAAAATGCGCCGAAAGCGAAACTTCTCATTGATGCCAATCAGGGATTTACAGCAAAGGAGGCCATCCATTTTGCCCAGGCGCTCAAAATCTTACGTCTTCCTGTCGAGCTCCTAGAACAACCGGTGGCCAAAGACGATTGGGAAGGGTTGAAGCAAGTGGAACGTAAAGGAAAAATTCCCGTGGCCGCCGATGAATCCGCTCGAAGCGTGGAAGATGCCCGGCGGCTGATTCAAAAGAAAATCGTTTCCGTGATCAATATCAAACTTGCAAAATCGGGCGTCCTGGGTGCGCTTGAAATCATGCGGCTTGCTCAATCAAAAGGTGTTCGGCTCATGATCGGCTGCATGGCCGAATCGGCGATCGGATTGACCCCGAGCGTTCATTTGGCTTTGGGCACGGGCGCGTTTCGATTTATAGACCTCGACTCGCATCTCCTGGTCCATTCCCCAAAAAATCCTCCGGGTTTTACAACCCGCGGGCCGCGGCTTTCCGTTGATTCGAAACGGCCCGGCAGCGGCAGTGAACTTAAAACTTCCAACAAAAGTTCCCCCTCACCCTACCCTCTCCCCCTTCCAGGGGGAGAGGGAAAAGTCTGCTTGCCGCTAGGCGGGGCGAGGAGGTGAATGTGATTCAACAGCCGGTTTTGGTCGCTTTCATTTTAATCGCGCTCACAAGTATTTTATGGAAACTGAGCCGCCATCCCGTTGCCGGAAAAATGTTCAAACTATTTCCCGTGCCTTTCTGGTGTTACATGATTCCGATGGGCTTCACCACATTCGGATGGCTGCCGGAAACTTCTCCCGTTTATACCTTTTTCTCTCAGCACATTCTCCCGGCCGCTATCGTGCTTTTGCTTATCGGAACGGATTTAAAAGCGCTTCGAAATACGGGCCCGCTTGCCATTTTGGTGATGCTCTCGGGCTCCCTCGGTACCATCATTGGAGGGCTTGCCGGCTTTCTTATGTTCAAGCAATGGCTTCCACAAGACGCATGGGCCTTGGTCGGAGCCCTTACGGGAAGCTGGATCGGCGGCTCGATGAATCTGCTTGCGGTCAAGGAGGCGCTTCAAATTCCGGATGCCTCGATCGCACCGGTGATTATCGCGGATGCGGTCATCGCCTACAGTTGGATGGCGCTTTTGATTTCGGGGTCAAACTTTCAAACGCTTTGGAACAAACTGATAGGACAGACGGATTCTAATAAAACAAATGAAAGTGTCATTCTGAAGCCGACCCTCTACGAGGGCTGCTTCGCTGAGGCCGAAGAATCTATGGTCAGAGATCCTTCGCCATGCCTGCCTGCCGGCAGGCAGGCTCAGGATGACAAGACTTTGCTAAAAATAGTCATCCTCTTCGCAAGTGTGTGCCTTTCGCTTTTCGCCCAACGGGTCGCACGGCAATTGCCATCGGGAGACATCATGAATCCGGCCGTCTGGACCATTTTAATGGTCACCACAGCGGCGCTTCTCGTTTCGCTCACCCCGCTTTCTAAAATCGAAAACGCACAGATCTCGCAAATCGGAACATTTGCTTTGTATCTTCTGCTTGCCTCGATCGGCGCGCGGGCAAATTTCCGGGCGGCCGCTCAAGCTCCGATCTTCTTTGCCTTTGGACTCACCTGGATTTTGATTCACGGCGCCTGCCTCCTGCTTGCTGGCTGCTGGTTGAAAGCTCCGCTCAAACTCATTGCAACGGCTTCGCAAGCTAATATCGGAGGGCCGATCTCAGCCCCTATTGTGGGCGCAACATACCACCCCCATATGGCGGGGGCAGGCCTTTTGATGGCCATTTTGGGCAATGTTTTAGGCACCTATCTAGGTCTGCTGACGGCTGTTTTAGCCCGCCATTTATAAGCTGAAAATAAGCTTAAAAAAAGCGCTTTGGTTTCGCTTGATTTGGAACTTGGAAGTGATATAATCCTCACTCCTGTGTTCTTATCGACCATACGGAAATCTTAAAGGGAGACTCGCTTGGGGAAGATCAGAATCGGTATTGTGGGCGCGGGAAACTGCGCGGCCTCGCTTATTCAAGGAATTGAATACTACCGCAAACACGGAAAAGTAAACGGCGAAGAAAATCTCGGGATCATGAATTACGATCTCGGAGGTTACCTGCCGGAAGACATTGAAGTCGTCTGCGCGTTTGACATCGACAAACGCAAAGTGGGCGAACCCTTCAACGCCGCCTTAAACGCCAAGCCCAATTGCGTCATGACGCTTTGGAATCACCTCCCGAAAAGCAAGGTGATCGTACAAATGGGCCCCGTCCTCGACGGTGTTTCCGACCATATGAAAGAATATCCCGCCGACCGCACGTTTCTTGTGGCCAATAAAAAACCGGTCAATATTGAAAAAGTGTTGAAAGACAGCGGTTGTGAAATCCTTCTCAATTATCTGCCGGTCGGTTCCCAGGAAGCCACCGAAACATATGCCGAGGCCTGTTTAAAAACAGGCGCTAGTTTTATCAATTGCATGCCGGTGTTTATCGTTTCCGACCCCGTGTGGGCCAAACGCTTCGAAGAAAAACGAATCCCATGTGTCGGTGATGATATTAAGGCGCAAATCGGCGCAACCATTGTTCACCGCGTGCTCACGAAGCTATTTACGGACCGTGGCGTTAAAATCGACAGAACGTATCAACTCAATACCGGCGGAAACACAGATTTCCTAAACATGTTGAACCGCGAGCGCCTGAAATCCAAGAAAATTTCAAAAACCATGGCCGTGCAAAGCCAGCTGGATATCCCGCTTGAGGAAGACAACATCCATATCGGTCCTTCCGATTATGTACCCTGGCAAAATGACAATAAAGTGTGTTTCCTCCGCATCGAAGGCCGCGGATTTGCGGGCTTCCCCGTCAATCTCGAGCTCCGGCTTTCGGTGGAAGATTCTCCCAACAGCGCAGGCGTTGGGATTGATGCGATTCGCTGCTGTCAGCTTGCGCGCGACCGGAAAATAGGCGGCCCCCTGATCTCGATCTCCTCTTACGCGATGAAACATCCGCCGAAACAAATTCCGGATTCGGAAGCCAAAGAGCTCGTCCGTAAATTCATTCAAGGCACTTGCCAAAGGTGACTTCCATGCTCCTCCCACTAGGAGCAGGTTTGGAAGTCATTCTGAGCGAAGCGAAGAATCTAAAGACAGAGATCCTTCGCCGTCTTCGACGGCTCAGGATGACACTTTTCATAATTGTGTTCCTGTTACCGGTTTCTCATGCTGCTCACTCAAGTGACACACATCGGGAACAGCTGATTGCTTCGCTTCGTTCGCCTGCCCCAAATAAATCCACTCTTCAGGCGACGCTTAAAATCGGCGTTCCCCATCCAAGCGCTCCGCTCGTCCAATGGACGGACGGGCTTCTGGCTTATCAAAAAGCGCCCGAATTCTTATATCTAAAGGGCTATCAACCGCTTGTTCCCATTTATTTTTTGCTGAAAAGCCGGGAGGGAAATTTTGAGCTTTATCTGCCGAGGTTATATTCGGTCTATTTCGGAGCAAATGAAGCGCTTGAGAAAAATCCGGATACCGATTTAAAACTGCGCGCGGGCGACATATTGAAAGCACTCGAATGGCCCAAAATCAATGCGGGCGAGGAATATCATTGGGAAAAGTCACCCGATGGTGAGAAAATCGTTGTCAAAGACGACGGCGGAAAAGCGTTGCGGACATTTACGTTCGATTTGCTCGGCAAAATCGTGCGGGTGACATTTTACAACGACGCTGGTTTTCCGGCGCTTGATATTTTCCGGAGCAATTTTAAATTCGTAAACGGCATAGAACACCCATTTGAATTAAGATTAAAGCGGCTCGTCCCTGCCCCAAGCGAACTCATTCTGAACTTCAAAACCATACGCCCCAACGAAGCGCTGAACCCTGCCGTTTTCTCCAACCAATTTCCCCCCGACGCCAAAAGAGTCGAACTCACCTAACGGGAAAACTACTTGCCTTTTCGCGGACGCTGCGCGCAGATCATTTTGGGCCGTCCGCCCAAGCGAAAATGATCTGTGCTTGCTCGGTTCCTCACGCTCGATTTCGAGTGAGGAAATCAAGCGTTCGCCAACGCCGCTTCAAGGCAATAGTTTTCCCGCGAAAATTATTGTCTCGAGCGGTGTCGGCGAGCGCGTAGCTTCCAGCTCGAAGCGTAGCGCGAGCCGCCAAGTGAGTACGGCTGATTTTTGCTTAGCCCGCTCGGCTAAAAATCAGCCGTACGGAACGTCCGTGAGAGACAAGTAATTTTTGTGGGAACAAATCGTGTTTTAAACGATGAAGATACAGGCGGCGATAACGGAGGTCCAGCGGCCGTCTTTGTCCCCTTCGGCGCTCTGGGTAATGGCGGTAGTTTTGACGATTTCGCCGGAAATTTTCCAAATCTCGCGCTTCGCGTCGTAGCTGGAATCGGGGTCGAATTGAACGCCGGAAATGGTGGCCAACATCTCGGCCGCCAAATCTTCAGCGTAATCATTGGTCTTGCGCTCCGTCCAGCCGTACGCGTGATGTTCGGATAGATAGCCGTGCTTTCTCGGGTTTTTTGGAATCGCAATTCCGATGGAAGTGGAAATCAGGCGGTTTGGTTCATTCGTGGAATTGTCGCTCATGACGCAGAATACGATTTGGCCGGGGGTCATGTATTTTAAACCATCCACCCGCGGAATGATTTTGCAATAAGGCGGGAAAATGCTTGAGACTTTTACCAAATTGTAGGAAGCGATATCGGCGTCACGGAGCGCAAGCTCAAGACTCGTCAATTTCTCGCGGTGAACGCCGACGCCCTTTGTGAGAAAACACTTTTTCGGAATGATCACTAGTACCTCGACAACCTAACTTGTTAGTTCTCGGTATTGCGCTTAGGTTGAAATCGTTTTAACGATTTCAACCTATCAAACAGCGCTAACGGTTGATTTCCCCTTCGGAGACCACGGCGGGAACAAGTCCCCCGCCGCGCGAGACATTGATGACGGTCTCATCGCTCAAACGGGAAAAACTTCCCGCGTAGGAACCGTCGAAAACAAAGCAGCCCGTATTCATTTTCTTGGCCGAAAACTCAAGTTTGTGATTCATAATGATCGGCACTACCATAAACGGTACTTTCACAAATTCCTGAACCACCCAGTTGGATTTGATGGCTTTGTCAAGCGTTTGATTCCACTCATCATCGCGCGTCTCGCCTCCGATCGTGACTTCTTTTCCCCCATACCCCTCGGAGGGTTTAAGCACAAGCGTATCTTTTTCGTCCTTCAAGAAATCAACCAAATAAACTTTCTTCAAGCCGAAAAACTGATCCGCATCGCTCAAGCGCCTCGTCCAGGGCAGATGCTCGCGTTTGATTTCATTTTCCTCGGCTGAAAAAAAGCGGTCATAGGCGGGATTTGTCAGGATTGAAAACATGGCTTTTGAGGAAGCGAGCCGGGAGCGCAGAGGATTCACCATGCAAACGGCGCGGTCCTTATAAGCTTTGATCAGGTCGTTGACATCCCTGAGTTTTTCAATGAGTTCATTAAAAATAGCGCGCCGGTACACCAGATCGATTTTAAAATTCCCGTGATAAAGCCGTCCGGATTTGTAACGCAGTTCGCGCGGATCGGCTATCGTCGTTTTGTACCCCTTTTCCTCAAAGAAGAGTTTCAAGGTCTCAAATTCGGGATGGGTCCGGACATTTTTCCAATCGACAATGGCGATCTGCGGCGTTTCGTAGCCGCCGAATTCCTCATAAACACTCAAGAGCGCATTTAAAAGACGCTGAGATTTGATCTCGCGTTCAAAGTGATATTCCTTGAAAAAATCTTTCAATTCTTCCGAGTCAAAAATCAGCTGTTCCAAGCTGTCGGTGTAGCCCATGCCGGCCGGCGAATCGCAATTAAACTCCATAAATTTCATGTGCAGCCCTTCCATGAAGCAGTCAAGCCGCGCCAGCACCACCGTTTTTGAATATCCCGGATTGATTTCAATCAGTTCTTCGGCTTCTTTCGGAAGTGAAAACACATCCCGAATCGAACGCTCCTCGGAATAAAGCTTCGCCATCCGGTCCGCCATATGGACCAAGTGACCGCATACGGAATGAAGCTGCTTGGACTGTTTTGAGGCAAGAAAATGGGGCTTGAAAAAAGTGGGGATGGTGAAACGCCCGAATTTCAGCTGGCTGTGATGAAGCCGCTCCTCAAAGCGCTGGATGGCGGGGACAATGGCCTTCGCATGCGTGCGGAGATATTCATCGTACGCCTGATCCATGTTTTGAGTTGAATCAATTGAGACGCGTTGCGCCATGTACTTTTCTCCGTTGAAGCACTTCGGAAACGGTTTCGCCTATCTGGGCCGGACTTTCACATACGACTACGCCGGCTTGTTTTAATGCTTTGATTTTTTCAGACGCCGTCCCGCTTCCGCCCGAAATAATCGCCCCCGCATGACCCATCCGCTTTCCCGGAGGAGCGGTGGAGCCGGCCACAAAAGCAACCACCGGTTTTAAAACGGCCTTTTGAATAAATTCGGCGGCCTTTTCTTCATCATTTCCGCCAATCTCACCGATCAACACGATCGTTTTCGTGTCCTGATCTTTTTCAAAAAGCTCAAGGCAGTCCACGAAAGACGTGCCCAAGATCGGATCGCCGCCGATTCCGACGACGGTGGATTGACCGATCCCGCGGCTGGTCATCTGCCAAACCGCTTCATAAGTCAGGGTGCCGCTTCTTGAAATCACACCCACAGGGCCTTTCTTATGGATATACCCCGGCATAATCCCGACTTTCGAGGCCTCCGGTGTAATAATACCCGGGCAATTGGGCCCAATCAAGCGCGCTCCTCGGCTTTTGAGGTCTTTTTTAACGCGTACCATATCGAGCACCGGAATGCCCTCCGTGATACACACAATCAATTGAATTTTGCTTTCCAGCGCCTCGGTAATGGCATCCTTGGCAAACTTGGCCGGCACGTAGATCACGCTTGCGTTGGCACCCGTTTTTGCGACCGCTTCAGCCATCGTGTTGAAAACAGGCACGCCTTCGCATTGAGTGCCGCCCTTACCCGGTGTGACACCGCCGACGATTTTTGTTCCATACTCCAGCATTTGGCGGGCATGAAACGAGCCGTGAGTTCCCGTGATTCCCTGCACAAGCACTTTTGTATTGCGATCTACCAATATAGACATAGTTTAAACACCTGCGAAAAATATTTCGCTTGCTTCCCTGCGCGCGGCCGTTTTACGACGGCTGCGTAGCAAAAACGGCCGTGCTCGGCCCATCGCGAAAAAATTCAGTCCGTAATTTTTTCGCTCCGAAGGCGCTACGCGAAACATTTTTCACATCTATCCTTGTTTGCCTCTTGCTGCGGTGACGACTTTACGGGCGCCATCCTCGAAACTATCGGCTGAGATCACGGAAAGCTTTGATTTTTGAATCAATTCCTTCCCCTCTTTCACATTGGTTCCCTCAAGCCGCACGACCAAAGGCACTTTTAAATTTTTCTCGGCCAAAGCGGCCAAAATTCCTTCGGCGATCACATCACAGCGCATGATTCCGCCGAAAATATTGACCCAAATGGCTTTCACGCGCGTATCTTTTAAAATAAGTTCAAACGCCGCAGCCACTTTTTCCTTCGTGGCTCCCCCGCCCACATCCAAAAAATTGGCCGGTTCCCCGCCCGAAAATTTAATCAAATCCATCGTGGCCATCGCGAGCCCGGCGCCGTTGACCATGCAGCCGATATTGCCATCCATCCCGACATAACTTAAGTCAAACTTCTTGGCCTCTGTTTCCCGCGGGTCTTCCTGTCGGGGATCATAAAGCGCCGCGACTTCGGGGTGGCGGAAAAGGGCGTTAACGTCAAAAGTAATTTTGGCATCGATCGGAACGAGCGTTCCGTCCCGCATCAGCCCTAAAGGATTGACTTCGACAAGCGAGGCATCCAGTGAGACAAAAAGTTTGCAAAGCTTTGCCGTGATCTCAGCCAACTCTTTTCGATTCAAACCCGGAACGTTTAGTTTTTGAAGAAATGCCTCAAACGCATGAATCTCCGGCAAAACATCCGGATCAAAATGAAATTTCAGGATTTTTTCGGGCGTTTCGCGCGCGGTGGTTTCAATGTCCACCCCGCCCGCATCCGAACACACGACACAGGGAAGCGCCCGTTCGCGGTCCAAAATAACGGCCAGATAAATTTCCTTCCCAATGCTCCCGCTCGGCTCCACAAGGACACGATCGACGGGTTTCCCTTTCCCGCCGGTTTGATAGGTCACAAGCTCTTGGCCCAAAAGAGACTTCGCCGCTTCAAAGGCCGCTTCGGGCGTGGGAACGATTTTTACGCCGCCCGCTTTCCCCCGTCCTCCCGCATGCACTTGCGCTTTCACCACAAAAGGGCCGGTTCCGACGGAACGGACTGTTTCTACGGTCAGATTGGTTTGATCAAACACGCGGCCGGAAGGCGCAGAAATTCCAAATCGGCGGAAAATGTCCTTGGCCTGATATTCGTGAATATTCATCGGAGAACGGTCATTTACTTCCGCTTTGTGATGGGAATGTAGAGCTGGTTGGCGAGGCCCGTATAAAGCACTTCGGGGCGGATGAGCCGGTTATCTTCCTGCTGTTCCAGAATATGAGCGGTCCATCCGGCGGTGCGGCTTAAAGCAAAAATGGTGCCGAACAAATCAATCGGAATGCCGACCGCGTAAAGGAGCGAGGCGGAATAAAAATCAACATTGCAGGGAATTTGTTTTTCGCGCGTGACGATTTCTTCAATCCGCTCTGAAATTTTGTAACACTTTTCATACTCCGTTCCCTGACACACCTTTTTGGTGATGCCTTTAAAAATCACGGCGCGCGGGTCCTCGTGTTTGTAAATCCGGTGCCCGAAGCCCATCACTTTCTTTTTCTCTTTGAATAAATTCAGAACATAACTTTCTGCTTTTGCAGGATCCCCTACCGCAAGAATCATTTCCATGGCGCGCTGATTGGCCGAGCCGTGCAAATCCCCCTTCAACGTCCCGATGGCGGTGACAACGCCCGAGTAAATATCGGATAAGGTAGAAACCGTCACGCGCGCCGCGAAGGTGGAGGCGTTAAACCCGTGATCGGCAAGCAATACCAAATATTGATCAAGCGCTTTCGCGTCTTCTTCCTTCGGAGCTTTCTCGGTCAGAAGATAAAGAAAATTGGCGGCGTGGCTCAAATCCTGACGCGGAACAATCGGTGTTTTTCCGTGCCGGATGCGGTCAAAATTCGCGATAATGGTGGGAACTTGGCCGAGAATGCGCATTCCCTTTCTTAAATTGGCTTCGCGCGAATTGTCTTCCACCTCCGGATCATGAAGCGCCAGACAGGACACGGCGCTTCGAAGCATGGCCATCGGGTGGCATTTTTTGGGAAAAGTCGAAAGCAGAGAATGAATTTGGGGATTGATTTCACGATTGCAAGCAAGCTCTTTTGAAAAATCGGCAAGTTCTTTTGCGTTCGGAAGTTTTCCGGACCAAAGCAAATAAGTCACTTCCTCAAAAGCAGCGCCGCCTTGAACTAAATCACCGATGGGAATGCCGCGGTAAAAAAGTTTCCCTTCCTCGCCGTTGACGAGACTCAAACGAGTCTCGCCGGCTACGACGCCTTCAAGGCCTTTTGAGTACGCTTTATTTTTTTCTGCTTCCATGATTCCCATATTTCAGAAGTGTAACTGATTTTTCCCGAATCTGCCACTGTCATCCTGAGTCCTTCGTTTGTCATTCTGAGCCCTTCGTTTGTCATTCTGAGCCTGCCTGCCGGCAGGCAGGCGATAGCGAAGAATCTCAGACTCAGGATAAACTCCGCGAAGGATCTGACATCAGAGATCCTTCGTCGCTTACGCTCCTCAGGATGACGCTTGATGTCATGCTGAGGCGTAGCCGAAGCATCTCGCGTCAGATTCTTCGGCCGGAGTTTACCCTGAACGCAGTGAACGGGGCCTCAGAATGACACTTTAGACATCTCAAGCGCTTTCGAAACACCCTTTTTGATGCTCGGCGGCCATGCGCGCGTATTTTTTGGCCCACACCACCGTGTCTTTTTGCTCCCAAGCCGATAATTTTCGCACAAAATGCGCCGGCGCCCCCAAATAAAGCGAGCCCGGTTTCACGCGCGTATTTTCCGTCACGAGCGCCCCCGCGCCGATTAAAGCGCCGTCTCCGATGCGCGCGCCGTTTAAAATAATCGCGCCCATTCCCACGAGCACGCCGTCCCCCACCGTGCAGGCATGCAGAATCACGCGATGCCCCACGACACAGTAATCCCCCACAAAAACACCGCGGTTTTGTTCCAAATGAATGACGGAAAGGTCCTGAATGTTGGAATATCTTCCGATCACGATTTTATTGATATCGGCCCTGAGCACGGTGCCCGGCCAAATGCTGGCGTAATCACCGAGCGTGACCTGGCCCACAACTGTTGCGCTCGGATGAATAAACACATGTTTCCCGATTTTAGGACGATATGGTATTTTCATTCTTACGCTCCATCTCTATACTTTAAAGCTTCATTATCAAGGCGCTTGAAGTCACGCATGATCCGCTTAGACTCGCCGGCCATTTCTTGATATCCAAGCTTTTCAAATTCATGAAGGACTTTCATGGATGTGCTACGCACCAGTTTTCCTTCCTTCACAAGCTGCTTCCGTAAAAGTTTTCGCTTCTGCTTCTCGCCTTCGTTCTTGAGTTTGGGTAATTTAATTTTCTTTTTCATAGAACCCTCTTGTCAGCGCGGCACCTGCGGAACAGGAACCGCTTTTGAAAGCGTCTAAAAAACAGATGTTAAGAGAGAAAGAAGCTACCTCGACCTTTTCAATTGATCCCAGGTCTTAGCATCCAACCGACGGATTTTGATTTCCGCCGGTGCTTCATCGTCCAACTGAATAAAAGAACCGGACAAGTCGTCGAAGTTCTGTGGGAAAATTGCCAGACAATCCTTTCCCGTAAATTTTGATGTATACAAGATCCCTCCCACGCCCGCATCAGCGACCAATTGTCCAAAAATCTGTGAAGCCACCGGAACGTCAAATTGCACCGGCCATATCCGCCAGTTTGGATCCAATAAAGAATCCACCAACTTAGGTACGGTCCGGATTAACTCGGGCTCGGGCAACCCAATTTTTTTGGCGGCACTTTTGATATAGTCCGGGATCGAAAAATCCTTGATTAGGTCGACAAATGGAGCTAGCCCAGTCGGGTGGGTCAGATTGATAACAGACTCCAAAGACCCGCTTAGGGAAACACTGGCAATGGAATCGGGACTAGCAAGAGCGAAATCCAATGCGCGGTTTTCTTGACCGGAATCAATTTTTTGACTCAACAACTCCTGAAGTGCCGTATTTTTGTCAGATGCCAGATAAAGTGCGGGAAAGGAGCGAAATTGCGTAGGGTTTAAATCCCCGATATTGAATCTACCACCCGGGTCAATAAGACTGCCGGAAACAGAAAATGGTTCCAATGCATATTTGTATTTTAGAGTTCGTTGCCACTTATGGAATGGGAATGGCTTTTGGGCGGCGTCAAAGAGAGACTGCCTGATCTTATCAATGATCTTCGAACGCTGATAGGCAAGACTGCTATAGAAATCCCAGTGAAACTTTAAAATCTGATCCTGAAAATCTCTCCATAGACGAATATCGGCAACAGAAAACTTATCCAGCAAAATAAATTCTGTTTGGAATTTCTTGCCGGGATTCTTTCTTGGAATCCGAGGATGCCAATGCCTGGTCACGGATCCGTTACCGCTTGTTTTCGGCTATCGCGGTGACAACAAATTTAAAGAGCTTTCTATATCGCCCAAAACGGATCATATCTCGCGGGGTCACATTACCCAAAAGCGGGTTAAGCGTGGTAAACCATAATGCGGTCTTCTTTCCATCCCCATGAAAATGTTCGGCAACCAGGTTCAACAAAGTGGCCCACTCTCTGATACGATCCCGCAATTCTGAAGGCATCTTCTCATCGTATCGGACGGAGCTTAATGACACACCCGTGGCTTTCGCTATATCCTCTTTTTTAAACTCAAGAAACTCTGCAATACGATTGGGTTTATCTTGAAAAGACAGATAATCTTCTTTTGGAACCGTAGAAAATATCTCAGGACTTAATGTAGGCACAAACCCTCCTCTGAACTTTGATTACCATATATTTACCATATTTATACCACATAGATTCCATACTTACAAGGGGATGTTTTAGAGCCATTTCTTGATATCCAAGCTTTTCAAACTCGTGAAGAACTTTAAGGGAGATGCTACGAACCAGTTTTACTTCCTTCGCAAGCTGCTTCCGTAAAAGTTTTTGCTTCTGCTTCTCACCTATGTTCTTGAGTTTAAGTAATTTAATTTTCTTCTTCACAAAACCCATCCGTTCGGATCAACCCGGTGCTCTTGGAAATGTTCCAGATTTAATCTGTTTACAGGTTTGCTTTAAACCCTTTTAACTCGCTTGACCATATTCCCACTTCGCGAGATCCCCAGGCGTAAGAACCAACTTGGTAAGGGTCGAAATAAATCGTTAGAGAGTTGCCATCAAAAGTGAAACGGCCCAGATTCTCTTCTGTAGGACCTGCCCCATCTATCAATCTGGAGGCGTTACTGATCGTGCCATGCTGGCTTAGCCCGGCACCCACAGTAACGCCTCCGATCTACCGATCTATTTTGGCTTGAATCATCATCTTATCGGCACTCACAATACGCTCTTTCCTCCAACTG
>CAYJWM010000011.1:0-34125 GCA_964373885.1 uncultured bacterium | reverse complement strand
AACGAAGGGCTCAGGATGACACGAAAAGCAACTGTATCAAGTGGTATGCACCCGCCTATGCGGTGAAATCCGCCTCACTTCAAGAAAAACTGAAGCGGCTGCCGAGCACGCCCGGGGTTTATCTTTTTCGCGCCAAAAACAGGGACATTCTTTACATCGGAAAAGCGCGCGAGCTTAAAAAACGGGTGCTTTCCTATTTTTCAAACCGCGGGCATTCGCCCAAAATTTCCGCGCTGGTGAATCAGATTCACGACATTGACATTATCGAGACGCGGACGGAAGTAGACGCGCTTTTATTGGAAGCGCATCTGGCGCGCAAACTGGAACCCCGTTACAATACGCGCCTTAAGGACGACAAAAGTTTTCCGCTCCTGAAATTGACCTCGGACCGTTTCCCGCGCCTTGTGATCACGCGCTCGAAAAGCGAAAAGCGCGCCGCTTATTACGGGCCCTATACGGATGCCCGTCTTTTGCGCGAGGCCGTTCGGCTTTTGAACGGGCTCTTTCCGATTCGAAAGTGCCGAACGCTTCCCAAAAAAGCGTGCCTTTATTATCACATCGGCCAGTGCGTCGCGCCCTGCATTAAACCCGAAGTAAAACCGGAATATGACCGCCTCATTCGGGAAATTAAAACGTTTCTCCAGGGCACCAAGAAAAGCTTGATGGATTATTTGGCCGAGCGGATGCGCAAGGCCGCCTCCGAATTCCGCTTTGAGGACGCCCAGTTTTTTAAGGAACAAATTGAGGCGCTCGGCTGGTTCCGCAAAAAGCGCTTTGATTTCAGGCATCCGGAAGGAGGTATCGGGCTTCGCGGGACTTTGGAGCTTAAACGTGCGCTTCATTTGAAGCGGCTGCCCGAAAAAATCATCTGTTTTGACGTTTCCAATTTTCAGGGCCGAGAAGCCGTGGCCTCAAAAGTGTGTTTCTACCGGGAACTTCCCAACACGATGGAGTACCGCCGCTACAAAATCAAGACCGTGTCAGGAATCGATGATTACGCGATGATTCGGGAGGCGCTCGGGCGCATGGTTCGAGGCGTTAAAGAAGGCAGGGAAAGCGCTTTTCCGGATTTGATTATGATCGACGGCGGGCGCGGGCATTTAAATACGGCGCTTGGGATTTTGAAAGCAGAAGCGTGTGAAGAAATTGAAATGATTTCGATCGCGAAACAGTTCGAGTATATTTATTCGCCCAAATTTAAAGATCCGATCGTATTCCCGCCGGGCTCAAGCGCGCTCAGATTGCTTCAGAAAATGCGCGATGAGGCGCATCGCTTCGCCATCACTTATCATCGGTCGCTTAAAGGGAAAAGTGTGACCCGTTCTTTGCTCGATCAAATTCCCGGGATAGGGGAGAAACGCAAGCGGCTTTTACTGGCTTCTTTTTCTTCATTGGAGGAGCTTCGTCATATTCCGGTGGAGACGCTGGCGCGTATGGAAGGAATGAACCGGTCGGCCGCGGAGAAGGTGATCCGTTATTCGTCCTGAATCGAACGCCAATAACTTTGAGCCGTTCCGCCGGCACTTGCGCTTTGAATCCGCCTGTTTAAATCTGCCTGGCTTATGACCGGGTTTGCCACTTCAAAACCGACAAGTTGTGCCGAAGGAATGGAAGAGTTGCCCGCGAACATTTGTATTCCTCTCGATTCGAGGATTTGATTTATTTGCGGCAGAAGGGCGGCAAGGGTTGCGTTGCTATACACTTGATAAGCAAGGATAGCGTCCGCAGGAACGGGGGAGCCGGGGAGCGGATTCGTTTTCATCCAGTCCAGTTGATAAGCCGCCACTGCGAAAGTATTGGCAATGAGTTCGGCTTTTCTTTGATCACTGACACTTGGGTCTGACAGGAGCATTTGAAGAACGTTTTCCATTCTCATCACCCCAAATGGAGGGAATTGGCCCGGCATCGCTCCCCTGCTTACCAAATTCATTCCTTGAGCACTCCAGCATGGGATGTCTCTAACATTCTCGATTGGGTCCCAAAGAAAGCATTTATCACCCGCACCTGAGATGCCGCCACCGGGACTGCGTATGGGATCGCTTCGGATCATCGCGAAACTAAAGGTCTCATCTACCGTATAGTCTCTGGTATACCCTTTGCCATCGATGGAAGAAAGCGTGGCGGTCAACGAAATTTCATCTTCTCCCGTGGCTCCGGCACCGATTTCAGCATTGGACGGGAATCTTTTTTGCACTCCCATGATTTCAGTCAATTTTTCACCGGCGACTCTCAGGGCTTGTTTCACCATTTCCATGTTGACTTCCATTCTAATCCGCATGAAATTAGGGACCGCAACGGCTGAAAGGATTCCGATAATGGCAACAGTCGTTACCATTTCTCCAAGTGTAAATCCACGGTTTTTCATTTGTCTGTTTTCCTAGCTCTTCTCATTTCTTGATAAAGTGTACCTTTAAGTGCAAGGGCATTGCAAAAAAATAAACGGTTAAATTTGCGTAACTCACCCTTTCTCAATAAGATAAGAGCAGTTAATAAATCACTATAAAGAAGAATAACAGATTAAAATCGGCTGGTTTGACAGCTTATAGGTTTGCTGTTAAACTACCGGCCAAAATGAAAGGATTTTATGCAAGAACGAATTGATACGTTAAACAAGTCCCTGACGAATCTTGAGACGAAACTTCAAGAGATACGGGGGTATCTTTGACCTGGCCCGGAAAGAAAGCGATATTGCACGTCTTAATGAAAAGATGTCCCAACCCGGTTTTTGGGACAAGCCGGATGAAGCGAAATCAACCATTGCTCAGCTCAAAATTCTGAAGCAAGTTGTCGAGCCCTGGCGAAAAGTTCATAAGGAAGTCGAAGAGCTTCATGAGTTTTTAGGTCTTGTCGGGGATGACGAAATCTCCCTCAAAGAATTAGAAGCCAATTTCAAAAAAGCCGAACGGGATATCGAACTGCTTGAATTTCAGCGGCTTCTTTCAGGCCCCCTGGACCCATGCGGCGCCATCTTGAGCATTAACGCCGGCGCCGGCGGGACCGAATCCTGCGATTGGGCGCAAATGCTTTTTAGAATGTTTCTTCGCTGGGCGGAACAGCATGATTTTGAA
This sequence comes from uncultured bacterium, assembly GCA_964373885.1. Taxonomy (GTDB): domain Bacteria; phylum Omnitrophota; class Omnitrophia; order Omnitrophales; family Danuiimicrobiaceae; genus CAYJWM01. The sequence goes on along the minus strand of CAYJWM010000011.1, from coordinate 31,057 downwards.
GTTCAAATGGTGGATTTACTTGCCGGGGAAGAAGCGGGAACGAAAAGCGCCACTTTTTTTGTCCGCGGCCCTTATGCCTACGGTTATTTAAAAGCCGAGCGCGGTGTCCATCGGCTGGTTAGAATTTCTCCGTTCGATGCCAATAAAAGACGGCACACGTCTTTTGCTTCTGTGGACGTGATCGCGGAAGTCGAAGAAGAACTGGATGTTGAGCTCAATGAAAGCGATTTAAGAATTGATGCTTACCGCGCCGGAGGGGCCGGTGGGCAGCATGTCAACAAAACCTCAAGCGCTATCCGCATCACCCACATTCCCACGGGGATTGTCTCGCAGTGCCAGAACGAACGCTCCCAGCATCAGAACAAACAAGTGGCGATGAAGATTTTGAAGGCGCGGATTTACGAGCGAAGGCGCCAGGAAGAAGAACAAAAAATGAAAGTGCAGTACGGGGAGAAAAAGGAAATTGCCTGGGGTTCACAAATCCGCTCTTACGTGTTTCATCCTTACACCATGGTTAAAGATCACCGGACGGAATACGAAACCTCCAACGGCCAGGCGGTGATGGACGGGGCGCTGGATCCCTTTATCGAGGCCTATTTGAAACAGCAGGCGAAAGAAAAATCGAAAAAAACATGAGCACCTTGCTTGCTATATGGCAATCTTTTCCCGAGCGAGATAGCGAGCTTTGTCGACTGTTTGCGGATGTTTCGCTAAATCGCAAGGGAAACGGCACTGGCCTAAATGGCAGCGCCGAGGGCTCCCGCGATTTACGAAACCATTTACAGGAGACAAAGATCGCGTTCGCGAGGGAGAAGATTGCCGTGTATGGATGGCGGTTATGATCGCTAAAATTTTTGGCCAAACGGCATCGCTCATTAAAAAAGTGGTGGGGTCCCGCAACGACCGGATTTTAAAAGGGATTCTGCCGATAGCGGACCGGATTAATTCGCTTGAGCCCGGAACGAAGGCCCTGTCTGATGAGGCGCTTCGTGCGAAAACGGATGAATTTAGAAAACGTCTGGCCGGCGGCGAGACTTTGGATGACCTTCTTCCGGAGGCATTTGCCGTCGTGCGTGAAGCTTCCCGCAGGACGATTAACATGCGCCACTTTGACTGTCAATTAATCGGAGGCGTCATGCTTCACCGGGGCACGATTGCGGAAATGTCGACCGGTGAAGGGAAAACGCTGGTAGCCACCCTCCCGATTTATTTAAATGCGCTCACCGGAAAAGGCGTCCATTTGGTGACGGTGAATGATTATCTCGCCAAACGCGACCGCAATTGGATGGGGCCGGTGTATGAATTTCTCGGCTTATCGGTGGGCGTGATCCAGCATGACATGAGGCCCGAAGACCGCCAAGCCGCTTACCGCTCCGACATTACCTACGGCACCAACAATGAATACGGCTTTGATTATCTCCGGGACAACATGGTGGCCGATCATGAATCCCGCGTTCAGCGCGAGCTTCACTATGCCATCGTGGACGAAGTGGACTCCATTTTGGTGGATGAAGCACGCACGCCTTTGATTATTTCCGGTCCCGCGGAAGAATCTACCGAAAAATATTATCAGATCGACAGGATTATTCCACGCCTTGAAAAAAGCCGGCATTATGAGGTAGATGAAAAGGCCCATACCGTCACGCTCAAAGAAGAGGGGATTTCCCGCTGTGAGGAACTTCTAAAAGTTCAAAATATTTATGAAAACACTCAAATCGATGTCATTCATCACATCAATCAGGCGCTCCGGGCCCATGTGCTGTTTAAACGCGATGTGGATTATATGGTGCAGGACGGCAAAGTCGTGATTGTGGATGAATTTACGGGCCGGCTGATGCCGGGCCGCCGTTTCTCGGACGGTCTTCATCAGGCGCTGGAGGCCAAAGAAATGGTCAAAATCGAGCGCGAAAATCAAACGCTTGCCACCATTACGTGTCAAAATTATTTCCGCATGTACAAGAAACTGGCCGGCATGACGGGAACAGCCGCCACGGAGGCGGTGGAATTCGATAAAATCTATAAACTGGAAGTGGTCGTGATTCCGACCAATAAACCCGTGATCCGCACCGATTTTCCGGACCGGATTTACCGTACCGAGCGGGAAAAATTCAAAGCAGTTACGGATGAAATCGCCGGGCTTCACGGTGAAGGCCGGCCGGTGCTGGTGGGAACCATTTCCATAGAGAAATCCGAGGAGCTCAGCAAATTGCTTGAGCGCCGGAAATTGCCGCATACCGTTCTCAACGCGAAATATCATGAGCGTGAGGCCGAAATCATTGCGCGCGCCGGCCAAGAGGCGGCCATTACAATCGCCACCAATATGGCGGGCCGCGGGACCGACATTGTGCTCGGGCCCGGCATTGCCCAAAAAGGAGGGCTTCATGTTTTGGGCACAGAGCGCCACGAAGCCCGCCGCATCGACAATCAGCTGCGCGGAAGGACGGGCCGGCAGGGCGATCCGGGTTCTTCGAGATTTTATCTTTCCCTTGAGGATGATCTCATGCGCATTTTCGGTTCCGACCGCATTTCGGGGCTGATGCAGCGGCTCGGCATGGAAGAAGGGCAGGAAATTGAGCATCCGCTTGTGACGCGCGCGGTTGAAACCGCTCAGAAGCGGGTAGAGGGCCGCAACTTTGAAATCCGGAAACATTTGCTTGAATATGATGACGTGATGAACCGCCAGCGGGAGATTATTTATGAGGAGCGCAATCAAGTGATCGACAGCTCGGATTTGACGGAACATATTTTCGAAATGATCGAGAATGTGATTGATGATCTCATACTTCAATATGTGAATCCCGAGCTTCGGGAAGAGGAGCGTAACGAGGAGGGTTTTAAAAAAGCGTTCCGGGCGAAATTCGGAATCGAGCTCCAGGACGTTTTTTTTAATCGGGATACATTTGAAGGATGGAGCGAATCGCTTGCCGAACGCGTCAAAGCGGCGTATCGCGCGAAAACCGAGCAATTCGGCAAGGAGCGCATGAATTTCCTGGAGCGCTATGTGTTGTTGCAGGTGATTGACGCGAAATGGAAAGAACATCTTCATTCGATCGATCAGCTGCGCGAGGGGATTCATCTCCGGGCCTACGGCCAGCGGGACCCTCTGGTGGAATACAAACGCGAATCGTTCGCGTTATTCGATGAGATGACTGCCTTGATCAAAAGCGAAGCGATTGAATTTTTGTTTAAGGTGCAGGCCGTTCGCGAAGAAAAAGTGACCACCGCCATGAATCCGGCCCAGCAGCAGTTCCTCCATCCGGAGGCCGAACCAATGTCCGCTCCAGGCCCTGCGGTGCGCCCCGCCGTGAATGAGAACCCGGAATTTTTCGGAGCGCCACCCCGGGCTCATCAGCCTTCCCGGCCGACCGCACCTCAGACCAGGGACCATGCCAAAGTGGGCCGCAACGATCCGTGCCCCTGCGGCAGCGGAAAAAAATACAAGAAATGTCACGGCGTTTAGATCTGGCCGCCCTTGGTTCGGCGATCCTCCTCGTTCTTTCCTTTCCTCCCTTTCCATTTTGGCCGCTCATTTTTTTAGTTTTTCTACCACTTTTTTATGGGGCGCTTCATGCGCAAACATACCGTTCCGTTTTTTTTCATTTTTTTCTCGCCGGCTTCTTTTTTTATTTTGTTTCCGTCGAGTGGCTGCGGCATGTTTCGTATTTCGGTTGGGTCTTTGTGGCCGTATTTCAGGCGGTTTATTTCGGATTGTTCGGCGTTTCCGTTCAGTGGGTTTGGAAACGCGGGCATTTTCTTTTGTCTCTTTTTATGCTCCCCTCAGTATGGACCGTTTTGGAATGGGTGCGCGCGGAAATTCCGGTCTGGGCGTTTGGGTGGAATTTACTCGGCTATAGCCAAGCCGAGCATTTTTTGGCGGCCGGACTTGCTTCCGCGGCGGGCGCCTATGGCGTTTCATGGTTTGTCGTTTTTACAAATCTTGTTCTTTTTTTCATTCTCAAATGGCGTTTAAGCCGCAGCGCGCCGGATTTAAAACTGGCCCGTTTGTCATTTCTTGTTTTGGCCTGCGGTTTGGCGTTTGTATTCGCTTTTGATGCCATGCAAAGGAAAGCGGCTGCGACCGAGGAATTCCTCGGTCGTATCGCGGTGATTCAGAGCAATATTCCTCAGGAGGAAAAATGGGACCCCGGAAGAAAAGCGGCGATTCTTGAAACGCATGAAGGGCTCAGCCGTTTTGCGGCCTATGACCGTCCTGATTTGATCATTTGGCCCGAGGCTGCTTTTCCCGGATACTTCAACCGCGATCCGGACCGCTCGCGCGTTTTTTCACTCGCTTCCGAGCTTAACGTTCCGATTTTAGTCGGGAGTCCCCACATGGAATTTTCTTCCTCTGAGAAAGAAATTGCTTTTAACAGCGCTTATTTGGTGACGCCGCCGTTTGAAAATATCGAACGCTACGACAAGGTCCGCCTTGTGCCGTTCGGCGAATTTATTCCATGGTCTTTTCTGTTCCGGCCGCTCGGTCTGGAACGGCTTGCTTATTCACTGGGCGTGAGTGATTTTTATGCGGGTACCCGCATGCATGTTTTTTCACCCGCCCCGAACCGGAAATTTTCGGTGCTTATTTGCTTTGAGGATATATTTCCGGAGCTTGCCCGCGCGGCGGTCCGTCAGGGCGCGCAATTTCTAGTGGTGATCACCAACGACGCCTGGTTCGCCAAAAGCGCGGCTCCTTATCAACATCTTCAGGCCTCGATTTTTCGCGCGATTGAAAACGGGGTCCCGGTCGTGCGCGCCGCCAACACGGGTGTGTCCGCTTTTGTCAGCGATCGCGGAAAAGTTTTGGACCGGGTGAAAGATCAAAAGGGACGGGATATTTTTATCGGAGGAGGGCTGGTGCGTGAGGTGACGCGGAGTCGTGCGATCACTTGGTATCAGCGCGGCGGACATTATTTTCCCATTTTCTGTTTGGCGTTCGTGGCAGGGGCTGCCTCATGGATGCTTCCGCGGTTCAGAAAACATTAGACCGGCTTAAGGAAGCCCAAAAAGTTGTCGCGTTCACCGGCGCCGGCATTTCGGCCGAAAGCGGCATTTTAACGTTTCGCGATTCGGGCGGGTTATGGGAGCAATACTCAATCGAGGAGGTGGCGACACCGCAGGCATTTTACCGGGATCCGGAATTTGTTTGGAATTTTTATTTGAAACGCCGCAACGGGGCGTTGAAAGCAAGCCCGAACGCGGCCCATCACGCACTCGCCGAATGGGAAAAACGTTTTCCCTTCGCGGGAGTGGTCACGCAAAATATAGACGATCTTCACGCCAGAGCAGGCAGTATGCACATTCAGGAACTGCACGGCAATGTTTGGAAAACACGTTGTCTTGATTGCGGAATTGTGGAATCAGACCGGGCGCTTGAATTTCAAAAACTTCCTTCCTGCCGGCACTGCGGAGGTCTTCTCAGACCTCATGTAGTGTGGTTCGGCGAGGAGCTGGATGCCGATGTGGTGCGCGCCGCGGTGAAATGGATGCATGAGGCCGATGTGATTTTTGTGGTCGGCACTTCCGGTGTCGTCGAGCCGGCCGCGAGTTTTGTACGCACCGCCAAACTTCACGGAGCATTTATCGTGGAAGTAAACGTAGAGCCGACCGAATTAAGCCACGTGGCCGACATTTCTCTTTTTTCAAAGGCAGGCGCAGTCTTTGGTGAGTGGCTTCAATTGGACCGCTCTTCCTTTTCGTAACCCTCTCCCACACTATCACTTAAAAGCGTTGCGTTTGAATTGACACCACCTTCCGAGTGTAATAGAATAATCTGTTTTATCGTGTCAAAATTCATTTAAAAATTATCTAAGTCATTGTGCCATAAGAAATAAGGAATTTTGTGGACATTAGCTCTGAAGTGCTCAAAGACCGCTTTGAAAAGGTCAAGGACCTTCGGTCAAAAGGGTTTCCTCTTTATTCGGATAAGTTTAAACCGGCCGGTACGATTGTTTCGCTTCTTGAACCGTTTCAGGAAGGGAAAGCGGTCAAAGTAGCCGGGCGGCTGATGACGAAGCGCGATCACGGGAAAAGCGCGTTCGCGGATTTGAAGGACGAAACCGCCAAAATACAAATTTACGCCAAATTGGATACGGTCGGAAAGGAACCGTTCGATTGGTTTCAACTGTTGGACATGGGCGACATTGTGGGCGTGGAAGGCGCGCTTTTTCTGACCCACAAGGGCGAGAAGACTATTAAAGTAGAAAAATTCCAGCTTCTCTCCAAAATTGTGCGTATTTTACCGGAAAAATGGCACGGCTTAAAAGATGTGGAAGCGCGTTACCGCCAACGCTACCTTGATTTGATCATGAACGACGAAGTGCGGGACGTGTTTCAAAAGCGCTCCCTCATCGTTCAGAAGATTCGCTCTTTTTTAACCGAACGCGGGTTTGTGGAAGTGGAAACGCCGATGATGCAGCCGATTCCGGGCGGCGCGCGGGCCAAGCCGTTTAAAACGCATCATGAAGCGCTCAGCACCGATCTTTATCTGCGCGTGGCGCCCGAGCTTTATCTCAAGCGGCTTTTGGTCGGCGGATTTCAAAAAGTGTTTGAGCTCAACCGCAATTTCCGGAACGAGGGAATCTCAACGCGCCACAACCCCGAGTTTACGATGATGGAGCTTTATGAGGCGTACGCGGATTATGAAGTGATGATGAATTTGACCGAGGAATTGATTTTCTCTCTTGTGAACGATCTGCATCACAAGGACAGTATTTCCTACGGGGAATGGACCGTGCGTTTCAAACGCCCGTGGAAGCGGATCTCATTTTATGAGGCGCTCAAGGGGAAAAGTGGTTTGGACTGGCGGAAGGGAAATGTGCGCGAGCTTGCGAAAAAAGCGGGTATCCCACTGGACCAATATTCGGAGGAGGTGGACATTTTAAACGAGGCGTTTGACCGTTTCGTGGAACCAGAGCTGATCGATCCGACATTTGTGATTGATTATCCGGCCGTGACGACGCCGCTTGCGAAACGCAAGGAGAAAGATCAGGACTTGGTTTATCGTTTTGAACTGTTCGCGGCCCGCTTGGAGCTTGCGAATGCGTTTTCGGAGCTCAACGATCCGTTTGAGCAGCGTGAGCGGCTTGAGAAGCAAAAAGAAGTGATCGGGGTTCAAAAAACAACGGATGAGGATTTTTTGGCGGCGCTGGAATACGGCATGCCGCCGGCCGGCGGGCTCGGGATCGGAATTGACCGGCTCGTAATGCTTTTGACCAATTCGCCGTCGATCCGGGACGTGGTTTTATTTCCTCAACTGAAACCAGACAAATGAGACTGACTCGTTTAGATTATCTCGAAAGGCAATTCGGCCATGGCGCGCTCGCGAGGCGGAGCGGGCATGGCGGCGGCGAAAATCTGCCGCTCGGCACCGGCGGTTTATTCGCTCCAGCGGCGAATAACCGCCTATGCTCTCGCCATTCGAATCCCCGCCGAAATTCGCGGCGGGGAACCGAGCTTCGAATGGCTCCGAGAATTGCCTCGCGACAATTTTCGCCGCCGAGCGAAGCCGAGCGCGCGAGTGAGAAATTCCTCGCTGGGGAATTTCGAATGGCGGCAAGGCCGAATTGCCTTGCGGGGGATTAATTAAAATGAGATTCGAATATTTTATGGCCATGAAGCATTTGGTGAAGGGAAAACGGCACGGGTTTCTCTCGCTTATTTCCATTATTTCCGTTTTGGGCGTGGCGGTGGGCGTGATGGCGCTGATTGTGGTGCTGGCCGTGATGAGCGGTTTTGACCGCGAGCTGAAGACAAAAATTGTGGGCATTCATCCTCATTTGGTGGTGGAAAAAATCGGGGGGATCGAACAGGAAGCGGAAATTCGCGAAAAAATTAACTCGCTCAATCTGTCTCAAATCATTTCCATCGCCCCTTTTGTTCAAGGCCAGGGATTGATCCGGACGGATTCGGCGGCCATCGGAATTTCGGTGAAAGGGATTGATCCCGCGCGCGAAGGGCTGGATTTATTTGCGAGCCACATGCAGGAGGGAACGCTTCAGTTTGAGGACGTCACCATACCGACGAGAGGCTCTAAAACGAAATCGATCAGCCGCATCGTGATTGGTGAAGAACTTGCCCGTGATTTAAATGTGGTCCTTGGAGATGTCGTGACCATCATAGCGCCCGCTCTTGAGGAGGATCCCGTTCGCGCGGTGAAGCGCGCCAAAAGCACACCGTTTGTGGTGTCCGGTGTTTTCCGCGTGGGGATGAGCAATTTTGATTCCAATTTCGCTTTGATCGGAATGCCCCAGGCGCAGGACCTTTACCGCATCGGAACCCGCGCAAGCGGGATCAGCTTACGGCTTCAACATGTGGAAGAGGCCGATCGTTTGAAAGAGCCGCTTCACCGGCTTTTGGGCCCTGGATTTTCAATCCGGAGCTGGATGGACCTCAACCGCACGTTTTTTTCGGCTCTGAAAGTGGAGAAAACGGTGATGACCATTTTGCTGTCACTCATCATTCTCGTGGCGGCATTTAACATTGTTTCGACGCTCACCATGGTGATAATGGAAAAAACCAAGGACATCGGAGTCCTGCGGGCCTTGGGAGCGACGCGCGGGGCGATTCGGAGAATTTTTCTGATTCAAGGGTTTGTGGTCGGCGCCTTTGGGATCATGCTTGGGGCCGTTTCGGGCCTCGTGCTCGCGCTTCATTTAAACGAGGTTTCCGATTTTCTAAATCGCACGTTCGGCATTTCCGTTTTTCCGAGCGACATTTATTATTTCGATCAAATTCCGGCGCAGGTGAATTCAACCGACGTGTTCATGATCACGGCGCTTGCGCTTTTGCTGTCGCTTCTGGCCGGCGTTTATCCGGCCCATCGGGCCGCCTGTTTGGATCCGGTGCAAGCGCTTCGGTATGAATGATGCTGCGCGCCATCGGCCTTCGGAAGCATTTTGTCGGCCCGCGCGGAAAACTTGAAGTTTTGAAAAACGTAAACTTGGAACTTAAAGAAGGCGAAATCGCGTTTATTTTGGGACGTTCCGGCGCCGGAAAATCGACCCTGCTTCATCTGCTCGGCGGTTTGGATGAACCGAGCGGCGGGAAGGTTGAATTTGACGGCAAAGAAATTGATTTTAGAAACGAACGGTTTTTGGCGGATTACCGGAACCGGAAAATCGGTTTTGTGTTTCAATTTTTTCATTTATTGCCGGAGCTGACGGTGAAAGAAAACGTGGAGCTCCCGAGCGTGATTGCAGGGAGGAGCCGCTCAAAGCAAGCGGAAGCGCTTTTGAAACGGGTGGGCTTATGGGAGCGGCGCGACCATCTTCCAAGCGAACTTTCGGGCGGCGAGCAGCAGCGCTCGGCCATTGCGCGGGCGCTGGTGAATGAGCCCCGGCTTGTATTTTGTGACGAGCCGACGGGAAATTTGGACGAACAGACGGCGGAATCCGTCTATCAGCTGATTTTGGATCTGAATCGTGAGGGGCATACGTTTTGTATTGTCACGCATGAAGAAGGCATGGTGCGAAAAGGGGACCGCGCATTTCGTCTCCATGAGGGAGTGATTGAACCCCGGACGCCATTTGATTGGGAGAGAAAAGGAGCTGTGTCATGAGCGAGGGTGGATTTCAAAGATCGAGAAAATTGACAAAGACAAGGGCCGTTTTATCGGAACCATGCGTTTATTTAAATGGCGAATTTGTCCCCAAAAGCGAAGCCACCGTTTCCGTTTTTGATCACGGCCTGTTGTATGGGGACGGCGTGTTTGAAGGAATACGCGCTTACAATTGTCTCGTGTTTAAATTAAAGGAGCATTTGGTCCGGCTCGCCGAATCGGCGCATACGATTTTGCTCACCCTCCCTTATTCGCAGGAGGAAATGATCGATGCGGTGACGGAAACATTGAAGAAGAATAAGCTTCTGGACGCCTACATCCGCGTCGTGGTGACGCGCGGGCCGGGGGATTTGGGGCTGGATCCGGCCAAGTGCAAAAAGCCGACGTTTTTCGTGATCACGGATAAAATCGTTCTGTATCCCGATTCTTTTTACCGGAACGGTATGGAAATCATCACGGTGCCCACGGTGCGCAATCTGCCGGAAGCCATTAATCCGGCCATCAAGTCGCTCAATTATTTGAACAACATCATGGCCAAAATCGAAGCGAAAAATTCCAAGTATGAAGAAGCGTTGATGCTGAATTCTCAAGGGTATGTGGCGGAATGCACGGGCGACAACGTGTTCCTCATCAAAAAGGGAATTCTTCAAACACCCGCCGCTCATGTGGGCGTGCTCAAGGGAATCACGCGCCAGGCGATCATGGATTTGGCGCTTCGCAACGACATCCCATGCCAGGAGCGGATTTTAACGCGGCATGATTTGTTTAACGCGGATGAGGTATTTTTGACCGGGACGGCCGCGGAAGTCATTCCCGTGGTGAAAATCGACGGCCGTCAGATCGGCACCGGGAAACCGGGCAAGACGACACGGAAACTCATGAGTGAGTTTCGCGATTTGACCAAAAAAGACGGCGTGCGGTACACGATTTAACGGACGAAAGGCTGCGATGGTTTGCAATTCCTGCGGGCAGAATGAGGCGACGATTCATTTGACCGAGATTCTAAACAATCAAATGGTCGAGATTCATCTGTGCGAAACTTGCGCGGACCAGAAGGGCGCGGATTTTAAAGTTCATTTTGATTTTAACAAATTACTCGCGAGTCTCGCTGATTTCGGGACGGCGCTGAAAAGCGAGGAGCAGGGAGGGTTGGTTTGTTCTTCGTGCGGCATGGCCACCGAAGAGTTTGCGAGAACGGGACGCCTTGGCTGTGCGGCCTGTTATCAGTCATTTGAAAAATTACTGCTCCCGCTCTTAAAGCGTGTACAGCGCGACACACAGCACATCGGCAAAGTGCCCCAGCAGGCCTCTCCCGCTCTGAAGCGCGGCGCCGCGCTTCGGGAGCTCCACGGGCGGCTTCAAAAATGCATTGATGCCGAGGATTTTGAGGGCGCGGTCAAAATCCGGGATCAGATCAGCCAGTTGGAAGAGAAGAAGAAAAACAGCCGGAAATCAAAAGGTTAGCACTTGATACCTCGAAACGATAATGCCATCGGTCATTTTTTGAATTCGACTTGCGAATGGCTCCGCGGCTCCGGGCCCGAGAGCGATATTGTGTTGAGTTCGCGCATTCGGCTTGCGCGCAACCTGGAAGGTTATTCTTTTTCAGGGAAATTAAAACCAAACGATCAGGAACGTTTGATCAGCGATTTGGAGGAAGCGTTTGAGAATGTCCCCTCTCTTAGAGATTCCTATTTTCTGGACTATAAAAATTTAAAGGAACTGGATCGCCAGTTTCTTCTCGAGCGGCATCTCATCAGCCGCGAGCACGCCGTCGAAAAAGGTGCCAAAGCGCTTGCCGTTAACCCCAGTGAAGTCGTGAGCATCATGGTGCTTGAGGAAGATCATCTTAGGAGCCAGATATTCCAGTCGGGCCTCAATTTGGCCGAAGCATGGAAGCATATGGATCGCTTGGATTCGGAACTCGGTTCGAAGATTTCCTTTTCGTTTCACCCCACTTTGGGATATTTGACGGCCTGCCCCACCAATGTGGGTACGGGGCTAAGGGCCTCCTGCATGCTCCATTTGGCGGGGCTTGTCATGACCAAACAGGTGAACAAAGTGCTGCAGGCGATTTCGAAACTGAATTTGGCCGCGCGCGGCTTTTTGGGGGAAGGCACCGAGGCAAGCGGCAATTTGTTCCAGTTTTCGAATCAATTGACGTTGGGGCAGAATGAGAACGAAATCGTGGACTCACTTGAACGCGTCATGTGCCAAGTGATTGAACACGAAAAAGAAGCAAGGTCTCATTTACTTGAAAAAAAGCGCGCCAGGATCGAGGACCAGATTTGGCGCGCGGTGGGAGCGCTTAAATCCGCCCGGTTGATGACAAGCGCAGAAGCGATGAATCTTTTGTCGCTTGCGCGGCTTGGCATTGATTTGGGTTTGATTTCCAATTTGAGCAAAACGGAATTAAACACGCTGCTTTTGTTTATTCAGCCCGCGCATCTTCAAAAAGTAGGCAAGGGAAGTTTAAATGCCGCCGAGCGGGATGAAAAGCGGGCCGAGCTTTTGCGGGAACGTTTAAAAAATGTCGAACTAATTTAGGGACGGTTCTCAGAGACGGCCTTTAATAGGCCACGATTCGTTGACTATTTTTAACGAAGTGTGGGGATGTTAACGGAAGTTTGAGAGAACCGTCCCTATCAGGAGTGCATCATGTTTGACCGGTTTACGGAACGCGCAAGAAAAGTAATCATTTTAGCGAAGGAAGAAGCGAAGCGTTTTAATCACGATTATATCGGGACGGAACATATTTTGCTCGGGTTGATCAAGGAAGGGGAGAGCGTGGCGGCTGCGGTGCTTCAAAACCTCGGTCTTTCACTCGATACGATACGGCTTGAGGTGGAGAAACTCGTTCAGTTCGGCCCGAGCACCATTGTTTCGGGCGACATTCCATTTACACCGAAGGCCAAAAAAGTGATTGAGCTTGCGATGGATGAAGCCAGGCGGCTTGGGCACAACTATATCGGAACGGAGCATCTTTTGTTGGGCCTCATTAAGGAAGGTGAAGGAGTGGCGAGCCACGTGCTCATGAATGTCGGTCTTGATTTAAACAAAGTGCGTTCCGAAGTCATTAAATTACTCGGTTCTTCGGCGCAAGGCCAAGGGGGCGGCATGGGAGGCTCTCCGTCCGGAGGCGCAACGGCGAAAGGAAGCAAGGCGAAGACACCGGCGCTGGATGCTTTCGGGCGCGATCTTTCAACCATGGCGCGCGAAGGGAAGCTGGACACCGTTGTCGGCCGCGCGGATGAAATTGAGCGTGTCATTCAAATTTTGGCCCGGCGCACCAAAAATAATCCCGTGCTTTTAGGGGAAGCAGGCGTCGGAAAAACAGCCATTGTCGAAGGTTTGGCTCAACGGATTGTGGCGGGAGATGTTCCGGAAGTGCTGCTCGACAAACGAATCGTCGTTTTGGATTTGGCGCTCATGGTGGCCGGGACCAAATACCGCGGCCAGTTTGAAGAGCGCATCAAAAGCGTCATGGATGAAATCCGCCGCTCGGAAAATGTGATTATTTTTATCGACGAACTGCACACATTGGTCGGTGCCGGAGGCGCCGAAGGCGCGATCGATGCCTCCAATATTTTAAAGCCCGCGCTTTCCCGCGGTGAAATCCAATGCATCGGCGCCACCACCTTGGATGAATACCGCAAATACATCGAAAAAGACGCGGCGCTTGCCCGCCGGTTTCAAACCATCAATGTGGACCCGCCGACGGTGGAAGAAACCATCGCGATTTTAAAAGGTCTGCGGGACCGTTACGAAGCGCATCACCGGGTGAAAATCACGGATGAGGCGCTTGAGGCCGCGGCGAAGCTTTCGGACCGCTATATTTCCGGAAGATTTCTTCCGGACAAGGCGATTGACTTAGTCGATGAAGCGGGTTCCCGCGCGCGTATTTCCGTCACGCGGCTTCCGAAGGATTTGAAAAAATTGGAAGCAAGCATCGAAGAATTCAGGATGGAAAAAGAAGCCGCCATCAAGGCGCAGGATTTTGAAAAGGCGGCGAAACTTCGCGATGAAGAGCGCAAAGCCAAAGAAGAACTTGCGCGCGTCAAGAAAAGCTGGAAGGAATCCAAATCCGAAGTGGAGGTTCAGGTGACACCCGAGGACATTTCCGTCATTGTTTCCAAAGTGACGGGTGTTCCGCTCCAGCGTCTTGAGGAGAAGGAACAAACGCGGCTTCTCCGGATGGAAGATGAAGTTCACAAACGCATCATCGGCCAGGAAGAAGCGATTCGCGCGATTGCGCACGCTGTCCGCCGCTCGCGCTCGGGCCTCCGGAACCCGAAACGGCCGATCGGAAATTTCATTTTCATGGGGCCGACCGGCGTCGGAAAAACGCTTCTGGCGCGCGCCCTTGCCGAATTTATGTTCGGCGATACGGATGCGATGATTCAAATTGATATGTCCGAATACGCTGAAAAGTTCAATGTCTCGCGCCTGCTTGGCGCGCCTCCGGGGTATGTGGGTTATGAAGAGGGCGGGCAGTTGACTGAGAAGGTAAGGAGACGGCCTTATTCGGTGGTGCTTTTGGATGAAATCGAAAAAGCGCACCCGGACGTGTTTAATATTTTGCTTCAAATCATGGAAGACGGCCGCTTGACGGATTCCTTCGGAAGGCGCATTGATTTTCGAAATACCATCCTCATTATGACGTCAAACGTGGGGGTGGACCTTCTCAAGCGCCAGGGCGATTTGGGGTTCCGGCCGAAAGGCAGCGAGGAAAATTACGCCGCGATGAAAACGAGACTTCTGGAAGAGGCGAAAAAGACGTTTCGCCCCGAGTTTTTGAACCGGGTGGATGACATTATCGTGTTCCATGAGCTGACCCGCCAGGACCTGGAGCAAATCATCCATATCGAGCTGGATGAAGTGATGAACCGGCTTAAGGAGAAAAAGATGGAGCTGGCAATGGGAACCGAAGTGATCACCTTTTTGATTGACAAGGGTTATGACCCTCAGTTCGGCGCCCGGCCGCTGAAGCGCACGATTCAAAAATACATTGAAAACGTGCTGGCGGAGGAAATCCTGAGCGGAAAATTTAAAGAGGGCGATAAGGTGAAGGCGATTTTGAAGGGAGACCTGATTAGTTTTGAAAAGGACTCGTGAGAATCAGCCGATACAGAAATAAGGGGTTTGCATGATACGGAAAATCGCGCTGGTGATGATTCTTTCGGTGGTCATCGCTTTGTGTTTTCTTCAAGTTTATCATTTTTTGAAAACGAAAATCGTGACTGCCGATTTTAAAGCGCTCACCGAAAAGCGCATGGGGGAATTTTTGCATGCGCGGGTCCGCGTCTCAAGCATCTCAATCGGCCTCATCCGTCACCTCTCCGTAAAGGATTTGGAGATTGACCGGACCAAAACTGGTTATCCATTTTTGATCGGCGTCAAAAAGATTATTTTCCGCTATGACTTTTCTGATTTTTTCAAACGGAATTTCAGGTTTCCCCAGCGGGTGTTTCTGGACTCTCCCCACCTGACGCTTCAAGCCCTTGAGTCACCCGGATCTCTTTTTGACACGCGGCTTCTGGAAGGGGAACATGGAATTGCGACGCGGTTCGATTTGGAGGGAGGCGAAATCAATTTGCCGACCGGTCCTTTGAACCGCGCGGTCAAATTAGTGCGCATTCAAGGCCACGCTGTTCCCGTCAAAGGGAATTCATTTCGCATTTCGCTCCGTGGTTCTCTGGTAGGGATGTTGAAAGGCGATCTTTCGGTTCATGGCACGGCCGATCCTGTTTCGAAGCAGGCAAGTTTAATCTTGAACTTTTTTGGAGTCGGCGCGGCCGACTACGAAGCGATTCCCCTAAGCGACCTGAATGGTTCTGTGGAACTTGCCGGATCTCAATTGAACATTCCGTCCCTTCAATTTAAATTCCGGGGGATTCCCTGCAAATTATCCGGCTCCATAGACCGCGTTTTTTCGGGAACACCCGTTCTCGGGCTTCTGTTTTCCGTGGACAGAGGAGAATTGGCTTTCCGTTCCCAGGTGGATGCTGATTTTGGAAAGGAGCTTTTTTCCGGAATGGTCCAGTGGTTTGACGAGGAGCAGCGTTTTTCGGGTGTGATGGTAAAGGAAGAGGACGGTTTTCGGATTCCTCGGGTCACTTTTGACAATGGGTATGAAGGATCCGGCCAATTTAATCTAAAGACAGGGACCTACCGCGTTAAAGCCGCGAGAGGCAAAGAACGATTTTCGGTCACACTTTCGCATAATGGTTTTGCGGGACTGCTTTTTTTCCAGCTGGATCATATTCCGCTCTTTGGTTTTGATTTGGTGACCTACGGAGATTTGGAATTCAAACCGGAGGAAGGAACGCTTCGAACAGGCAGCCCTGTTTTTCATTTGGAGCTTCAAACGGACTATTTGATTTTTCAACACCAATTGCTCCGCGATTTTGAACTGGCCGCCCGTTTTTCGCGGTTTGAATTGGGAGACATTGTAGCGCGCTGGGGCCGCGTCTCGGAACTTCGCGGTAAAATTTTGCTAAAGCGGATTCCGGAAGGGGATCTTGTCCTTCGTGCCGGTCCCATCACGCTCGCGGAACTTCGTTCCTTCGGATCTCACCCTCTGCCCCGGTCACTTGAGGGCGTGCTGCAGGGCAAATTAAATATTCGCGGCGAGCTCGCGCGTCCGGATCTGGAAGGCGCCTTCACCATTCGCGACGGCGCCATAGACGGTTTGAATTATGATTTGGCCACCATTCATTTCGCGGGGAACCTGCCGTATCTTGTGTTGGAAGATTCCAAAGTGACCAAGGGGAAAAATAGCTTTATGTTAAAAGGAGGGCTTGATTTCGGTCTCCGGAATTTTCTGCAGGGGACGAAATTGATCAATTCCGAGCAGGTGGTGATTTGGAAAGGGTTGACCTTGAGCCGTGAGATAGAGGAAAAAGACAGTTCCGCTCCCCAAATGGACGTGGCATACCAAATAGGGGAGAAGACAAGCATTCATGTGACGGCCAAGAGTGAACAGGACAAAGAGGAGTATTTGGCGGTCGGGCCCAAGGTGAAGTTTTAATCTATTTTCATTCATGATCAAAATTCAATTTGCGCATCTGAGAAAAATCACAGACATTCAAAATTGGCTGACCCGCTTGGGCGAGCGGACGCTTGACTTTTTGGAGCACTCGGGCGGAATTTCGATCTTTTTTTGGGACACGCTGAAAGCTGCGGCGGGAGGCCGTTTTCGCTGGCAGCATTTTATCGATCAATGCTACAAAATAGGGGTTCTGTCGCTTCCCCTTGTGATGCTCACCTCCATTTTTACGGGCATGGTGCTTGCGCTTCAATCCGCCTATCAGTTGAAGCTTTTTTCAGCCGAGCAATTCGTCTCGGATCTTGTCGCGCTTTCGGCCACCCGCGAGTTAGCGCCTGTTTTGACCGCCATGATGGTGGCGGGCCGCGTGGGCGCTTCGATGGCGGCTGAACTTGGAACGATGAAGGTGACGGAGCAAATTGACGCGTTAAAATCGCTGGCCACAGATCCCATTCGTTATTTGGTAGTCCCCAGGTTTTTTGCCACCATTTGCATGGTGGTTTTGCTGACGCTTTATTCGGATTTGCTTGGGATACTGGGAGGTTACTTGGTCGGCGTTTTTAAATTGGGGCTGAGCTCATTTATGTATTTCCACCGCACGGTCACCGTACTGGTGTTGAAGGATGTGTATACCGGGCTCATTAAATCGTTCTTTTTCGGAATCATCGTCTGCATCGTCAGCTGTTATTACGGGTTTCGAACGACCGGCGGTGCCGAAGGGGTGGGGCTGTCGACGACGATGGCGGTGGTGGTTTCCTTTATCTTGATCATTGTCTTCGACGCCTTTTTTACCGCTCTTTTCTATTTTGTTTTGTAAATGAGCGCAAAACTTACGGGACGTAAGTTTTATGCGCGAATTTATCCGCCACGCTTTTTGGCGGATCGAAACGATCCATGATTGAAATTATTGATCTATACAAGTCATTCGGAAATAATCAGGTTCTTTCGGGCGTCAATTTGAAGATTGAAACCGGCGAGACGATGGTGATCATCGGGCGTTCCGGCTGCGGGAAAAGCGTTTTACTCAAACTGATCATCGGGATTTTAAGGCCGGACGCCGGCAAAATTTTGGTGGATGGCGTCAATATTTTTGACATGAAGGAAACCGAACTCAATCATTTCAGGACGCAGATCGGTATGTTGTTTCAAGGGGCGGCGCTTTTTGATTCGCTTACGGTGCATGAAAATGTGGGTTTTTCGCTTTATGAGCATACGCATCTCGGGGAAGAGGAAATCCGTAAGCGGGTGCGGGATAAATTGCGCCTGGTGGGTTTGAGCGGAATCGAGGGGCTTATGCCGTCGGAGCTTTCCGGCGGGATGAAAAAGCGGGTGGGCCTTGCGCGCGCGATTGCGACCGAGCCGAAATTTATTCTGTATGACGAACCCACGACCGGGTTGGACCCCATTATGGCGGATGCGATCAACGATTTGACACTTCGGATGCGCGAGCGGCTGCGCGTTACTTCCATTGTGGTGACGCATGACATGACAAGCGCCTACAAAGTAGGCACGCGGATTGCCATGTTGTATCGGGGGAAAATTGTCGGTATCGGCACCCCCGATGAAATCCGGAAAACAAACGATCCGGTTGTTCAGCAGTTTACCACCGGGTCCGCCGTCGGGCCCATTACGATTGAAGGAGACGGTCATAAGGCATAATTGGAGGCATGATGAATAAAAGGCCGAGTTTTGAAGTGACAGTTGGGTTTTTTGTGGTCGTCGGTTTTTTGATTCTTTCCATGTTTGTGTTTTTTATCAGCGGCGTTTATTTTTTTCGTCCCGGTTATCATCTGAACGCCCTTTTTGATTACGTGGGCATCATCAACAAAGGCGCTCCCGTCCGCTTCAACGGTGTGCGGGTCGGCGAAGTCAGCAAGGTGAGTCTTTTGAAACCCGAGGGGGAGGAGGGGAAAGCAAGAGTCCAAATCACTTTTTTTGTCGAAAAGGGCGTGGAAGTGCGTGAAAATTATTCTGTGGCGATTCAGGGGACGCATATCATGAGCGAACCGCATATTGAAATTACGCCGGCCCCCGGCAACGCCCGCGTGCTCCAGAACGGAGACGTCATCCCCAACGGCATCTCTCCCTACTCGATGGACGATTTGATTAAGCAGGGTCAGGAGATCGCGGAGCGGCTCAATCAGATTTTGGAGGCGACTGGAGGCATGTTTGATGACCCTAAGACGCGGGCCAAGCTTCAGGAATCGTTTGATTACATGCACGCTTTACTCGGTTCTATGAGTACGGTGATGGTGGGGCAGGAGCAGCAATTTCGGGACATGGTGGTGAAATTAAATCGGGTGGCGGATGAGACGAACACCTTTTTGGAGCGGCTGAACAAAGGCGAAGGCAGTATGGGAAGATTGTTTAAGGACGACGAACTTTATAATGACATGCGCGATTTTGTGCGCGAAATTAAGACGCATCCTTGGAAATTGTTTAAAAAGAGCTGATTCCATGATTCACAGCATCATAAATTCAATAACGAAAGGCAAAGGTGGTTCCTATGATTCTATTCCTTCGTTTCATTATCGTGATTATCTGCGGCAGCATCGGTCATTACTTTGGAATTCGCTATTTTCAGGGAGATCTTCTCGCTCAATATCCGTGGCTGGGGGCTTTGCTCGGGGCATTGGGTGGTTTTTTTGTTATTCTGGTTGATCTTTATTTTAAGCGGCTCACCGTTCGAAACATTCTCTCCGTTCTGATCGGCTCCACGCTTGGCTTCGGCGCCAATCAACTGCTGATGCAAATCGTCCGCTACTTGAATGTTCCCGCCGAAACGTTGGACCAGGTCGGCATTATTTCCGCCGCCATGTTCTGTTATTTGGGTGCCGTCACGATTTTACGCGGGCAGGAAGAATTCACCACCATGATTCCCTTTGTGAAGTTAAGCGAAAAAGGGGCTTCCGAAGACATTATTTTGCTTGATACAAGCGTCATTGTGGACGGCCGCATCGCCGACATTTGCGAAACCGCGTTTTTGTCCGGAAAACTTCATCTGCCGCGTTTTGTGCTGAAGGAGCTTCAGCTCATCGCCGATTCCTCGGACCCCCTCAAACGCAACCGCGGCCGCCGCGGACTTGATGTCCTGAACCGCATGAAAAACAATCCCATGGTGGAGATCAAAATCAACGAAACGGATTTTCCGGAACTGAACACCGTGGACGCGAAGCTTGTGAAACTGGCCATTACGATCGGCGGGCGCGTGTTTACGAATGATTATAACTTAAACAAAGTGGCCGAACTTCAGGGGGTCCGCGTGCTGAACATCAATGAACTCGCCAATGCCCTGAAGCCGGTGGTCATTCCGGGAGAAACGCTTCAGGTCCGCGTGTTAAAAGAAGGAAAGGAACAGGATCAGGGCGTGGCCTATCTGGATGATGGAACGATGGTGGTAGTAGACGGAGGCCGGAGACGAATCGGTCAGACGCTTTCCGTAACGATCACAAGCGTTCTTCAAACACAGGCCGGGCGCATGATTTTCGCAAGGCCGTCGGATGAATCAGCGCGTTAGTGTCATTATTCCTGCCGCGGGCCTAAGCTCGCGTTTTCTGAGCGCCGGGTCGCCCCGGGCCCAATCAAAGCTTTATTCAAAGCTGGGAGATAGGCCCTTGGTGTCTCATGTGCTTTCAGCTTTTGATTCGCTTCCGAACGTGTCGGAACTTATCGTTGCACTCAAAGCCGGCGAGGAGCAAAAATTTAGGAATATCGTTCTTTCCGGCCTGCGGCTGAAAAAGCCGGTTCGGTTGGTCCGCGGGGGGAAAACCCGCGCCGAGTCGGTTTGGAATGCGCTGAAGCGCGTTTCCAAAAAAGCCGAATACGTCTGCGTTCACGACGCGGCCCGGCCGCTTATCCGGGCGGAGTGGTGCCAATCGCTTTTTCGCCGGTTGAATGGATGCGATGGGGTTGTTTTGGGGCGGCGGGCGGTCCCCACGGTGAAGATGCTCGAGGACGGCGGATCGGATGAAATTACGGAGACGCTTGATCGGAACCGGCTTTTTGAGGCCGAAACTCCTCAAGTTTTTCGCAAGGATGTTTTTTTAAACGCGTATCGGGTCTTGGGAAAACGCGCTTTTCATATGACGGATGACGCTTCGCTCGTGGAGGCGGCGGGCGGAACGGTGAAGGCGGTATTTCATTCGGGACCCAATCTCAAAATCACCACTTATGAAGACCTCTTAATGGCCGAGAAAATCGCGGGAGGAAATTCATCCCCCCGTCTCGGGTTTGGCTATGACCGCCACCGGCTTGTGCTGGGCCGCCCGTTTGTTTTGGGCGGGCTTCGTATTCCATCGGCCGCGGGACCGGCCGGCCATTCGGACGGGGATCCTTTGCTTCACGCGATTACGGACGGGATTCTCGGTGCCATCGGGGCGGGGGACATCGGTGATTTTTTTTCAAACCGGAATCCGCGCTGGCGCAGCGCGAAAAGCGAATTATTTGTCAAAAAAGCAGTTGAACTCGCGGCCAAAAAGGGGTTTCGTCCTGTCCAGGTGGACGCGACCGTGATTTTGGACCGGCCCAAATTGGGGCGCTGGAAGAAAAAAATTGCCGCGCGGATTGCGAGTTTATTGTCACTCGATCTAGATCGGGTGAACTTAAAAGCCAAGACCTCAGAAGGTGTCGGCCCCGAGGCCAAAGCACAAAGCATTTCCGCTCAAGCACTTGTTGTTTTAAAAGGAGTAGAAGAACTTAATGTTAAATAAGGAAAATTTATTTGCTTCGCTACGCTGCGCGCGGCAATTTTTAGCCGAGCGGGCTGGGCAAAAATTGCCGTGCTCGCTGCGGGCTCATGCGCTCCCTGCCTGCCGGCAGGCAGGGACTTCGAGCTAGAAGTCTCGCGCATTCGACGCCGCTCAGCAAACAAATCTTCCTGAGAGAAAATTATGATACGCGTCAGATTCGCCCCGTCTCCCACCGGTTTTCTTCACATCGGAAACATACGCACGGCGCTTTTTAATTATCTGTTTGCCGAGCGCGGGGGCGGGAAATTTATCCTCCGCATCGAGGACACCGACCGCGAACGCACCAAGCCGGAATATTTGGAAGCGCTTGAGGAGGACCTGCTTTGGATGGGGATACGCTGGGACGAAGGGCCTGGGGTCAACGGTGAATACGGCCCCTACCGCCAGTCGGAACGGCTGGCTATCTATGAACAATATATTCAACGGCTGATCAAGGAAGGCAAGGCCTATTACTGTTATGTGACGGAGGAAGAAACGGAGGAAATGAAGCGGCTTGCGCGCGCGGAACATAGGCCGCCGCATTTTGACAATCGCGGCCGGAATTTTACCAGGGAAGAAATCGAAAAACGCAAAGCGCGCGGCATCAAGCCCACCGTGCGGTTTAAAATCGAGCAGCCGGAATTAAAGATGCATGATTTGATCCGGGGCGATGTCTCATTTAATTTGGATGAAATGGTCGGGGATTTTGTGATCCAGCGCGCGGACGGGATACCGACTTTTCACCTCGCGGTCTGTGTCGATGACGGGCTCATGAAAATCACCCATGTGATCCGCGGCGAAGACCATTTGTCGAACACGCCGAAACATATTTTGCTGCTCAAGGCCATGGGGTTTACACCGCCCGAGTACGGCCACTTGTCACTTGTTCACGGTGAGGGAGGCGAGCCGCTCTCGAAGCGTCTTGAATCGGTTTCTGTGCGCGAATTCAGGAGAAAAGGATATCTTCCGCACGCGCTCGCCAATTATATCGCGCTTTTGGGCTGGGCGCCGGGGGACAACCGTGAGATTTTCAAATGGGATGAGCTTCAAAAAAGTTTCAATCTAACGCAGGTGAATAAATCCGCTTCTACTTACGATTCACACAAACTGGATTGGGTAAACGCGGAGCATTTGCGCGCCATGCCGAATGAGGCGTTCTCCCGCGCGGCGCTCAGCTTTTTGAAGCAGCAGGGGAAGTTAAAATACGACGAAACGCTCGTTCATAAAGTACTTCCCGTATTTAAAGACAATGTGGTGCGGTTTGAGGAGCTTGAGGAGCGGCTTGAGCTTTTAAGCGAAGATTTTCCATACGAAAATCGTTCCATGCTTGAAACAGCCGAGGCAAAGGAAATATTCAAGGCCGCTTTGGAGACGCTTCCGGGACTCAAAGGGGATGGCGAGGCGCTTTTCGACGCATTTGCGAATGCGATCAAGCCGAAGGTAAAAGCCAAAGGCAAAAATTTGTTTATGCCCCTTCGAATCGCGCTCACCGGTAAAGCCCACGGTCCTGAACTGAAGAAAATTTTTCCGCTTCTAAGCCGTCATACCATTCAAAAACGTTTTGAGCGGGCGTTAAAATGCCATCTACGATGAACTGCCTGCCTGCCGGCAGGCAGGCTTCGCGGATTCAGTTTTTTGATACACTTTCCGGAAAATTAAAGCCATTCGACCTTCCTCAAGGAAGCGAAGTGAAAATGTATACCTGCGGGCCGACGGTTTATGACTACGCCCATATCGGAAATTACAGAACGTTTGTGTTCGAGGATTTGCTCCGGCGCTTTCTGGAATTTAAGGGCTACAAGGTCAAGCATGTGATGAATATCACGGATGTAGATGACAAAACGATTGCCGGTGCCAATCGCGAAGGAAAAACACTCGAAGATTTTACTAAAACTTATTTGGATGCTTTTCATGAAGACTTAAAGACCCTTAATATTTTACCGCCCAATGTGAAGGAGCCGCGGGCCACCCAGGAAATTCCGGCCATGCTCGATTTAATTCAAAAGCTGATTGAAAAAAAGGCGGCCTATGTCGCCGACGGATCAGTTTACTATCGCGTGGATACGTTTAAAAATTACGGAAAACTTTCCAAGAAAAATCTGGAGAAAAATATCAAAGGCGCGCGCGTCAATCTTGATGAATACGACAAAGAAGAAGGCGCTGACTTTGTGCTGTGGAAAAAATCAAAAGAAGGCGAGCCCTGCTGGGACTCGCCCTGGGGCAAAGGGCGTCCCGGCTGGCATATTGAATGTTCCGCCATGAGCATGAAATATTTGGGCGAGACTTTTGATATTCACGCGGGTGGTGAGGACCTGATTTTTCCGCATCATGAGAATGAAATCGCCCAATCCGAAGCCGCGACCGGGAAAACATTTGTAAAATACTGGCTTCATGTGAAACATTTGCTTGTGGACGGCAAAAAAATGTCCAAAAAAGACAAAAATTATTACACGCTCCGCGATTTATTAGGAAATACTACGTGTCATCCTGAGGCCGTTAGGCCGAAGGATCTGGGAATGCAGCGTTATGACCCAATGGCTATTCGGTACGCGTTGCTTTCAGTCCATTACAAGCAGCAATTGAATTTTACCCTGGATGGGTTGAAGGAAATGGAAGAAGTAGTCAAAAGAATGGATGACGGCTATTTTAATTGTTTATCTTGGTTAAAATTAGAAAGTTTTTCAAAAGGGCCAGCTGATCAAAATGAATTAGAACAATTAGATTCCTACGTCAGTCAAATACTAGAAAGTTTAGACAACGATCTGCAAGTTGCAATCGGTCTTTCTGTTCTTTCGCTTGGAATTAGAAATATTAATAGGGCGCTATCGTCTGGTTTTACAAGCAAAAAAAATTTGGAGCATGGAATCGCATTTTTTAAAAAAGTAGACAAATTATTTGGATTTGACATTTCGTCAATTGATAACATTCCTTTTGAAATATTAAAGCTTTTAAAGGAAAGAAATGCAAAAAGAAGAAGTGAAGGATTTACACAAAACCAAAAACTCAGAAATGAAGCAGATAGGATTAGAGGCGAGATAGAATCTAAGGGATGGTTGGTTAAGGATTATGCGCTTCCAAAGGGAGGTAGCGCGACGCCAGGATTTGCTTTAAGGGTTCCATCGACAGTGAAAAAAAAGCGCAGAGCGTGGGATAAATGACCTCTGTGTCATTCTGAGCAAAGCGAGGAATCTATGAAAAATTATTACGTGTATATTCTTACCAATAAAACAAATAAGGTTTTATATACGGGAATTACCAGCGATTTGACTAAACGTATTTATGAGCATCAAAACAAATTAGTAGAAGGTTTTACAAAAAAATATAACTTAACGAAACTTGTTTACTTCGAAGTAACCGAAGACGTTAATGCTGCCATTACTCGTGAAAAACAAATCAAAGGATGGTTGCGATCTAAAAAAGTGGCGTTGATTGAAACACTAAATCCAAAATGGGATGATTTAAGCATTCAATTTTGTGACAGCATAGATTCTTCGCTGCCTTCGGCAGCTCAGAATGACAAATGAGTAGAGGATATTTCATTACTTTTGAGGGGGTTGAGGGAAGCGGAAAAAGCACGCAGATTCGGTTTTGTAAGAATTATCTTCGAAAACTCGGGAAACGTGTTCTACTCGTGCGTGAGCCGGGGAGCACGAAAATCGGCGAGCAGATTAGAAATGTGCTGCTTCATCCCAAAAACAACAAGATGTCGGTGGAAACCGAGCTTTTTCTTTTCCTGGCTGCGCGCGCTCAATTGGTGAATGAAGTGATTCGGCCGGCGCTTCGAAGGGGAATGGTCGTGATCAGCGACCGCTATGAAGATTCTACGATTGCGTATCAAGGTTACGGCGGCGGCTATCCTTTGAGTCAATTAAAGCGCTTGGCCCGGACCGCGCGCGGGGAAGTAATGCCGAATTTGACTTTTTTGCTCGATATCGATTCCAAAAAAGGGCTCAAACGGGCGGGCCGGAATGACCGCATGGAAAAAAAATCCATCGGTTTTCACAAAAAAGTCCGAAACGGTTTTCTTCGCCTCGCGAAACAGAGCCCGAAACGCTTTGTCGCGATTTCCGGCAGATTATCAAAATCCGAAGTGCAAAAAAGGATAAAGGAAACATTACACCGTGTCTTCTAAGGGGCTTCTTGATGAAAAGGTGTTCCGTCGGCTCCATGCCCAAATCGAGCGCGGCAAACACGCGACCACTTATCTTTTCACAGGCGATGAACTTGATAAGAAAAAAGCGCTCGCAATCGCTTTTGCCAAAGCTCTGAATTGCGAAAGGTCATTGCGAGGAGGCCGTAAGGCCGACGAAGCAATCTATGACATTGCTTGTACTTGTGAATCCTGCAGGCAAATCGAAGCCGGGACGCATCCCGATGTGAAATGGTACGGTCTCGATGAAGAGGCCGCCTCGATCAAAATCGAGGAAGTGCGCGACTTTAAAAATTGGCTTTCCTATAAACCGTACAAAGGAAAAGTGAAGGTGTTTATTTTTAACCGGGCCGAGCGGCTCACAGCCGAAGCGCAGAACGCGCTCCTTAAAAGTCTTGAGGAGCCGCCGCCGGGCAATGTGATTTTGCTGCTCGTGCCGCATCGGAAATTCCTGTTTGATACGATCGGCTCGCGCGCGACCGAAATCAAAGTCCCGCCTTTCCGCGCTGAGGAAATCCGCGATTTGTTTACGAAAGAGGGGGTTGACCGCAATCAGGCGGAATATCTCGCGCGTATTTCGCGGGGAGAGCTCGGCCGGGCCCGCCTTGGGCTTGAGGAAAAATGGTTCGAACAAAAAAACGAATGGCTCGACCAATTGCTCAAAAATCCGATTTCTTTTTTGGATGAATTTCAGCAGGTAAAGCGCGATGAAGCCGCCCGGCTTTTCGATTTTCTCATTGAAGCGGCGCATGACCTCCTGATTTTGAAGGCAAAAGGGGACCGGGAACTTTTAATTCATGCGCACCGCGCGGGCGCACTGGACCTGATCGCCCAAAAGCGCGCGCTTGATTCGCTGATAGAGCTTTTTGAATCCATGACTGAAGCGAAGGCCGCGCTTGATGATTACGCCAATATCAAATTGTCCCTGACGCACGCCGGGATGATTTGGAACCACCTTTTAGGGACGGTTCTCGCCAAGTCATTGGATGACAGCAAGTTACGGGAGAACCGTCCCTGATGAGCAAACCTTATTACCTTACGACGCCGCTTTATTACGTGAACGCGAAGCCCCATATCGGGCACGCCTACACGAACATCCTGTGCGACACCTTCGCCCGATTTCATAAATTTTTAGGCGAAGAGGTGTTTTTTCTCACCGGAACGGACGAACACGGCACGAAAATCGACAAGGCCGCTAAAGAACTTAATAAAGAGCCGAAAGTGTATGTGGACGAAATGGTGCCGCAATTTAAGGCGCTTTGGAAGACGCTCGGCATTGAGTATGATTATTTCATACGTACGACGGACGCCGGTCATAAAAAAATCGTTCAGAATATTTTATTGGATCTTGAGAAAAAAGGGGACATTTACAAAGCTAGTTACAAGGGCTGGTATTGCACCCCTTGCGAGTCCTTTTGGACGAAGCTTCAGCTTGCGGCCGTCTACGACGACCGCTCCGCGGAAGGGAAATGCCCGGATTGCAAACGCGATGTCCAGGAGTTGAGCGAGGAAAATTATTTTTTCAAGCTTTCCAAATATCAGAAAGACCTCAAGAAATACATTGAGGATCACCCGGATTTCATTCGTCCCGAAATACGAAAAAACGAAATTCTCGGATTTTTGCGCGAACCGCTTGAAGACCTCTGCATCACGCGGCCGCGCGCCCGGCTTTCTTGGGGAATTGATTATCCGAGCTCAAAGGACCACGTCGTTTATGTCTGGTTCGATGCTCTTGTTAATTACGTGAGCGCTACCCGATTTCCGGCGGTTTCAAAGAAATTTCCGAGCCTTTGGCCGGCGGACATACATGTGGTCGGAAAGGACATTTTGCGCCAGCACGCGGTTTATTGGCCGATTATGCTGAAGGCCATGGGCGTCGAGATGCCCAAAATCGTGTTTGCGCACGGCTGGTGGACCATGTCCGGCGCCAAGGTCTCGAAATCGCGCGGAAATGCCGTGGATCCGGTAGAACTCGTGAATAAATACGGAGTGGACGCCTTCCGCTATTTTCTTTTGAATGAAGTGACGCTCGGGCTGGACGGCGCGTTTTCCGAGGATTTGCTCGCTGAGCGCTACACCAGTGATCTCGCCAATGATTTGGGTAATCTTTGGTTTCGGCTCGCCTCCATGCTCGACAAATATTTCGAAGGTAAAATCCCTGAATCGCAAGATCCTCTTTCGGCAAACCCAAAATCGCCTCTTATCAGAGATACGTTGAAGCTTTGGGACGTTATGCGTCAGGCAATGGTGAATTATGATCCACGGTCTGCTTTGGCTGAAATTTGGGCTGTCATTACATCAGCCAATCGATTTATAGAAGAAAAAAAGCCATGGGTTGTGGCTAAGAATGATGCTCAAAAGGGTGAATTGGCGGATGTGCTGAGTGTACTAGCTGAATGTCTTGCACGTATTGCCTGTCTTCTGCAGATTTTTCTCCCTCAGACAGCACATGCGATGCTTAAAAGATTAAAGCTAAAAACGAACTGGGCTATTCCAGCTAAAGATTATTTAGCTCTTCGGCTTCTAAAACCAGGGACACTTATTGAAAAAGGGGAAGCCCTTTTTCCGAGATTGGATGATGCGGTAGTCAAATGATAATCGGCAAAACTTTTTGCCCGAGCGGCGTCGTCGAGCGCATCAGGATTGCAAGCATATGATTTAGAGCAATCACCTAACAAAACCTATGTCCGTCATTACGAGGAGGCGGTTAGGCCGACGAAGTAATCTCAGGATCAGAGATTGCCGCGCCCGCCAAAAAAACGCGGCGGGCTCGCAATGACACTTTTGTTAGGTGCTCTTGGTGTTCAAGGTATATCTCGTAGCGCCTTGGAGCGAAAAAATGGCGGGCGGCATTTTTTCGCGATAGGCCGAGCACGGCCGTTTTCGCTAGGCCGCCGCCCTAAAACGGCCGCGCGCAGGGAAGCGGAGAGAAATGCCTTGAACATAACCGTAAGGATTATTCATGTTTGTTGACACGCATGTGCATTTGCATTTTCCGGATTTCAAAAACGAGACCGACGCGGTCATTGACCGTGCTCGAGCGGCCGGAGTTTCCCATTTTCTCAATATCGGAACGGATTTGAAGTCTTCACAAGAGGCCGTTGCTTTGGCGGAGCGGTATGATTTTGTTTACGCGACCGTCGGGGTTCATCCTCATGATGCGGCTCGTGCAACGCCTGAGGACATGTGCCATTTGGCAGGGCTTGCCAAAAACCAGAAAGTGGCGGCGATCGGGGAAGTGGGACTTGATTTTTTCCGGAATCTTTCGCCTGAGCCGGTTCAAAAAAAAATTTTGATTCAATTTTTCGAAATTGCAAAGCAAGCCGATCTACCGCTCGTACTGCACATCCGCGACGCCTATGAAGCGATGCTAGAGCTGTTGAAGACCCATTTCAAGCCGCCGATCAGAGGCGTTTGCCATTGTTTTTCCTCCACGCGTGAGATGATGGAACAATTTCTGGAGCTTGGACTTTATATTTCCTTCGCGGGTCCCGTGACCTACAAAAAAAATGACGTTTCGCGGGAGGCGGCCCGCACCTGTCCCGAGGACCGGCTCTTGCTTGAAACCGACGCGCCCTATCTTCCGCCGCAGAGTTCGCGCGGGAAGCGAAACGAACCGGCATATCTGGCGGAGACGGCGGAACTTGTTGCAGGACTTAGAGGCGTTTCGCTTGAAGTTCTGGGCGCTCAAACGTCCCAAAATGCCGGGCGGCTGTTCGGAAAAAATTTCGGAGGCGCTTCGTGAATCTTTTTTTTGCCGACCTCAGGGAATTTTTCATGAAAAAGTCGATTTACCGGGTCCTTTTTCTGGTGCTGGTGTTTTTTTACGCCGCTTTTCTCATCGTGGGAAACACGATCGGCAAGAAACATCTTCCGGAAGCCGAACCATCGTCGTTAGAAGAGCAAATCCTGAATGAAACCATGCTGGATGCGGAACTGGTCACCAAGCGGATCGCCGAGCATCCGGAATATGCCCCTCCGGTCCAGACATTTTTCGGCGTTTTCACCGCGCTTTTTTTTATCGGGATTTTTCTGGAATTTCGCGCGATCAAACATTTTCGGCTGACAGGGGATTTTTTCCCGGACTCTGGTTTCGTTTCTCTGACGCCTTGGAATATTGCGGATGTTTTGAAGGTCATCATTTTATTTTTTTCCACGGCACTGCTTTTAAATATGATCATGGGGCTGGCCTATTTTATGTTCGGGAAAGCGAGAGATGAAACCACCCTTTTGATCCATGCGGCTGTGGTCGATCTGACGGTGGTTTCGTTTATCGTGCGCACGGCCCAAAGAAGCGGTTCCAAGGCGAGTGATTTGTTCGGGTGGCGCTGGGTCAAAATTCCTTGGCGCGAAATCGGGCTCGGGATCCAGACGTATGTCACCATTTTCCCGACGCTTTTGGCGTTGATTGTTGTGTTGGTGATTGCCGCGAATTTTTTTTCCTATGAGCCGCCGGCCCACCCTTTGGTTCATATATTCATTAAGGAGCGCGCGCTCCCGCCCTGGGTGCTCGGATTTTCCATTTTTCTGGCCTGCGTGATCGGCCCTGTCGTGGAAGAGATTTTTTTCAGGGGATTTTTTTATCCCGCCTTGAGACGCTATTTTGCGGCCGGGTGGGCCATGGCGGCGACCGCGGCTTTGTTTGCGCTCGTGCACGAAAATTTGTTTTCGTTTGTCCCTATTTTTTTTCTGGGATTCGCCTTGTGTTATCTCTATGAGAAAAGATTGAGCATCGTTGCCCCTATCGCTTTGCACATCACGCACAACGCCGTGTTTTTGAGTTATTTTTTCATTGTGAAACGGTTTTTGGTGGACGTTCCATGAATATCGGTTCGCTGGAAAGTTTTTTGCCCATCGTGTTAATGGGCGGGATGTGGCTTGTCATTTTTCTCATGACGGTGACGGTGCATGAGGTGTCGCACGGGGCGGTCGCCTACCTCCGCGGCGATGACACGGCGAGGGCAATGGGGCGGCTGACGCTCAACCCGCTGAAGCATATCGATTTTTTTTGGACCATTCTTTTTCCGGCCCTTCTTTTTTTCTCCACCGGCGGGCGGTTTGTGATCGGCATGGCCAAGCCGGTGCCGGTCAATTTTTCCAATCTCAAAAACAGGAAACCGGACATGATTTTGGTGGCCGTCGCGGGCCCGCTGGCCAATATCGTGCTTGCCCAATTCCTGCTTCTCTTGTTTCATGCGACGGGTGTCGGCCTTTTTCTCATGGGCATTTATTTTAATTTGGGGCTTGCGGTGTTTAATTTGCTTCCCATCCCGCCGCTGGACGGTTCTCGGGTGGTTGCCGGTTTACTGCCCCTGGAGTTAGAACGGCTTTATCTGCGGCTGGAGCCGTTTGGATTTTTAATCGTTCTGTTGCTTTACATGTCCGGCATTTTGTATGGCTGGATTTTCCCGGGGATGAATCTTTTGGCTTCGCTTTTGGGAATTCCGAAAATTTCGCTTTAGGAGCATATATGAAAATCGCTTTTGAACCCGTCCGCTTGTCGGGAAAGACGGTCGTTTTGATCGATCAGCGCAAACTTCCAAATCAATATCAGCTGATCCGCGCGAAGAGCACGA
>CAYJWM010000010.1:0-34128 GCA_964373885.1 uncultured bacterium | reverse complement strand
AGGATCAAAATTTTCGGGGCTAGTCCTGACTTCCCATAAATAATTAATCAAAGTCAGGGCGCCCCGTAATATCCTTTAAAGAAGTTCCAAATGTGTATTAATCAAAATTACGGGGCTAGTACTTGCTGCTTTTCAAGCAAGTGCGCCCCAAACAAACCGGCTATACTTGCGCCGACGTGCAAGTGCCGCTCGTGAAGATCTTGCATTTGACGCCGATGCGTCAAATACTGCGCGTGAGGATTTGACATCCTCTACGCGCTTGACGGTCTTCTACGAGCAGTTATATCAAATCTTAAGATAGTCCACAACCGCGCGGGGGTTTTTGTGAAATGAGCCGCGCCAAAGTTCGGCCAGACGGTCGGCGGGTGTTTTCCCTTCCCGCAAAACTTCTTCTTTAAGAGGCACAAGGTAAACCCGCTCATCTTCCTCTTTGAGATTAAGTCTCCTTTGACGCTTGAGCCCTTCTTCGCTGATTTGAACCAGCTCCCGTGCCAGTTCCAAAACTTCGGTACCGCGGATTTTCGCCCGAAGCCCTTTTCGTTCGACTTCATGATGAAGTTTGACAATTTCTTTTTCCCTAAAACGGCACATCAAACGGGAGGCCTTTTGGGCGGCCTCATCATCATAAAACAAACCCTTCCAAAACGCGGAAACGGCCGGGATCAAATGATTGCGCTGACCGTCGATCCCGCGTATTTCCACGTATTGTTTGAAGCGCACGTCCGTGAAAATCGTGCTCAGATGAAGCTCAAAATCATCCTGTGTGGGCTTCATTCCATGATGCCCCTTTTCGATGAATTTCCGGAACGTGAGCCCGGGCGTCACGATCCATTTGCCGCGGCGCACCAAAAACATCATGGGCACATCCAGCACATAATTTAGATAATCCTGAAAGGTGCAGGTCCGGCAAATCAAATTGAGAATGAGTCCGGTGCGGGCGGGGTCCGTGTCGCGCCAAATATGAAGCCGCTCGGAAGCAAACCCGTTTAATTTCCCGAGGGAAAGCGAGCTTGCGGCAAACATCGCGGCCGCGATCGGCGTCACCGCGAGCGAAAGGCGCATCTTGCAAATGGCGTCCTCCTCGCTTAAATAATCGAGATTCACCTGATTCCCGCAGGTGCGCTTCATCATGTCATGGGCACATTTCCCCCGCCTTCCCAAATAGCGCGCCATGATTTCATAGCGTTTTTTCGGCACCCATTCGATTCCGCGTAAAGTTGAAAACGGATGAATGCCCGCTGTGATCCAC
This sequence comes from uncultured bacterium, assembly GCA_964373885.1. Taxonomy (GTDB): domain Bacteria; phylum Omnitrophota; class Omnitrophia; order Omnitrophales; family Danuiimicrobiaceae; genus CAYJWM01. The sequence continues at coordinate 32,879 of CAYJWM010000010.1, read as the reverse complement.
GCCACCTGCGGAAAAAAACGGGCCATGATTTTTAATTCAAAGAAAAACCGGTCAAGCTGTCCCCTCACCTCGTGAATGTTTTTGACCGGCTCGGCGGAGAGCTCCACCTGTCCGCCCGGCTCAAGCGAGACCAGCCACTCATCTTTTTGAAGCGCGATCGTGTGAGCGTTTTCCACGATCGGCTCGTAGCCAAACTCCTTGGCAAGTTCATTTAAGACGGCTTCGATTCCCGCGGAACCAAAATAGGGGAGCGCTTTTCCGGTTTCCGCGTGTACGCCGAAAAGTTCGCATTCGATTCCGACGCGCTCCGTTCCCTTTGGCTTCGCGTATGCCTGAAAGTAACAGCGCAGATCATCGGCCGAACGTATTGGTTTTGAAACGGATTCGGCAGGTTTTAAAAACGTACTCATCAGATTCCCTTTCCTGTATAATTTCCGCCGATTGTCATTGCGGGCCCGCAGGGCGAAGCAATCTATGGTAAAGGAAACGGGTATGGAACACAATCGCAAAGGTAGGCGCGGGTGCATCCCACTTCATACAGCTGTCATTCTGAGGCGAAGCCGAAGAATCTATGAGTCATAGATCCTTCGCTATCGCTCAGGATGACACGAAAAGCAACTGTATCAAGTGGTATGCACCCGGTAGGCGCCTTAAGATCGGCTTCGTGATGGATCCGATGGAGAAACTGCTTTATCGCTACGACAGCTCTATCGCGATCATGAAAGAATGCCAAAAGCGCGGCCATCGGATTTTTTATCTGGAGCCGAAGCATATTTTTTATGCGGCAAATTCGATTTATGCCGATGTGCGTCACGTCAGCGTCGGAAAAAAGAACCGGTTTGAAATCAAAGCCGTAAAAACGATTGATTTAAAAACGCTTGATATTGTCTTCAATCGAAAAGATCCCCCTTTTGATATTAATTATCTTTATCTGACCCAGCTTTTGGCACTTGTCGAATCCGATGTATTTGTGATCAACTCACCGCGCGGGCTTCAGAAGGCGAATGAAAAACTTTATATTCTCGAGTGGGCCAAATGGATTCCCCCCACCATCGTCACGAATGATCCCGGAAAAATCGAACAGTTCCGGCGGAGCCAAAAAAGCGACGTCATTTTAAAACCGCTGGATCAAAAAGGCGGAAAAGGCATCCGCCTTCTCCCGAAAAGAACGAGACATGCAAACCGAACCCTGGGCCAAGTGACTTCCCGTGGAACACGGTGGGTGATGGCGCAAAAATTTATCGAACAGGGACGCACGCGGGGTGACAAACGTATTCTTCTACTCGATGGAAAAATGATCGGCGCGTTTAGACGGCTTCCAAAAAAGGGGGAATTCCGCGCGAATTTAACGCTCGGCGGAAAATCCCAAACCACTTCCCTCACTCGTGAAGAACGCCGATTGTTGCGTTCGCTTATCCCCAAACTCAAAAAAGACGGGCTTTATTTTGCGGGGCTGGATGTGGTGGGCGGCCGTCTGATTGAAATCAATGTGACGAGCCCGGCAGGAATCACCGAAATCAATTTACTCGGGGGAGCGCGGCCGGAAGCCCGGATTGCAGACTTTTTGGAAGCGCGGGCTTGGAAGCGGAAACGCCGATAGCATTTCCCGCGAGGCGGACCGAGCGGGGTCGTCTTTCTTCCGGCACATACCCCAAATAAACCAAACTTCCTTCGATCACTTCCCGGAACACAGGCGCTGCTACTGTGCCGCCGTAATAATAGGGGCGGGGGTTGTCGAGTGAGACAATCATGGCCAGCATCGGATCTTCGACGGGCGCATAACCGATGAACGAACCGATGAAGCTGGAGTGAGAATACCCTCCGCCCGGATTCAGCTTTTGGGAGGTGCCGGTTTTTCCCGCCACACGAATGCCGTTGATGGCGGCGTTTTTTCCGGTGCCGTCCGTCACCACACGCTCCAAAATTTCGGCCATCATTCGGGCTGTTTCCGGTTTGATCACGGGCTCCGAAAACGCCGGCTCATGCTTAAAAAACGCCACTCCGTTTTGGTCCCGCACTTCCTCCAAAAGATAGGGTCTCACCAAATAACCGCCGTTGGCAAGGACGGAAATCGCGCGGAGCATCTGAATCCCCGTGGCGGCTACTTCCTGGCCGAACGGAATCGACGTGATTGAAAATTTGGACCATTGCTCAACCGGCCTCAAAATTCCGCTCACTTCACCCGGAAAATCAATCCCGGTTTTTTCTCCGAATCCAAACCGCCTGACATAATCGTAAAGCGTGCGCTCGCCGAGGCGCATTGCGATTTTCACGGTGCCGATATTGCTGGAATTGATCAGCACTTCCGGAAATGTGAGGGCACCGTACGGGTGGACGTCATGGATCACGCGGCTCGGCCGCGGGCGCCACTGGCCGTTCTCACAATTAAATTTGTCCTGAAGCGTCACTTTCCCTTCATTCAAAGCTGCTGCTGCCGTGATGATTTTAAACACCGAGCCGGGCTCAAAAATATCCGTGATGGCGCGATTGCGCCGATTGGCCTCGCCCGAAGCCGACACGCGATTGGGATCAAACGAAGGTCTTGAAGCCATCGCAAAAATAGCTCCCGTTTTCGGATCCATCACGATGGCCACACCGCCCGCGGCCCGATATTTTCGGAACGCATCGTCAAGCGCTTTTTCGGTTAAATATTGAATGTGCTGATCAATGGATAGAATTAAAGTATGACCGTTGACGGCGGGCACGAGTTTTTTCTCCAAAGCCACCATTTCGCGGCCCATCGCATCCCGCTTCGTGTATCGGAACCCCATCCGGCCCTGCAATTTTTCCTGATGCAAAAGCTCAAGCCCCTCCACCCCTTTGTTATCGATATTGCAAAAACCGAGCACATGGGCCAGCATTTCGCTGTGGGGGTAAAACCGCTGGGTTTCGTAGGTAATGCCGAGATTTGGGCTTTTAATCGCGCGGATTTGATCGGCTTCCTTCATCGTAACACGCCGTTTCAGCCAGACAAATGCTTTGTTCCGGCCGAGCCGCTCCAATACAAACTTCCGGCTCAAACCCAAAGTCTGCATGACCTGGCCTGTTAATTTGGAGCGCTCTTTTTGAGTCATGAAGCGTGGAGACGCGTAAATGGAGGGAACTTTTAAATTGCTTGCGAACTCCTTGAAATTGCGGTCGAGAATAGCCCCGCGTTCCGGCGGCATCTCAATGACCAGATTTTGCTGGCGATTAGCGAACTGGGTGAGAAAAGCGTGGTTTTGAACCGCGAGGCGTATGACTTGAACCGAAATAATGGGGAAAACGAGAGCAACCGCCAGATGAATGAATAAAAAACGCTTTCTCGAAATATGCGGAAGCATTCCCTAGCGCATCACTTAGATGTTTTGGCTTGCGCTTCCCTCATGAAACCCCCAAACCAGGAAGTGATATTTGTTTTTACGGTCGCCGGCTGATTCAAGGGCGGTAGCAATTCCTTTGGTTTGATGATTTTCATGACTTGAACCGCTTTTGGTACGGCCAAATCAAGCGATCGGGCCTTCAGCTCCCGCTGCAGAAACTGGGGGGAACGGAAGCGGGCCACTTGATATTTGGCCAATTTGTAATCTTCGCTCAGACGGGCCACCTCGCGCTCTTTTTTCTCAATGGAATATGAAATCCGGAGAATGGAAACTTGCCCATGCACATACGCCAGCACGAGTAGCGTTCCTGCAATGAGAAAGGCAAATGTTCGGTTCGAAAAACTCATCTCAACACCTTTCGATCGCCCTCAATTTCGCTGACCGGGCTCTTGGGTTTTCCGCAACTTCTTCTTCTTCGCTTGGCCGAACCGGCTTTTTTGTCAAAATGATCGCCATTCCCTCGCGTGCGGCATCCAGAAAAAAATGTTTGACGATCCGGTCCTCAAGAGAATGAAAACTAATGACCGCCAATTTACCATTTGGCACGAGCACATTCAACGCTTTTGGCAGCGCTTCCTCCAAAGCGGCCAATTCGTCATTCACCGCGATGCGGAGCGCTTGAAAAACGCGCGTCGCGGGGTGAATCCGCCCGAACCGGTAACGGCCCGGCACCGCCTTCTCAATCAAGCCCACCAGCTCTTTGGTGGTCCGAATAGGCTTGTGCTCGCGCTGGCGGACAACCGCCTGGGCAATTCTCCTGGAGAAACGCTCCTCACCAAACTTGTAAAAGATATCGGCCAGACGCTCAGCCGATTCCTCATTTACCCACGAGGCCGCGTCCCGCAACTGACCCCGGTCCATCCGCATATCGAGAGGACCGTCCTCCCGAAAACTGAAGCCCCTGGCGGGATCATCCAGCTGATCCGACGAAAGGCCTATGTCCAATAAAACGGCATTTACTTTTTGAATATGAAGAGAAGATAAAGCCAAATCTAAATGACGAAAATCAAACTGTTTTAAAATAACCTTTCCCTTCAATCCTTTTAAGCGCTCTTCGACCCGCCGAATTGCCTCTTCGTCCCGGTCTAAGGCAATCAAACAACCGCTGGGGCCGATGGCCTTCAAAATCGCTTCCGCATGCCCTCCGCTGCCCGCTGTTGCGTCCAAAACAACCTCTCCCGGTTTAAGGTCTAAATACCGGAGAACGGACGCTAGAAGAACGGACTTATGCAATCCGGAAGCTCCTGCGGGCCTCCTCCTCCGTCGGATAGGAGGCAATGACGCCCGCCACGCCGATCATCCGAAGCATGTTCGAAACCTCCGGGCGCAAGTTAAAGAGCCGTATATCGCCATGCTCTCTTCTCAGCTTCTGGATCCGGTCTACCAGAATGCCGAGCCCCGCCAAATCTACATGGCGGGCACGCTTCAAATCTAAAAGCAGAAATTTCCTATTTTGATTGGCGAGGCGGCTCAGACGATTTTTCATCTGCACCATATGCCTTGCATTTAAATCTCCGGGACAGCGAACCACGCCCACCGCAACTTTACGCTCATGGCCGTTAGACCGAATGTCCATACGCCCTCCATTATTTGTTGGGTTCAATCAATTTTTCCGCAAGAGACTCAAAAGACCCTAGATTCTGTTTGAAAAATTCATTCCACTTCTCACGCGCCCAAATTTCGATGCGGTCCGAAACCCCGATGATCACCACATCCACTTTGATGTCCGCATAATCTTTGAGATACGCGGGAATCAAAATTCGTCCCTGCTTGTCGCACAGCACTTCCGCCGCACCCGAGAAATACAAACGATTGAACTTTCTGGCTTCTTCGCGCGTAAACGACATGTCCTTGAATTTCTTTTCCTGCGCACGCCATTCTTCCTCGGTGAACACAAACAGGCAGCGGTCCAATCCGCGTGTGATAAAAAATTTTTCCGCGTAATTCTCCTTGAAAATCTCGCGGAACTTGGCCGGGACAATCACCCGGTCTTTTTGATCCAAGCTGTGCTGGTACTCACCGTAGAACATTTACTAATTCTCCACATTTCACCACTTTATGCCACTTTGTATATTCGGAAGTATACTCAATCACCTAAACCCTTGTCAAGGGCTGGGATGGGAAAATTTTAAATCTTATTTTTGCGCTAGATTTAGGGGGTTACAGGCGGAAAATACCCTATATCTGGGGTATAGGGCAAGTGGGGGAACTTGTAACCTAAAAGGAGAAACTATTCGGAATAGAGAATGCGGGAACAGCTTTCGCAGACGACAAGCTTTTCTTTCAGCTGAATTTCATTCATCACCTGAGGCCTCAGCTGCATCTGACAAGCGGGGCAATTTTCCCCTTCCACTTTCACGAGGGCGAGCCCTTGCCTTTTGGACACGACCCGGTCGTACATGGACGCGATCTCGGGATGAACCTGCTTGATTTTTTCGTTTCGCTTCTGGATGAGCGCACTGACCTGTTCGCGAATCTGGGCGGCGTTTGCTTCCAGCTCTTTTTTCTTGGCCTCAAAAGCGGCCCTTTTTTCCTCCAGCTTCTTTTGTTGATCGCGCAGCTTGGCCTGTCCGGCCTCGACTTGATCAATCAAAACGATAATGGCTTCCTCCAAAAGCGAATTGTCCGCCTTCAAACCGACAATTTCGGATTGAAGACTGGAATATTCTTTGTTTGTTTTGACTTGGGTCAGCTGGTTCTCGTACTTTTTAATGTTGGCTTCTTTGGCGGCGAGCTCCCCCTCTTTTTCTTTCTGCCTCAATTGAAGTTTCTGAAGGGATGCCTGGGTTTCGCTCGCGGCGGCGCGCTCGTGTTCCGACTCGCGGCTTAACTGTTCCAACTCACGCGGAATTTCATCCAAGGTTTCTTTGAAAGAGTAAATCTGACGATCCCATTCCTGAATTTCCTTGAGGATAATAATATCCTGGTCCATGCGCGAGAACATCTCCTTAAAACCCGCTGTCCGTAACAAGCAAAGTGGATGAAATTATAGGCAAGGCGGTCGGCGTTCGCAAGGACTCTTTTCTTGGGAAAGCGGCCTTGGCGGTTAGAACCTATACCGCCGATTTGGCTTGTTCGCGCCGGCTTCGTAATTCCATTCCAAAGCGGCTGAACGTAATTAATTCGGGGGTGCTTAATTCCTGCGGCGAATAGCGAACCGACGGCTGGAGCGATTTTTTAGTTTCTTCATTTCGAACTATTTTCCCAGAAGCCGGATCAAGCCCTATCCCCTTCCGGGCGGTTCGCACCAAAATTGCCTCATGGCTCTCGGAACGAATCGAAGACCACTCAATCAAACTGATGCGCACCAATTCAAACGGAACCCGGGACAAAAAACTTTGCGAAAAACCCGGGGCCGCAAGACAAATTCCGATTTCCTGAAGCGTCGGATCGTGCTGCTCATTGCGCTTGGCTTCAAGCTTTGCCACATGATCCAAAAGAATTTCAAAGCCCTCCTCCCTCAGTTCACGGGAGAACAAAACAAATTGAATCAATACTTCTTTCTGGCGAAGGGCTAGATGGACCGGATCGGAATCCAGCGGCCCGGAAAGAGGGACAGCGCCCGGAAGAAGGTATTCGGCCAGATGAGAGGCGAGTTGTTTCAGTTCGCGGGAATCTCCCCCGAATACGCAGGGTTCGTAAATATTCATACACGCGCGACCGATTGGGCTAACAAAGCACTCAAACGTTTTTTGGCAAACGGTTGGACGGCACCGCCGGCTTCATCCAAGAGAAGGTCACGGTTCAAGCGGATTTCCTCCCCTTCCCTCCAGCCCAAAAAACCGAGATCGCATCCCAGAAAATGCGACACGATCTCACAAAACCGCTCATAGACGAAATCCCAATTGGTTTTGGCGCCTTTGCCGGTCAGGAAAAGAGAGCACCGGAGATTTGGATTCCGGGTGAGGCAATGCTGCATCAATTGATACGCAAGCACCAATTGCTCATAGTCCACCGGAAGAACAAACACGCAATGATCCAGAAACGGGAATATCCGGTCCCCCGAATGGTCCAAAAAGCCGGGATCAAACAAAACAAGCGCCCGCTTTGAGGACTCGGAATGTGTCAAATGGCCGGCTGGTTTCGGCTTCAAGACTTCCTGAAGTTCGGAATCGGATATAAAACCAAAAATAATATGTTCCTTGGGAGAATGGAAGCGGACGGCGGGCTCAGGTTGGGCCGGCGCCGGAGACAAAAAATAAAAGGTTTGAAATATCCCGTGCAATGCTTTGGCCAAACGGATTTGTTCTTCCGCGGAAAACGAAACTCCCAATGGAATCATGGAAGTGCAAATTAAATGTTCCGGCTGAGCCAATTCGACAGTCTCCGCGGGAGGCACGATGGTAAATCGTTTGGGTTTAACAGCAGCCGTCGAAACATACGGGCGAACCGTCAGAATGCCAGAGCTTTCCCTGTTGCCATTTCCTGCGGCCGGTAGAAAAAGCCGCGACAATTCAACGAGCCCGCGTTTCAGTTTTCTCTCTGTCTTCATAAATGGGCGGCAATTCGTCTACTTTGATGACAGAATCCATTCCCCCGTGGGAATTGGAAGCGGTTTCCGCATTGGTCGGATCCGCTTTCCATTCATCATCTATGAGAAATTTATAACGATGGACCCCTAAATCCGCCGGAACTACCTTTTGCCAAAGCCCCTCCTCCGGATTCACGAGAATCAGCGGTTCCGCGATCCAGCGGTTAAAGTCGCCGGCGATAAAAACCGAGGTGGCGGCCGGTCCGACATAAGAAAAAAGAATCCCCCCTAAAACTTTTCTGGGCTTGTACGCAGAAGGGGCTGACTGGTTTGAGGGTTCCGGTTTGGCGGTCTCAACCGCTTGACCGTTACCGTCGACACCGCCAGGGACGGCTTCCACTGATGCCGGTGAAGCGGCGATTTCGCCCGAACTCAATCCGCACTCAATCACTTCCGTCGCTAGCGCCATATAGTTTTGAAATCCCCGCGAATTCCGATCAAAGTCTACGATGCTTTTTCCGCCCGCGGCCGCTTCGCGCAGCCGGATGTTTTCATCAATCACATTCGCGAACAAACCCTCCTTAAAATGTTTCTGAACCTCCTCCTTGATTTCCCGCGCCAGGCGAATGCGCTTTTCAAACCGAGTCAGAAGCGCATGAACCCGAAACAATTTGGGCCCAAGTTTGGAAAGGCCGTCGATGGTTTCAAAAATCTTCGCAAGGCCGTGGAGAGAGAAAAACGAAGGTTCGATCGGAACGATGATTTCATCGGCCGCGGTCAGCGCATTAAGCGTCAGCACCCCCAAATTGGGGGGCGAATCAATAAGGACATAATCATAAGGGCTCGTGAGCTCACGGAGGCGTTTTGTAAGCTGCCGGGGTGCCTCCGGTTTTTGGGCCCACTCGTGCTCCACGCGGCTTAGCCCCACATGGCACGGAATGAGCGCGAGAAAATCATTGACGGGGAGAATCAAATCGGCAATCAAAGGAGCGCTGTCCTGGAACAAATCATAAGCCGTCCGCTCCAAAAGCTCCGCTTTGATCCCCAGCCCGCAAGTGGCATGCCCCTGGGGATCCAGGTCGATCAGCAACACTTTTTTCCTGAGGAATGCAAGCGAAGCGGAAAGGTTGATGGCGGTCGTAGTTTTGCCGCAACCCCCCTTTTGATTCGCAATCGCTATGGTTCGCACAAAATCGACCCTCCGCCCTTTTTTAAGGAATGCCTCAAATTAATGAAAAATGAAGCCGGACTGTAGGACGCGAAGTGCGAACTATCTCCTTCGGTTATCGGCAAATAAGGTGAATCGCTTAAGGAAGTGAGTCGGCGGCGGAGGGTTTGCTGGAGGCAGCTCTCGGAACCCGCCGGAGCTCGGTTTCGCCGAAGGCGAATCCGGCGGGTGAGAGCGTCCGCCAAAAATCTTGGCGGACAGGCAGGCCTGCCCGCCACGCCTTGTGGCGTGGCGGTTATTCGCCGCTGGAGCGAATAAACCGCCGGTGCCGAAAGCAAGCCCTCCGGCGCCGGTCTCTATAAGCGGATGAGGTTCTCGATGCTGACCACCCCGATGACTTCCAGCTCAGGATTCGTCACGGCAGCATAAGAAGCGTGCTTGGATTGAAGGAGGAAAAGCGCCTTTTCGGCGGAGGTGTCTTTGGCGATAAAAAGAGGGGCCTTTAAAAAACCGGCAAGCGATTTTTCTTCGTCTTGTTCGAACAATGTGTCAAACACATAAATCAGCCCGACCACAAGAGAGGGAATTTCCTCATAAATGAGCACCACGCTCGTTTTGGTCTTTCGGGCCAAGTTTTTCACGTCCCCTACCTTGCTTTCGAGGGGAAGATTCGGAAATTTTTCCACCGGAACCATTACTTCTTCCACCCGGACGGAGCTTAGATTTAAAATCGTATTGATCAACTGCTGTTCATGTGCAAGCAATACCCCGCCCCTCGCGCTCTCTTCGATCACGTAGCGGAATTCGTCGCGAGTGACAAAGGGGTCGCGCTTCAATTCCGGCGTCGTGCGGGCAATCAAAAAGTCGGTAATCGCAATTAAAACCTTCGAGACCCCGCTGAACAGCCGGTCCACCACATCAAGCACGGGAGCAAACCGGTAAATAAAATCATCCGCCTTCTGCCGAAACCAATCCTTCGGAATCGTCTCGGCAAATACCACGATGAGCGGGGTGAACATGGCAGCCACCATCCATTCCTGTGTCACATGAAACTCTTTCTCAAACAAATAAGTCACTGAAGCAACGAATGTCACGTGCATCAAATTGGTCCCGATCAAAATCGTGGTGATGTAACGCTTCGGATCGCGGTGAAACCGCATCACGATTTGCGCGCGCCGGTCGCCTTCATCCGCCAGATGTCTCAGCTTTAATTTGTTGCAGGAAAGATAGGCCATTTCCGAACCCTCGAAAAAACCGAGCAGGATAAATGAAAGAACGCTGATTAAAATAATGGCTGTCATTTTTTCTTCCTGATTTCGACTTTCAGTATCCTCTGGTGGTAAACTTCCTTGATGTGAAACTCAATTCCCTGCCATCGAAACGATTCGTTCGTATTGGGGATGTGGCCGAGCTGTTCCAAAAGCCATCCGTTTAATGTCTCGCTCGTCTCCGATCGAAGCGAAAGGCCGGTTATTTCATTCAATTGATGAAGGCCTATTTTCCCATGCACCAAAAAAATACCGCTTCCAAGCGGCTTGACCAGCGGCTCTTCTTTTGCGTATTCATCGTAAAATTCGCCGAACACCTCCTCAAGAATGTCCTCTAAAGTCACAAGCCCTGCGGTCGCCCCGTGTTCGTCAACGCAAATGGCCACATGCGCCCCTCGCTTCTGAAATTCCTCAAAAAGCTCATCTGCCGGCTTCGTCTCCGGAATATAATAGGGCGGTAAAATAAAACGCTCCAGCTTCTCGGAACTGTTCAGCATAAATTCTTGGGTCGAAATCACGCCCAATAATTGGTCAATTGAATCCCGGTACACCGGCATGTGGGAAAAATGGTGCTGGCGCAGCAAACGCATCAGTTCGTCCGCGCCTTGATGGATATTAAACGCGATCAAGTCCGGCCGTGGCGTCATAATCTCGCGCGCCATCCGGTCGCCGAGGCCGATCAGCTTTTGAATCATCCTCCGCTCCTCCGGCTTGAGCGCGCCTTCTTCCTCCCCGATGCGCGCGAGCGCTTTCAATTCGGCCGCCGACACAAGGTCCGCATCGCTTCGTTTTTCCCGGACCAAAATAGAAAGCACAAAATCGGAAACCAAGCGGACTAGGCGCCTTAGGGGATAAAAAAAGCGCGCGAATATATCGAGCGGAACTGCCATCAGAAAAGCCATCAGTTCATTGTGGCGCACCGCAAATGTTTTGGGGGTAATTTCACTCGTGATCATCAGCACAAACGTAAACACGCCGATGGTCCAGCCGACGCCGTTTGGCCCGACCCACTGAACCGCAAGGGCAGTCGCAATCGCAATGGCAAGTGTACTGACCGTCATGTTGCCGATGAGAATGGTGATCAGGGTACGCCGCGGTTTCTCCAGAAGGGTTTCAATCGTTTTCCAGGTGCGGGGATGGCGCGTTTTTAACCGCTTTTTCGCGAGATTGGAAAGCGAAAAAATGGCCGTTTCGGCGCCGGAAAAAAAAGCCGAAAGAACGAGCAGAACCGCCAGGGCAAGACTATGTGAAACGAAATTGGCGATCATGGTTCAATCCGATCGTTAGATGCGCTTATGAATAAAGGCCATGGTGACGAATATAATCCAAAACGGGCCTTGGAACTATTGAAGTCGAAGATTTTTTTTTCTTCAGGCCTTCCCGAACGGCGGACGAAGAGATATCCAGCGGCACAAAATCCAAAAACACAATCTCGGGACGTAAACCGCTGGTATCAAATCCTGGCCTTCGCGCCACCACGAAACGGGCAAGCGAAAAAATAGTGTCCGCGTCTTTCCACTGGGACAAATTTTTTCCCCAATCCCCTCCGGTAATGAAAAAAAGCTCATGGGGAGGCGGATATTGCTTCCGGAAATGCCGGAGCGTATCCACCGTGTAAGAAACTCCGCCCCGGCGGAGTTCCGCATCCGAGACCTCAAACTTGGGCTTGCCGCGAACCGCCAGGCGCACCATCTCAAGGCGCGCTTCGGAATCGGCCTGAACGGACCGTTTGCTTTCGAGGGGATGACAGAAGGCGGGCACGAAAATAAGCCGGTCGAGTTTCAGCTGATCGCGGGCCGCTTCCGCAAGCGCCAAATGTCCTTCGTGTATCGGATCAAATGTGCCGCCCAAAATCCCGATACGCATCGGTGGTTTCTAGGTCCTGACTTGACCGGTTCCCCGAACCACATATTTATACGACACCAAACCTTCAAGCCCCATGGGCCCGCGCGCATGGATCTTGTCCGTGGAAATCCCGATTTCCGCGCCGAAACCGTATTCATTGCCGTCCGAAAAACGCGTGGACGCATTCACCATGACGGATGAAGAATCCACTTCCGAAACGAATTTTTGCGCCGCCCGCGCATTTTTCGTCACGATGGAATCCGTGTGGGCAGAACCGTAGGTTTGAATGTGCTTAATGGCCTCGGTGAGGTCTCGGACAACGCGGACGGAAAGTATTTTATCCAAATACTCCGTCCGCCAGTCGTTTTCGGTCGCTTTCCGGCTTCCGGGAATCAAACGCCTTGTTGTTTCATCCCCCCTGATTTCACACTCGGCACGCGCGAGCATCGCCCCGTACTTGGGAAGAAACTTGGGTGCGATTTGCCTGTGAACCAAAAGCGTTTCCATGGCATTGCAAACGCCCGCGCGCTGGCATTTGGCGTTAAACGCGATCTTAAGCGCCATCTCAAGGTCGGCATCCCGGTCCACAAACACATGGCAGATGCCCTGGTAATGCTTCACGACAGGAACGCGCGATTTGCGCGCCACGCGGCGTATCAATTGCGTGCCCCCGCGCGGAATCACCAAGTTGATGAAGTCTTCCAGTTGCAGCAAATGATCAATCGCCTTTCGGTCAAGCGACGGCACCAGTGTCACGGCCTGGCGAGGCACGCCGTGGCGGATCAGCACTTCGTGATAAGCCCGCACGATGGCCTGATTGGAGCAAAAGGCCTCGCGGCCGCCCCGCAAAATCACGGCATTTCCGCTCTTCAGGCACAAAGAAGCGCATTCGGAAGTCACGTTGGGACGGGATTCATAAATAATTAAAATCACTCCGAGCGGGACAGTCACTTTTGAAATCACAAGACCATTCGGGCGGCGCCATTTCTTCAGTGTCTTTCCGACCGGGTCCCAGAGCTTCGCCACATCCCGCACGGCATCGGCCATATTCCGGATACGCTCCGGATTTAAAAGCAGGCGGTCCATCATGGCCTCGCTTAAGTGCATCTTCCGCGCCGTGCGCAGGTCTTTTTCATTGGCGAGCAGAATACGGCGTGAATGTTTCTTGAACGAAACGGCGATGTCATTCAAGATGCGGGTTTTCTTCCTGCCGTCCAGTCCGGCCAAGACGCCGGACGCCTCTTTTGCTCTCCGGGCAAGTTTTTCCATCTTCAGCTTTAGACTCATGGCTGCTCCAAAAATACCATGTTGTTTCTGTGGACCAATTCATCGCTTCGTTTATATCCCAGAATTTCGGGGACTTCTTTGGTTTTCCGGCCCTTTATTTTGGCAACCTCTTCGCTTGAATAATTCACAAGCCCGCAGGCAAATACACGGCCTTCTTCATCCGCAAGCCGCACGGAATCACCCAGTTTGAAATTGCCGGAACACCCTGTCACACCGCTCGCCAAAAGACTTTTTTTCCCTTCCCGAAGCGCCCGATACGCCCCCGGATCCACCAGAAGCGTGCCCTTGGCTGAGGCGGAATGGGCCAGCCATTTCTTCCGGGCGCTTGTTTTCCCCGGCGCCGGAAAAAACAAGGATCCCACCTCCTCGCCTTTTAAAATGCGGAGCATGACTTCCGGATCACGGCCGTTGGCCAGCACAATCGGAATGCCGGAACGCATGGCCATTTCGGCAGCCTCAAGCTTGGTTTTCATCCCGCCGGCCGTTTTTTCATTTTGTTTTTCGTAAATATGGGATGTATATTCTTTCATCTCTTCGGAAGAATGAATCTGGCGGATAAGCGTTTTGTCCCGCAGATAAAAACCGTCGATATCGCTCAAAAGAACCAGCAAATCCGCTTCTGCCATATTGGCCACCTGGGCCGCCAGGATGTCATTGTCGCCGAAGCGGATTTCCTCGGTCGCCACCGTGTCATTTTCATTCACAATGGGAACGATGCCCATGTCCAAAAGGGTTTCCATGGTGCGCTTGGCATTGACGTAACGCTCGCGGTCCTGAAGCCCGTCGCGCGTCAATAAAATCTGGGCCGTGTGGAACCCGCGGGCGGAAAAGCACGTTTCATACGCTTTCATGAGCTTCCCCTGCCCGATGGCAGCGCAGGCCTGAAGTTCGGGAAGTGCGGTCGGCCGCTTCCGGCGGCCCAAGGTTTCCATTCCAAGGGCAATGGCGCCGGAGCTCACCAGAATCATCTGGATCTTTTTGCGGAGAAGTGCGGCGACCTGGCCTGCAGTTTGTTCCAGCTGATTTTGTGAAAAATGGCCTTCGGGCGTGGTCAGCATGCTTGTCCCCAGCTTCACCACCCAGCGTTTTGCGTGTGTCAGCCGTTCACGCATGGGTCCACACTGAAGTAGTCATCGTAGATGGCAGTCCCACCCGTTGGGCAGTCATCGTAGATGGCATGATCTTGTCTCCGACAAACAGTCGAGAGCGGCTTTCATTAACCGATCCACTCCTTCCCCGGTCAGCGCCGATATGGGAAACACTTTCTCCCCGGCGGGGAATGCTTTTTTGAAATCAACTTTTTTCCCCGCTTGATCCACTTTGTTCACGACCCAAAAGCGGGGAATCGCAAGAAACGCCTCATTGAAACTCTTAATCGTACTCAATAAAATATCACAACCTGCCTTTAAATCCTCGGCAAATTCGCTTGCCGGTTCCAGAATGAGGAAAAAGAGCCGCGCGCGTTCCAGGTGTTTTAAAAAATGCGTCCCTAAGCCGCGTCCCGCGCCGGAAGACTTATAAAGAGAAGGAAGATCACAAATCTTCAGATCGTGAACCGCACTTTGGTACGTCCCCAATTGGGGTGTCCTGGTTGAAAAGGGATAACCAGTCTCGGAAACATGCGCCCCGGTAAGACGTTTAAGCAAAGTGGTGTTCCCCGCATTGGGCAGCCCCACCAAAAAAATATCGGCGATGATTTTAAACGAAAGAAGAAGTTCCAGTTCCGAACCGGCTTTTCCCGCAGTGGCCGCGCGTCCGGAATGATTGCCATATCCGCCCCGTCCTCCTTTCAGGAGCAAAACTTCTTCTCCGGAACGCACCAGATCCCGGATCAAAAAGCGGTCCGGAAGCTGATAAAGCGTGGTGCCGCAGGGCACTTTAATCACGCAATCTTCCCCCGCACGCCCATCACGGCCGTTTCCCTGTCCGAGTCCGCCCGAAGCCGCCTCAAACACCCGCGTGGAGCCCAGATTTAAGAGACTTCCGGTTTCCCGGTCGGCGCGGATGATGACATTGCCGCCGTCGCCGCCGTCGCCGCCGTCCGGAATTTTCTTATGATCGGAGCGGTTTCGATAACTTTCGCAGCCGCGTCCTCCCGCGCCTGAATGCACCGTGATCGTTATTTCATCGACAAACATTGTGACCTCGCTTAGGTATCCCGCTTAGTCGCTAGGTCGCTCCTTCGCGGGACGTAACTTTAATGTCACGTTCGCACGGGCAACTAGTGCTGCTTTTCACAAGTAAAGTTGCGTGCTCATTTAAAATAAAAAAAGCTGAGTCGGGGTTTTTGCCCTTCTCAGCCTGCGTGTGCAACAACAAAATCGTTAATTATTCGTTCCGTTTTTTTCGACGCCCTTGCTTCTTCCGCCGTCTGCGACGACTGCCCGACGGGTGGGACTGCCGGCCGCGGCTTTCCCCTTGGGTGGTACGGGAGATTCCGGAACTAAATAAACGGTGCGGTTGGTTTTAAATTGAACAATCCCGCTGCGAAGGGCAAACAGCGAATCGTCGCCCGCGCGCCTGACATAAAGACCCGGCTTGAATCGAGTGCCCCGCTGCCGCACGATAATGGACCCGGCGCGCACAAACTGCCCGCCGTAGGCCTTCACCCCGAGCATCTGCGGATTCGAATCGCGCCCGTTGGTGGTACTTCCCTGACTCTTGGTATGTGCCATTGATTACTCCGGTAAAATGCGCTTCACTTTTAGCTGGATCAAGGTCTGGCGATGGCCCTTGGTCCGCTTATAGCCTTTTCGCCTTTTAAATTTAAAGGAAATGGTCTTGGGCTGTTTCGCTTCCTTGACCACTTCACATACGACAGAAGCCCCGGACACAAAGGGTTGTCCGACTTGGGTTTTGTCGTCCGCTCCGAGAACAAGAACTTCTCCCAATTGAATTTCCTTATCGTTCTTGGGGGCGGCTTTCTCATCCAGACGTTCTACTTCAAAAACGTCATTTTCCTGAACGCGGTATTGGTGATTCCCGACTTTAAGTATGGCGTAGCGTGACATTTAAATCTCCCTTGAGGAAGGGTCATTTTAAGTGAAGAAGGCCGCTCTGTCAATGATAAGCTATATCCCCTTTATCGGCAATGGTTTAACGCGGTATTAAAATCGATTATTTCTTGCCGTAACGGCGGTGGAGCTTTATCTTCCATTCGGCCCCAAAATCACTAAAGGAGCGGCCGAAGATCTTTTCAAAGGCACTCTTAAATTCGGCCCCCTTGCCCAGCTCCTCCAAAAGCTGTTTCAGATAATACCACCGGTAGCGGGCGAGCAATTCGGACACAATCGAAAAAGACTCAAGATAAAAAGCAGCCGCTTGAGCTTGGCCTTTTACCGAAGACAAATCATAGGTCAAAAGCTCTTCGGGTTCGATGAAAAATCCCTCTTGAATCGCCTGGCCGAGAAGATCGGGGACGGGAATAATTTTGTTTTCCTGATATTGGGCAATGCCTTCATTCAACCAGACCGGACAGCGCATTTGGCTGAGGTCCGAGACAAACGCATGCGTCAGCTCATGAAAAATCAATTTCTTCAACTCTTTGGCCGTTGCGTTCCCTTCATAAACCGGGAGGCGGATTTTCCCGTCATAAAGCGCTCCCGACCAATGGGGCACGGAACCCATCAATGCTTCGTATTCGCTCCGGTTATACAAAGTGACCGGAATTTTATACGGGGGATAAAATCCAAGCTCCTGAGAAATATCCCGGTAGGCCTCACGCAAAAATTCACGAATTTGAGAGCCTTCGAAATTCTCGCTTCTCCGATAACGAATGGTGAAATGCTCATCGGCATACTTCTGTTGCGTTTGGTCTACTTTTTTCTCCTGAAGCAGCTTTTCCAGCCTCGCCTTGACAGTTTTGTCGGAATTGAGTGAGAAGGCCTGCCGATAATAGCGCTCGGCGTCGTCCAGATTGTGGTTGAGATTGGCAATATCGCCCAAAAGTTCATAAGCATACGGATTTTTCGGATCCAATTCGATGGATTCGCTTAAAAGCGCTTCGGCAAGCTCATACTCTCTTTTCTTGAAATGTGCGACCGCTTCATTGAATTTCTCCCGTGCCGAATTTAACGCCACGAGCGAAGCGGCGTTTTCTTGGCTCGAATGTTGGCTCTTCAGAAACAACTTGGCCTCCGCCGTCTCCCGTTTGATCCGGGAATGCGATTTCGATTCATCGGCGGAAAACTCTGCATCGGGAATCGAATCCAGTTTTTTCAGAATGCCCTGCGATTTTTGAAGCATGGTCTGGGCCTGCTCCAAACGTCCCTCGGAAGACAGTTTTTTCGCATACGCATCATAAGCAGAAAGCAGAGCATTTAGGACTTTGACGTTTTGGGGTTCTTTCGCGAGAACCGTTTCCAAAACTGCGATTCCCGCGTCGTAGGTCCCTTGTTCCACCAAAAGTTTTCCTTTCTCAATGAGGGAATCGACGTTTGTCTTTTGCGAAGCAGCGTAACCGGAAGGTAAAAAAACACAAACGGACAGAAGGAGAAAACCCCGAATCAAATGTCTCATTTCGAAACGGGATAACGTTCCGCCATGCGGATCCGCTTGCCAACGGGGGGGTGATCATAGAAGAAAAACTCGATCAGGGGATGCGGATCGGGGTCGGCCAGATTGATCTCACTCAGCTTTCTCATAGAAGAAATGAAAGAATCAGTGTCGCCAAGCGCATCCAGCGCAAATTGATCGGCCTGCTTTTCAGCCCATCTTGAAAACCCATTGCCGAGCGGGCTCATCACCAGCCCAAAAATAAAAAAGACAAGGCATAAAAGAGGGAATGCCCGGATGTCCCCCGCCCCCGAAAATCCAAACGAAGGACTGAACGCCGCAAGCGCTTCTTTGGCAATCCAAAAGCCGATTAAGGAAGCTGCCGTTCCGAAAGCAAATTGCTTCAGAATGTCGCGGTGCTTGTAATGCCCGAGCTCATGCGCAAGCACCACCTCGATTTCGCGATGGGTAAAATTGGAAAGCAGGGTATCCCCCAAAATCACCCGCTTTGTTTTGCCGAGTCCCGCAAACGCAGCATTCGCCTTTTTAGTGGTTTTGCTGAGATTGAGGGAATACACATTCTGAATGGCCATCCCAAAACGCGCGCCGAGTGCCTCGATTTTCTTCCGCAGCACTTCATCTGAAATAGGGCTGTATTTATAAAACAGCGGGATGATTAAAACCGGAAACAGTTTTCCGAGCACGAGACTGAATAACGCATAACCCGCCCACCCCAGCACCCACCATTGCGTTTCAAAATTCCAGACCAAGGCATAAAGCAATAACACAAGAACCAACATGATGCCGAAGGAAAGAAGCTGTTTCTTGGCCCATTCCCAAAACCAGCCCCGCAAGGTTTGATTGGAAAGCGAATAGCGGTGCTCCAAAATAAAGCCGGAATAAAAACTTAAAGGAGAGAAAATAATCGCAGAATAAAGCGAAAAAAACAAAAAATAAAACACGACAACACCGTAGCGGATGGGCGTAATTTGGGAAGCCCATCCATAAAACCGGCCGCTCAAAGGAATCGCGGCCAAAAGCATGACCAAAGTCAAAAAAATCCCGAAAATCTCAAGCCAATGCCGGATCCGTTGATAAGCTTTCGCACGTTCTTTAACTTCTGCCATATTGTTCTCCTTGAGAACAAGGGTGTTTCGCGCAGCGCCTTCGGCTGGAAAAAATCGCGGCTGGAATTTTTTCCAGACGGGCCGAGCACGGCAATTTTTGCTGGGCCGCCGCCCTAAAATTGCCGCGAAGCAGTTGTCGTAGACGGCCGCGCGCAGGAAAGCGAGCGAAATACCCTTGTTCGAACTTAGTCAAACAAAATCCGCCTTTTGACTTCTTCCTCGTCAGGCACGATGCGCTCATCAAAGTCGGGACTGACTTCAAGGCGGCTGGATTCCTCAAACAAATGAGACGGAATTTCGTTCAAAAAGCGCGACGGCAAATTGTGGCTCCGATACCCGTAAAGCCGGCGCGCGGCAGCATAGGCCAGATACAATTTCTCCCGCGCGCGCGTGATCCCGACATAACACAGCCGCCGCTCTTCCTCCAAATCTTCGACGCTTTCGCCGAAAGAATGCACGTGCGGAAATATTTCCTCTTCCATTCCCACGATAAACACAATCGGAAACTCAAGCCCTTTCGCCATATGAAGCGTCATCAGCGTCAGACTGTCGCTTCCCCCATCCCAAGTGTCCAAATCCGTAATGAGACTGATGCTTTCCAAAAACTCCTCAAGGAGCCCTTCTTTCGGGCCTTTGCGCCCTTGCAAGTTGATCTCTTCCTCGGACGGCTCCCAATTTTCCTCGAATTCCTGGGCCACGGAAAAAAATTCCTGAATATTGTCGATTCTGATTTTGGATTCAAACGTGCGCTCCAGTTCCAATTCTTTTAAATAGCCCGTGCGCTCCAAAATCGCTTCCAGAAGCTGGCTCGCGGAAAGCTCCGGCTTTTCCAGGCGAAGCGACTGAATTAATTTCCAAAAATCCCGGAGGGACGCTTTCGCTTTCGCGCCGATCCCCTCAATGTGATTCACTTCGGCAAGGGTTTGATCAAAACTCACCTTTTTTGACTGACGGTACTGTTCCAGCGCCTCGATCGTCTTTTTTCCGATGCCGCGGTTCGGAACGTTCACGATCCGCTTGTAGCTGACAAAATCTTCCGGCGCGGCAATCACCTTCAAATAAGCGATTAAATCCTTGATCTCTCTTCGGTCATAAAACCGTATGCCGCCGATGATCCGGTACGGAATATGGTGTCGCCTGAGCGTGTCTTCAAAAATGCGGGACTGGGCATGCAGGCGGTAAAACACGACGCAATCGGAAAACTTTCTTCCTTGCTTGCGGTACTCCAGAATTTTCTGCACCACAAAATGGGCCTCTTCGCGCTCATCCTGGGCTTCAAAAAGGGAAATTTTCTCGCCTTCTTTCTCTTCCGTCCAAAGTGCCTTGGGTTTGCGCATTGTGTTGAATTCAATGAGGGCATTGGCGGCCGCAAGCACCCGGCCGGTGGAACGGTAATTTTGCTCAAGCTTGATCACGTGCGCATCGGGATAATCCTTCTCAAAATCAAGAATATTCCGTATGTCCGCTCCCCGCCAGGCATAAATCGACTGGTCCGGGTCGCCCACGACCGTAATGTTCCGGTAGCGGGACGCCAAATGGCGGATCAAGCGGTATTGGGCGTGATTGGTGTCCTGATATTCGTCGATTAAAATATGGCGGAAACGATCCTGCCAGGTTTTGAGAATGTTCGCCTTCTGATCAAAAAGAAAAACGGTTTTTAAAATCAAATCGCCGAAATCACAGGCATTCGCCTCGGACAATTTTTGCTCATAACGTTCGTAGATCTTGCGGGCCGCCTCCTGAAAAGAATCGCCCACGGTTTCCTCATAGGCCTGTGGGGTCAATAAAAAATCCTTCGCGCGCTGGATTTCCTCCCGCACCCCTTTCGGATTGATTTGGCGGTCATTGATGTGAAGCTCCTGCACGCACTCTTTGATGAGCACCAGCTGGTCATGATCGTCATAAATGGAAAAATTCCGTGCGAGCCCCACACCTTCCCCGTCCAATCTCAAAATCTTAAGACAGGTGGAATGAAACGTGGACACCCATACTTCTTGATGCACAAGGCGGTTGACGCGCAGCTTCATTTCCTCGGCGGCCTTATTGGTAAACGTGACGCCGAGAATCTGAAAAGACGGCACGCCTTTGGAAATCAAATAAGCAATCCGGGTGGTGAGAATTCTGGTTTTTCCGCTCCCCGCACCGGCCAGTACGAGAAGCGGCCCGTCGGGGGCCTGAACGGCTTTTTTTTGCTCGGGATTAAGCGAGACAAGCAAAGAATCGGAAGGCACGGGCCACCGCCTTATTCGAACATATGTTTTGAAAATGCGGTATCAAAATTATAAACGTCCTTGAAATCATCAAGTGAGTCTTCTTCGGTTTTACGCATTAATTCCACTTCCACGAGATCAAAGACAATGATACCAAAATCCAGCGTACTTTTTATCCCCCAAGATTCAAGCACCGTTCGCGCCATCGGGCCAAATTGATCGATCGCATAATCCAAAATTCCTTTGCAAAATTCCCTTCCGCTAATATGCCGCGGCGGATTGATTTTTTTCATCGTATGATGCAGGGCTGAAAGCAGAAAACTGTAGGCCTCAAGCTTATACTTTAAGTTCCGCTCTGCTAATTTTTGTATTTTTAAGAGGGCTGATTCCATACCGCGCTACACTCCGTGTGTTCTATATCGGTATTTAGAGAGGATTCTTTGACCGAAAACCCAAGAGAATGTCCCAACTCCTCCGCAAACGCTTTGGCAAAATAGGGTTCGCTTAAGTCCGGTTTGATCCGGAGAAGAAAGGGCCAGTCCATAGAGCCTTGATGCAAAAGATACCCTTGCGATCTTTTCTGCGCCCCCCCGGCTATTTTCGTCCCGTTGAACATGCAATCGTCCGTCACCGGCGCGTCAAAACAAAAATCACCTGATCCGCAATGGGAACGATAAAGCTGGGCCGCCAAACCAAATCTGAAAAGCGCACGGCACAATGCCTCATGAATAAAAAAGTAACTTTTTCTTACCCTCCCCAACGGTTCTTCATAGCGGTAAGGCGCAATAAACGCATAGGTCAAATCACCTTCGTGTTTCACAATGCCGCCACCGGTGACGCGGCGAACGGCCCGCACCTCTTTGGGAAAAGAAGCCAATTTCCATATGCCGTATCCGACCGTCCAGCAGGGTTCGGAAAACCGATAAATTCGAAGCACGGCGTCTCGCGATTGATTTCGAATGGCACCCTGAAAAAGCGCCGCATCCGTTTGCATGTTAAACGCGCCCGAATGGGCGCCATCTAAAATCAGATAAAGAATGGAAGAATTCGGCGAGGGGCTGTCGGAAGGCAGCTCTCGGAGCCCGCCGGAGCTTGGTTTCGCCGAAGGCGAATCCGGCGGGCGACCTGCCTGCCGGCAGGCAGGGAGCGCAGCGCCGGCTTTCATTAAATTTTTCATTGGAAGCCGGCACAGTCCCGCCTTCCGAATTAATGATTCTAATGTAAGGCGGGGCGGGCGGGCGTCCGCCGCCGTCTGCGACGACTGCTTCGCTGCTGGAGCGGACGAACCTCCGGTGCCTGAAGACAGCGACTCGCCGCTATACGCCTCCGTCATATGTTCACAAACGCTGCGGAGCCGAAGGATGGTCCTGCTCGAAATCGCGAAAACTTAAAATGGGTTTCCGCGCCGCCTGCACTTCATCGGGCCGCCCCACCGGCATTGTGTGGGGTGCATTGCGGACAAGTTCGGGGGTTTCCTGGGCCTCTTTTAAAATTTTGAGCATTACCTCGACAAAGTGATCCAGAGTTTCTTTGGATTCCGTTTCGGTGGGCTCAATCATAAGCGCTTCTTTCACGACAAGCGGAAAATGAACTGTGGGCGCGTGAATGCCATAATCCAAGAGCCGCTTGCCGATATCACCCGCGTGAACGTCCTGTTTGGCCAAATGATTGACCGAAAGTACAAATTCATGCATGCAGAATTCATTATGCGGATTCGGGTAAGCGCCGCTTAATTTTTTTCTCAAATAATTCGCGTTCAAAACGGCGTCACGGCTGACCCGCTTCAGGCCCTCAAGTCCCAGCATTCGAATATACACAAAGGCGCGGACTAAAATTCCGGCGCTTCCGTAAAAAGACCGCATGGATCCGATCGATTGCGGACGTTTGAAATCAAGCGAGTACTTTCCTTTTTTATGGACGACCGCCGGCACGGGCAAAAAAGGTTCGAGCGCGCGCACCACTCCCACGGGGCCGCCGCCGGGACCGCCGCCGCCGTGCGGGGTCGTAAAGGTTTTGTGAAGATTGATATGCACAATGTCAAAGCCCATGTCTCCGGGGCGGACGGTGCCGAGCAGCGCGTTTAAATTGGCGCCGTCATAATAAAGAAGCGCGCCTTTTTTATGAACTACTTCCCTGATTTTTAGAATATCATTTTCAAAAAGCCCGAGCGTATTCGGATTGGTCAGCATGAGACAAGCTACTTGGTCGCTACAGGCCGCCTCAAGCGCGCCTAGATCAACACGCCCCTTTTCATCTGAGGGTATTTGCACTACCTCATAACCATACTGGGCTGCGGAGGCGGGATTGGTTCCGTGGCTTGAATCGGGAACAAGCACTTTTGTGCGGCCTTTATCGTCCCGCGACTGGTGATAAGCACGCGTCATCATCATGCCGCAAAGCTCTCCATGCGCGCCGGCAGCGGGCTCGAGACTAAAAGCCGCCATGCCGGTCAACTCGCGAAGCGCTTCACCAAGTTCATAAAAAATTTGAAGCATCCCCTGGACTTGTTCTTCTGGTTGAAGCGGATTCAGCCATGCAAATCCATCGAGCGCCGCCATGTCCTCGTGAATTTTCGGATTGTATTTCATCGTGCAGCTGCCGAGCGGATAAAAATGCGAATCAACGCTGAAATTTTTCTTAGACAAATTGACAAAATGCCGGACGATTTCGGGTTCCGTCACTTCGGGCAAACGGGCGGGCTTTGCGCGCTGAAGCGCTTCGGGAATCAAGCGCGAAAAATCAAATTCCTGAAATTTCCGTTTAGGAAGAAAAGTTCCCGCCTTCCCCGGCCTGCTTTTTTCAAGCAACAATTTGCTTTCTCCCGTCAGATTTTTGCGAAGGCCCGTGTCCATTTACACGCTTCCCTTCAACGCATCGGCAAATCGCACAAGCTCTTCTTTTGATTTCACTTCTGTCGCGCAAACGAGCATTTGGTTTTTGCATTCGGGATAATAATGCTCAAGATCCAGCCCGCCGATAATTCCTTTCTTAAGCAAAGCATCATTAACCGCGGAGGCAGATTTCGGAAGCTCAATCACGAATTCATTGAACATAGATCCCTTGGTCAGCACCTTTACTCTCCGAATGCCTTCAAGCGATGTTCTCAAAAAATAAGCGTTTTCCATATTGAGTTCGGCGATCCGGCGAATTCCCGCTTTCCCGACGCTTGCCAAATAAATCGAGGCCGCAATGGCGCAAAGCGCTTGATTGGTGCAAATATTGGAACTCGCACGCTCGCGGCGGATATGCTGCTCCCTGGCCTGAAGCGTGAGGCAAAAAGCGCGCCTTCCGGCGGGATCTTGGGTTAAACCCACCAGTCTTCCGGGAATGCGGCGCATTAAATTCCGCTTGGTAGCGATATATCCCAACCACGGCCCGCCGAAAGAAGGCGGAATGCCGAGCGGCTGGCCTTCTCCCGAGACAATATCCGCTCCCCATTCCGCCGGCGTCTTATAAAATCCGAAGGAAAGCGGGTGTGACACCATAATCAAAAGTGACCCGTTCTGATGCGTCACCTGCTCGATAGCCGTTAAATGCTCCACAAGCCCGAAGAAATTCGGCGAAGCGACCACAACGGAAGCAACTTCATTATTTAATTTCTCACGCAAACGATTGACGTCCAGTTCAAAACCCGGTCCGAATGAAATTTCTTCAACGGAATAAGGGGTGCCTTTCAGATAGGTTTTCACCACCTTCAAATATTCGGGATGAAGCGAATGAGCGAGCAATGCTTTCGAACGCTTGGTTTCATGAAGCGCCATTAAAACAGACTCGGCCAATGCCGTAGCGCCGTCATAGTGGGAACCGTTTGAAACGTCCATTCCGGTCAGTTCACAAATGAAACTCTGATACTCGAAAAGCGCCTGAAGCGTTCCCTGAGAAGCTTCCGGCTGATACGGCGTGTAAGAAGTATAAAATTCCCCGCGCTGAATTAAATGGCGGATGCGGGAGGGAATAAAATGTTCATAGGCGCCGGCCCCGAGGAATGAAAGATGCGTTTTGAGATTGACATTTTTCGCGGCAAGTTCGCGGAACCAAATCTGGGCTTCCAGCTCGCTTAACGCGGGAGGAAGGCCGATTTTGGGATTGCGCAGCGCCTCGGGAACGGCCCCGAACAGCTGGCCCTCATGCTCAATCCCGATGGCCTCGAGCATTTCCGCACGATCTTGAGACGTAATGGGAAAATAACTCACAGGTTCACTGTTTAATGGGATGCGCTTTGGCGTATCATTTGTTCGTATTGCTCTGCCGTCATCAACGATTCAAAATCCTTCGGATTGGCCGGCGCCAATTCGAAAAACCATCCTTTGCCGTAAGGGTCCGCGTTCACAATCGCAGGATCGGACTCCAGCATCGTGTTAATCGCGCGCACTTCACCTGAAACAGGAGCATAAATATCAAATGCGGCTTTTACCGACTCCACAATCGCGATCGGCTTTGCCGTTTCCACTTTCCGTCCGATTTGAGGAAGTTCTATAAACACAACGTCCGAAATTTCATGCTGGGCATAATCCGAAATGCCGACCACCAATTTTCCTTCCGCCTGTTTCACCCATTCATGCGTTTTGGTATAACGAAGCTCTTTTGGAATATTCATCTTTCACCATCAAAGTTATCTTACAAAAAAACTGATCGATTCGCTACGCTGCGCGCGGCCGTCTACGACGACTGCTTCGCGGCAATTTTTAGCCGAGCGGGCTAAGAAAAAATTGCCGTGCTCGCTGCGGTTCATGCGCTCAATTTCGAGCTGGAAATTTCGCGCATTCAACGCCGCTCACCGACAGTTTTTTGTAACGTCAGTTATGATTACTCCTATAAAACGGGGTTTTAACAACTTGGGCCTTTAATAATTTGTCTCTTATTTCAATTTGAAATTCCTGGCCGATGTTTGAATATTCGGCCGCGATGTAAGCAAGCCCGATATTGCGCTTCAAGGTCGGTGAAAATGTACCGCTTGTCACATGACCGGCGGGCTTTCCATTCACGAAAACACGGCATCCGTCGCGGGCAACGCCCCGTTCCACCATTTCAAACCCAACCAGCTTGCGTTTCAATCCTTCGGCTTTTTGGACTTCCAGCGCGCGTTTGCCGATAAAGTCTTTTTTGTTCCACGCCACCGTCCAGCCGACACCCGCCTCAAGCGGCGTGGTTTCATCCGTCATATCGTGGCCGTAAAGATTAAAACGCGCTTCCAGCCGAAGCGTGTCACGGGCGCCGAAACCTACCGGCTTTAAACCAAACGGCTTCCCGATTTCAAACAAATGCTTCCAAAACTTCGGCGCTTGGCCGACAGGCAAAAAAATTTCATAGCCCAGCTCACCCGTGTAACCGGTTCGGGAAATAAGGATGGACCCAAAAGGACTTGCCTCGCGGATGAAATGATAATAAGAAACGGGAGCTAAATCAATACGGAAAGCGCGCTCGAGAACGGCCCGGCTTTTCGGCCCCTGAACGGCCAAAAGTGCGGTTTCATCGCTTTTGTTTTCCAATGAAACATCACCGGACAAATGACTTTGAAACCATGCAAAATCCTTTTCGATATTGGCCGCATTTACCACAATCAAATAATTTTGCGGGTCCTCACACATTACGACTACATCATCCGCGATCCCGCCATTTTCACGGCAAACGGGACTGTAAAGCGCCTGACCATTTGTGATTTTCGTGACATCGTTTGTGATCCAAGGATTGATCGCCACCCCCGCTTCGCGGCCGCGCACCCAAAACTCACCCATATGGGAAATATCAAACACCCCGACGCCGCTGCGAACGGTTTGATGCTCTGCGAGAATGCTCGTGTAATAAAGAGGGACAAACCATTCGCCGAAAGCGCCGAATTTGGCGCCCGCGCGTTCATGCTCCTGATGAAGCGGTAGTGTTTTCAATTGGGAGGCATCCTGTGTTTGGGACATACAAAAAAGGTATTATAGCAAAATTCATCTTGTCCAACAATTATAGCCCATTCCTTTTGCCATGCTATGCTCTCCGCTTTAGCCTGTAGTCGTTCGGATCGATGCAGGCATCGTAGGTTGCCCTGTCAATCTTGATCCATTCGGTGTTGTTAATACCTCTTCTGTTTTCCGACGTCGGACTAATTGGGAAAGCGCACGCTGTTTTGATCCAACGGTTCTGTTGTTTCGAGATTGCGCGCACCTCGTCGGCTGCCTCAGAGAGATCTTGGTCCTGGCTGAAGATCAGGACAACGTCGTAAGCGTTCTCGCGGGCGAGCCGCACGACGTCAAGCGCCAGACGAACATCGATTCCCTTTTCTTGACCGACTGGCGTCGTCGTAGTGTTGCCGTCGGGAAGAGCAACAGTTTGAAGTCGGTAACGAAGCTTCCGCGAAAAGACTTCAACACCGCGCGTACCCATCACGGCAAGTTTTGCGGTCCAGAAATGACTCCAGAAGGGATCATCAGTAGGATCAGGAATGCCTGTGTAGAAAAATGTCATACGCAAATCCCAGCCGCACATGGCTGCTATGCGTTCGGCGAGCAGTTTGGGATCGTAATTCGGGTAAGGATAACCGAAGGCCTTTTTGGCAGCATGGAAGAGGTTCTGACCGTCGATAAAAGTTGCCGCCCTTTTGACGGAGGGCTCAACAGGCATGGCAACCCTCCCCTAAACGCAAAACCCCGCTGGAGGCCTTTCGGCTGATCCAACGGGGAGTAAATCTAAAAGCAATAGTACCCGAAAAACTGCGGCTCTGCAACCTTCGATTTTGCCGTTTCCCTAACTCCATATATATCATCGAATTATAGAAACAATTCTTTAGCACTATATTCCCTTTGAAACTTCCCGTTTTCACGGCAAACGGGACTGTAAAGCGCCTGACCATTTGTGATTTTCGTGACATCGTTTGTGATCCAAGGATTGATCGCCACCCCCGCTTCGCGGCCGCGCACCCAAAACTCACCCATATGGGAAATATCAAACACCCCGACGCCGCTGCGAACGGTTTGATGCTCTGCGAGAATGCTCGTGTAATAAAGAGGGACAAACCATTCGCCGAAAGCGCCGAATTTGGCGCCCGCGCGTTCATGCTCCTGATGAAGCGGTAGTGTTTTCAATTGGGAGGCATCCTGTGTTTGGGACATATAAGCGAGGTATTGTAACAAAAAATCTGCCCAACTCGACAAACATTTCTGCTTGCCTCGCACAGACAATCTTGGCAAGCGTTCTCCCCTTCGCTAACTGCGATTTATTCCTCCTGCGATGATTTCTCTAAATCGCGGGAGCCCTCGGCGCTGCCATTTAGGACAGCGCCGCTTCCCTTGCGATTTAGGAGAAACATCGCCATCGGTCGGAAAAATCTCGAAATCGCTCAGGGTAGAACGCTTGCCACGAATAGCAGATTCAGTGAAGGCCGGCAGGAAATGCTTGCTGGAGCGGCGTTGACGAGCGAGCACGGCTGATTTTTGCTTAGCCGGACGGGCTAAAATCAGCCGCGCGCAGCGTCCGCAAAAGCAAGTATTTCCTGCCGGCCTCAAAGATGCTTCAGCAGATTCTGCATGTCTTCGGGGAGATCGGAGTCGAAGACGAGTTTTTCTTTGGTGCGGGGATGAGTGAAGCCGAGCTGTTTGGCGTGAAGCGCCTGCCGGTTGATCCATTGAGAGCTAACGCCATAAACCATGTCGCCGAGCACGGGATACCCCAGCGCGCGCAAATGAACGCGGATTTGATGCGTCCTTCCCGTTTCGGGACGCGCTTCCAGAAGGGTCGCTTTCTCATAGCGCTTAAGCACCTTGAAATTGGTGGCCGACGGCCTCCCGCCTTCTTCCTGCACGACGACTTTCTTGCGATTTTGAGGCGATCGGCCAAGCGGCTCTTTCGAACGCATCTCATCATGCTGGACGACACCTTTGACTGCTGCCCAATACACGCGCGTGATTTTGTGATGCTTGAACTGTTCTCCGAGCAAACGATGGGTGTTGTCGTTTTTTGCGACCACCAAAAGACCGGACGTGTCTTTATCCAGCCGGTGGACAATTCCCGGACGAATCATTCCTCCCACTGAGGACAACGCTTTGCTGTGATGAAGAAGCGCATTGACCAGTGTTCCGCTCGGATTTCCGCACGCCGGATGAACCACCATTCCCACCGGCTTATTGACCACCATTAAGTCCTCATCCTCATAAACAATATCCAGGGGAATATTTTCAGCGCGCGTTGAGGTGTCGGGCTGGGGCGTGAAGGAAATGCTGATTTTATCGCCCGGAGCGATTTTCGTATGCGGTTTGGCTTCTTTTCCGTTCAAAAGAATACGGCCTCCATCAATCAATTGCTTGATTTTGGTGCGCGAAAATCCCTCGGCCAGCTCGCGAGCGAGAAAATAATCGAGTCGAGCTTCAGGAGTATTAGGCGGGATGAGAATTTCTTTTTGAACCATGAGTGAGGAAACGAAACACAAACAAAACGGAACTCAACAAAATAAATCCGATGCTCATCCATTGCGGAAGCGTAAGACCGAGCGACAACCTTGGATTGTCCCCGCGCAAAAATTCTACAAAAAACCGGCCGGCCGGATACAAAATAAAATAACTGAGCGCCACGGTTCCGGGCTTTAAACGTTTGCGCCACAGCCAAAAAAGGAAAGCGCTGAGCAAAAAACAATAGCCGGACTCATAAAGCTGCACCGGATGAACCGGCTTGTCCGTAAACCGAAAAAGCACTCCCCAAGGCAGCGTCGTCTTAATCCCGTAGCAGCATCCATTTAAAAAACAGCCGACTCGCCCAAACCCCTGCGCCAGTGCTACGGCAGGCACAAAAAGATCGAGCAATTTTACGAAGGACAGGCGCTTCAGCTGACAATAAATAAAAAATCCGAGAAGTGCGGCGATCACCCCGCCGTATATCACAATGCCGCCTTCCCAAATCCTGAATATTTCAAGGGGAGAATGTTTGAAATAGTCCCGAAATTGAAACACAAAAAAAGCGCGCGCGCCGAGAAAACCGGTAATCACCGTCACCAGCACAAGGTCGGAAGCATCGTTAGGTGAAACGCCGATAGAGGAAGCGTTTTTTCGGATTAAAAAGGCAGCGACTAAAACACCGCAGGCTACCAAAATGCCGAACGTATGGATGGAAAAATGATCCCAAAAATGGATCGTAGGATACATCAGCGGCCTTTAGGTGCTCTTAGAGAAAACCAAATTAACAAAATGACGCCTACCGTAATAAATGAGTCGGCTAAATTAAACACCGGCCAAATCCGAAAATCCAGAAAATCAATCACGTGCTGAACGCGGATCCGATCCACCCAATTCCCCGCCGCCCCGCCCAACACAAAGCCATAAGCAAGCCGCTTGGAATACGTTTGATGGAACAGAAATTTCCCTGCATACAAGAGAACCGCGAGACTCACGGTAATCGCAGCAGTCCACAGACCCGGATGGCCTTGAAACAAACCAAAAGCAATCCCCGTATTGTGGACCAAACTCAAATGGAAGATATGGGGAACAACGGGAATACTCCCTCCGGTTTCCAGGAGACGGAGTGCGCACCACTTCGAGAGTTGATCGAAAATCAGGACTGCGGCCGCAACCCCATACAGGGCAAGCATCCAATAGAAAATCGGGTCACTCTTCGCGAACCCGTTTTTCCTCGGCCGCTTTGCATTTAACACAAAGCTTGGCGTAGGGAACGACTTTGAGGCGCTTTAAGCCGATTTCCTTTTGGCATTGTTCGCAAATGCCGTAAGTGCCCTCCGCGATTTTCCGGAGGGCTTCATCGATTCGGTTTAAAATTTTCTGCTCCGCGGAAGCAAGGTCCAGATTGAATTCCAAGTCAAAATTATCGGTGGCCATGTCGGCCATATGGAAGGAATAACCGGAGAGATCCCCCGCTTGATCCCGCTGGCTTTTATTGAGTGTGTCCCGCTCAATATGGTCAATGCCGGCAGCAAATTTCGCGCGCTCCGTTTCCAGCTGCGTTTTAAATTTTTCAAGCTCAACTTTGTCCACGTTGCCTCTCAAACGCTCCTCAAACGTCCCTGAAACGCCAATTCGCCTCCCCGGAAGGAAGCGAATTATATCACTCGAAAACAGCAAGTCAATCCCATTTATAAATTTTTTTCCAAAGGATCGGGATAGCCCCTGCGGGGCAAATAATAAATAAAAAGAAAAACAGCTGAAACGTTTTACGAAACGAGGGCTCTGGGATGGTGTCCGGGACGCGCCACTTTATGCACCTTGCAGTATCCCCGGATGAATGCGCCGACCACTTTTGGATCGAACTGGGTGCCCGCGCAGCGCTCCAGCTCTTTAAAAGCGACTTCCACGGGCCTTCCCTTGCTGTAACAACGCGTGGACACAATCGCATGAAAAGCGTCCACCACCGAAATAATTCTGGATTCGACCGGAATATCTTCGCCTTTTACCCCACGGGGATAACCCGTGCCGTCATAATTTTCATGATGATGCAAAACGATTTTTGCGACATCTTGAAAGCTGGTCAGGGGGGCCAAGATTTTAGCGCCTCTTTCGGGGTGCTGACGCATGATTTTCCACTCGTCATCCGTCAGTCTGGCGGGTTTTTTCAAAATATGGTCCGGAATGCCTATTTTCCCTACATCGTGCAGATGTAACGATGCGAGCAGCACATCCCGTCTCCTTCCGCCTAAATCATAACCCATCTCCTCGGCTGTCATCAGCCCGAGCCGTTCGACCCCTTCCAAATGGCCTGAGGTATAAGGATCCTTGGCATACACCTCGCAGGCAAGTGAGGTCACGATTTGATAATAAGTTTCCTGCTCCTTTTTACGGAGCATCTCGATCTCCGAAAGCCGCTCCTCAAGCTCTTTCTTACGCTTTTCCAATTCCAGATTTTTGCCGTACAGGTCCTCTTGATAAGCGGCCGTTTTGAGCGCCATGGCGGCATCATTGGCCAAAGTCTGAAAAAAGGAAAGTTCTTCGGCCGAAAAAGGTTGGCCGTTCGCTTTGTCACCCAAAATGAAAACACCCAAAAGCTCACGCTTGTAATAACCGGGGACACAAACGGATGCTTTGAGCGTCTCCATGGAATCGCGCAGCTGGATCAGGCGGTTTCTCAAAGCGTGGTCCTCGGGGGAAATAAAACCGTTGCAAAGCCATTCGCCCAATTGGGATGAAATGAGAAGGTCTTTTTTGACCTTAAGCCTGGATTCTTTTTTGGAAAACCATCGGATCAGGGGGTTGGAAGCGTCCAAATGAATCAAATTAATCGGAATACGGCGGCTGCCGCGCGAATCGACGAAAATATATCGGTCCCTAAAGTGATCGTGAATAAGAATAGAAGCGTGGGTCAGATGAACTTCGCTTGCCACAAACCGGGCAATCATCTTGAGTAACCGGTGCGGATTTTTGACCCGCACCATCGACTTGGCGGCGTTTTTGAGCGCCTCTTGATAGTCGTAGTTGGTCATTTGCACTTACCCGAGCGATCCAGACGCTCGGACATCTCCTTATTCGGTTATTAACCGCCGGTCGACAGCCGATTTTTTGTCCTAAGAAAGGATAACACCTTTTAAACCAATTTTCCAGAAAGGGGGCTGAAAAAACTAACTTAAAGACAAAAATATCTCCTAACCAGCTTTAATATAAGGGTTTACAGACAAGTGACAAGATGAATAACGAGGGAAAAGTTCAGGGAGTGCCCGAATTCATAAAAG
>CAYJWM010000009.1:29915-34284 GCA_964373885.1 uncultured bacterium | reverse complement strand
GGATAAAGCAAGCTCTGTTTCCAGCGTTTGCTTTTTCGCGTAAATAAGACCCGCTCGTGCAGCCGGTTCGGTTTCCCGCGCCAGAATTCGATGGAGTGGGGCACGAGTACGAACCCGGACCAGAAGGGCGGGCGCGGGATCTTTTTGCCTTTAAATTTTTTCTCGAATTTTTTTGCGGCTTGAAGCAATTCCCGGCGCGAAGCAAGCGCTTCGCTTTGCGCCGATGCCCACGCGCCGATCTGGCTTCCGCGCGGCCGCGTGGCGAAATAAGCATCCGCTTCTTTTTTCCCGATGCGCCTGATACGGCCTTCCACGCGCACCTGCTCGTTCAGCTTTGGCCACCAAAAGCAAAGCGCGGCGCGGCTGTTTTGCCGAAGCTCCCGGCTTTTCCGGCTTCCGAGATTCGTGAAAAATCGAAAGCCCCGCCCATCCGCGCCTTTTAAAAGCATCATCCGCACGGATGGATTCCCGCTTTTGGGAGCGGTGGCAAGCGCAAAGGCGTCGAAAACAGGCGCTTTTTTCCGCCGCGCTCTTGCGAGCAGACGGTTGAATCGGGTAATCGGGTTGTTCATTGAGGAAAGTTCAGAAGGGTATTTTGTACCAGTTGAATGAGGCCGGAAGGCCAAAGTCCGAGTGCCAAAGTGCCCAGGAGCGTGCCGGCGATCACCAATTTAACCGGCAAAGGATTTTTGAACGTTTCTTCCGAATCGGCCGGCGTCAGATACATGGCCTTTACGATTTTGAAATAATAAAAAGCCGCCACGGCCGAATTAAGCGCCACCGCCACGGCAAGGCCGATTGCTTTTGCTTCCACCGCCGCGGCAAAAATATAAACTTTTCCGAAAAATCCGACCAGCGGGGGAATGCCAGCAAGTGACAACATGAAAAGCGCCATCGAAAGAGCGAGCAGAGGACTCTTTTGCGCGAGACCGTTGTATGTTTCGAGTTTATTGGACCCCGTTTGGTTTTCGACGGCAAGCACCGTAAAAAATGCGCCTAAATTGGTAAACAGATACGCCATCACATAAATCAAAACGGCCTCAAGGC
The DNA here is from genome assembly GCA_964373885.1 of uncultured bacterium. Classification (GTDB taxonomy): domain Bacteria; phylum Omnitrophota; class Omnitrophia; order Omnitrophales; family Danuiimicrobiaceae; genus CAYJWM01. Next base: position 33,237 of record CAYJWM010000009.1, on the reverse strand, counting down.
CGAGACGGCTTTGCACGGCAAGCCCCACCAAAATATATCCTGCCTGGGCGACGCTGGAATAGGCGAGCAGGCGCTTGGCGTCCGATTGGGCAATGGCAATGATATTACCGAAAGTCATGGTCACAATGGCGAGTGTCCCCAAAACCGGCGCCCAATCATGTCCGGTCGCGGGAAAAGCAAGCGCAAGCACGCGCGCCATGACGGCAAAACCAAGCGCTTTCGGGGCTACGGTGAGAAACGCCGCGATCGGGGTGGCCGCTCCTTGATAAACATCCGGGGCCCACATATGGAACGGCGCCATTGAGATTTTAAAGCCGATTCCCACCAGAAGAAGCGCAAGTGCGATCAGGCCGACGGTTTCCGAAGCGGGCTCTGAGACAGCCAAAGCGTTTCCGATTTCACTGAGCCAAAGCGTTCCCGTGAGCCCGAAGAGAAGGGACATTCCAAACAACATGACGGCTGATGAAACCGCTCCGAAGAGCACGTATTTTAAAGCCGCCTCGCTTGAGCGTTTGTCAAATTTTTGAAATGCCACCAAAAGGTAAGACACGAGCGATACGGATTCAATCGCCAGAAAAATCATAAGCAAATTGTTTACCCCGCCCATGATGATAAGAAGGAGCGCGGAAGAGATCAGAAGCGCATAAAGCTCGCCCCGCTGATTTTCATGTATTCCGGGATAGGCGAGACTTGCGAGAATCGTGAGCCCCACGGTAAGAAGCGCCGCGATTTTGAAATAATAAGTCATCGGGTCGAGAATAAAATATCCGAAGAATAATTTTTGAGAGCCGGAAACGGCAGGCGAAATAAATAAGGCAATGGCTATGGCCAGCACGCTGAGCCAGCCAAGCCACATTTTTTTTGAAGTGAAAAAATCAAGCAGAAGAATGACAAACGCGGCCCCGCCCAAAAAAAGCTCCGGCTTGATCAGGGAAAGACTTTGGATCGCGTTCACGCCGTGCCTCCGAGTGAGCGAAGCAGAGCGTCAATGGCGGGCGTCATGTATTCCAATATCCATTTTGGGTAAATGCCGATCGCGAGAATTAAAATCATAAGCGGAACAACCGTAAAAATCTCCCGCGCGTTGATATCCGGCAATTTCGCCCATTTCGGGTTTGCGGGGCCCAGCAAAACGCGCTGAATCATGTACAAAAGATAAGCCGCGGCCAGGAGAATGCCGAGGCAGGCGAGAATGGCCATCCATTTGTAGACGGGGAAGCTGCCGATCAAAACCAAAAATTCACTGACAAAACCCGCAAGGCCCGGGAGCCCGAGTGACGCGAGCGCCGTAAAAATCAAGATGCTTCCGTACACCGGCATTTTGGCCCAGAGCCCGCCGAAGGCGTCCAAATCACGCGTATGGGCGCGGTCGTAAAGCACACCGACGAGTAAAAAGAGCCCGCCTGTGATGAGGCCGTGCGTAAACATTTGAAGCAGGGCTCCGAGCATCGCGCTTTTCGTGAACACAGCGAGCCCGAGCAGGACAAAACCCATGTGGCTCACACTCGAATAAGCCACCATTTTCTTAAAATCTTTTTGGGCAAAGGCCACAAACCCGCCGTACACAATTCCGATCACGGCCAAAATTCCCATAAAAGGTCCGAACCAGCGGGCTCCGTCCGGAAGAATGGGATAACTGATTCTAAAGAATCCGTATGTCCCCATTTTGAGCAGGATAGCGGCCAGAAGCACGCTGATCGGTGTCGGTGCCTCGACATGTGCGTCCGGCAGCCAGGTGTGGAACGGGAAAATCGGCACTTTGATGGCGAAACCGAGGAAAAGCGCCAGAAAAATAATTTGCTGAAACCGAAGCGCGAAGGTATTTTGCCCGAGTTCCAGCATGTCAAAGGTATGCGGTGTGCTTGCGAAATAAAGCGCCAAAATTCCGAGCAGCATGAAAATGCTGCCCGCAAGCGTATACAGGAAAAATTTAATGGCCGCATATTCTTTTCTCGGACCTCCCCAAACGCCGATCAAGAAATACATGGGGACAAGCACCACTTCCCAAAACACATAAAAGAGAACAAGATCCAGCGCCAGAAACGTTCCCAACATGCCCGTCTCGAGCAAAAGGTAGAGCGCAAAATATTCTTTCACGCGCTCTTCGATTCCAAAGGACGCGACACAGGCGAGAAAAGAAAGCAGTCCGGTTGCGATCAGCATCGGGAGACTAATACCGTCGACTCCCAAATGGTAAAACACATTGAGCTGAGGGATCCAGGACACGCGCTCGACAAACTGCATACCGCTTTCACTGACATTAAATTTCGCAAGCACCTGGAGACTTAAGAGCAGCACCAGCGCCGTTACGGCCGTGGCCATCCAGCGGATCAGCCGGTGAAGATGGCGCGGCGTGAGCATGACGGCAAACATTCCCGCGATCGGAAGAAAAATAATCCAGCTTAGAATCCCATTCATTATCTATCTCCTTAATTGAATCTTTGCAAAATTGCCCGCCTCGCTACGTTGCGCTCGGCCCGTTAAAGCCCAAGCGGGCTAAGCAAAACGAGCCGTGCTCACTGCCCACTCGCGCTCGACTTCGAGCTAGAAGTCTCGCGCAAGTGAGGCCGCTCGCCAGGCAATTTTGCAAAAGGTCACAGATTTAATTGAACCTTTGCAAAAACGCTGTCCCCGAGCGATTAGCGGGCTTTTTCGACTCGCTTCGAGAATGTTTCTCCTAAATCGCAAGGGAAGCGGCATTGTCCTCAATGGCAATGCCGAGGGCTCCCGCGATTTAGAGAAACCATTCGCAGGAGAAAAAGCCCGCTCAAGCGAGGGGAAAGCGTTTTTGCAAAGGAACGGTCCTTAATTTAAACATGTCCGAAGCCGCGGCTTTCCCTACTGTAATACGTTATAAACAATGGCCAAAATGCCCAGCACCAAAATAAATAAATAATTCTGGATAAAACCTGTTTGAATGAAGCGGAGTATGGCGCTTATGACCCTTGTGAATGTGCCCACGAAATTCACCGCCCCGTCGACGATATAGCGGTCAATCCAGTTTTTCACGTTACTTGTCCACACCGTCCCGATTCCCACCTCATTGACGGCCTGATCGATTACTTTTTGGTCGAAAACAAATAAAAAGGCGGCCAGTTTTTTAAACCAGCTGATGATCGTGGCGTCATAAAGCTCGTCAAACCACAGCTTGTTTTTAGACGCGCTGTAAAAAAGCCAGTTTTTCTCGGCAAGCTGCCTCGGCAAATCCCGTTTAAGAAAGTAAAAAACAATCGCGATCAAAAGCCCAGCCACACCGGACGCCACCGAAAGCGTCATGACAAATGTATTCATAACAATAAACTCTCCATGCCCGCCATCTGCG
>CAYJWM010000009.1:0-29815 GCA_964373885.1 uncultured bacterium | reverse complement strand
CCGTCTGCGACGACTGCTACGCCATGAATGAAACCTTGAAACCAGTGATGCATAAAAGGAGAACCCGGGAGCCCGATCAGCGCGGAGCCGGCCGCCAAGATGACAAGCGGGAGCGTCATCACGGCGGGGGATTCATGCGGATGCAAATGGCCTCGGGTTTTACCGAAGAACGTGAGGAAAAAAAGACGGAACATATAAAAGGAAGTCATGGCCGCCGTGAGCATCAAAACGGAAAAAAGAATGCGGTTGTGTTCCAAGGCAGTTACTAAAATCTCATCTTTGCTCCAAAAACCCGAAAGCGGCCAAACGCCGGCGATCGCAAGCGTCGCAATCGCAAAGGTCCAGAAAGTGACCGGCATGGATTTGCGAAGTCCGCCCATTTCGCGTATGTCCTGAACGCCTGTCCCGTGAATGACGCTCCCGGCCCCCAAAAAGAGCAGTGCTTTGAAGAATGCGTGCGTCATCAGATGAAACGCCCCGGCCGCTATCCCGCCCATTCCGATGGCGGCGACCATAAATCCAAGCTGGCTGATCGTGGAATACGCGAGCACTTTTTTAATATCGAGCTGGGTGAGCGCCATGAAAGCGGCCATGAACGCCGTGAGCGTTCCGATGGAAGCCACCACGTTTGCGGCGAACGGCACCAGATGATAAATCGGAGAAAGCCGAGCAAGCAAATAAACGCCTGCGGCCACCATCGTGGCCGCATGAATCAGCGCGCTGACCGGAGTAGGGCCTTCCATGGCATCCGGCAGCCACACATGAAGCGGAAATTGGGCTGATTTTCCCACCGCGCCGCAGAATAAAAGCAGGGTTGCGGTCCCCAAAACAAAAGGGTTGATATTTGCGTGCTCAAGCCCGTGTCCGATCGCCGAAAATTCCACGGTGCCGGCCGCGTAAAAGAGGGTGACAATCCCGAGAAAAAAACCGATGTCGCCGATACGGTTTGTGATAAACGCCTTGCGTCCTGCCTCGGCCGCTGATTTTTTCTCAAACCAGAAACCGATCAGAAAATAAGAACACAGACCCACCAGCTCCCAAAATATGTACATTTGGACCAGGTTGGGCGAAAGCACAAGCCCCAGCATGGAAAAAAGGAAAAGTCCCATATAAGCAAAAAACGTGGAGAGTCTCGGGTCGCCGTGCATGTAACCGACGGAATAAATCACGATCAAAGTGCCGACAAAGGTCACCACAAACAGCATCATGGCGGCAAGCGGGTCGACCAGAATTCCGACCGAAATCGGGGTTTGACCGATCATGAGCCAAACGGCGTTCGCCATAATCGTCTCGCCGCGAAGTACGGGCATAATCACCAGGAACGAAAAAGCGCATGAGCCGGCGCTTGCCAAAATGGTGACCCAGGCGCTTTTTTCCTTGAGCGCGCGGCCGAAAAACGCATTGATCACAAAGGCCGCAAGCGGGAGCAGGGGAATAAGGATTGCGCGCGTTACCATTTGAGCAAATTGATTTCGTCGGTGTAAACGGTTTTTTGATTCCGGTAAATCGCGAGCACGATTGCAAGGCCCACGGCCGCCGTGGCCGCGGCGAGCACGATGATGAACATGACAAAAACTTGGGCGGTTTCAGGCGAAACATTGAGCATACGCGAAAATGCCACAAAATTGATGTTCACAGCGTTCAGCATGAGCTCAATTGAAATCAAAATACCCACCGCATTTCGCCGCGTGAGCGCGCCGTAAAACCCGATGAGAAAAAGAAGCGCCGCGAAAATGACAATATGGGAAAGAGGAATGGGCATTAGTAGCTTGCTCCCATATTGTCATCCTCGAAATTTTTAATCGGGGATCCATAATAATAGTTAGTGAGCGGAATAGGCATCAGTCACTTCTCGCGACGACAATAGTCCCGATCAGGGCGATCAAAAGCACGATCGAAATCAATTCAAACGGAAACACGAATTCTCCCATCAGCGCTTTTCCGATCTGGACGGCGTTGGTTGTCTGTGGGGCGGCAGCGAATTTCCACGGCACACGGGCGATCGTACGGACGAGAACAACGCCTAAGAGCAGGAAAAGCACAAACGCGGGGTATTGCTGCCGGTTCGTCTGGCTTGTTTCCGGGTCCGCGATTTTCACGGTCAGCATGATCGCGAAAATCACAAGCGTCATGATCGCGCCCACGTAAATTAAAATCTGAATGCCGGCCAGAAAATCGGCGCGCAGGAAAAAATAAATCATGGCCACACCGAGCAGGGTAAACGCCAGAAATATCGCGGCATGGAACAGATTGCGGACGGTGACCGTCAGCACCGCGGTCACGAGCAGACCCGCCAAGAGTCCGTAAAAGGAAAAAGTGGCCAGAGAATCAAATATATCCAAGTTCGAAGTTCCTGTGGTCAAGGCGTTTCTCGGAGCGCCTTGGAGCGAAAAAATTGCGGCTGGATTTTTTCGCGATAGGCCGAGCACGGCCGTTTTGGCTACGCAGCCGCCGTAAAACGGCCGCGCGCAGGGAAGCGAAGAGAAATGCCTTGGCCATGTTATTCGTACGCATATTTGTAGGTTCGCTTCTTGGGGATCACCGGATGATTGGCTATGTATACGGCGACTACGGAAATCACGAGCAATGCCGTTGAAGCGATATATTTTGCCGGAGAAGCGAGTGAAACCCAAACGCTTGCCGTGAAAATATTCACAAGCGTGAGCGGAATCAAAACCTTCCATGAAAACCCCATCAGCTGGTCGACGCGGAAGCGCGGCAGGGTCCCGCGAAACCACATCATGATCAAAATAAGCGCGTAGGTCTTAATCATGAGCCAAAGCCAGCTCGGTAGAAAAGGGCCCTGCCAGCCGCCCAGATAAACGGTCGCGACAATCGCCGAGATGGAAAATGAATTCATGAATTCAGCCATGTAAAAAAGCGCGAATTTCATGCCGCTGTATTCCGTGTGAAATCCGGCCACGATTTCGGATTCTCCCTCAGCCAAATCAAACGGCGTGCGGTTCACTTCAGCCACCCCCGTGAGAAAAAAGATGAGAAAACCCAAAATACCCCACGGCGTGAATACAAACCAATTCCATCCTTTTTGCGCTTCCACAATGCCGACGGTAGAAAAAGATCCGACCGCAATCAGCACGGGCACGACGGAAAGCACCATCGGGATTTCATAAGAGACCATCTGCGCCACTGCGCGCATGCCGCCGAGCAGTGAAAATTTATTTCGTGAACCCCAGGAGGCCACAAAAATCCAAATCGTGGTGGTGGAAGAAAGGGCGAGGAAAAAAAGAAGCCCGATCGAAAGGTCCGCGGCGATCATTCCGCGTCCGAAGGGAATCACGGTAAAAATGAGAAGTGCCGGGATCACAATGACGATCGGAGCGAGAAAATGGGCAAATTTATCGGCACCTTTCGGAATGATGTCTTCCTTGGTGAGCATTTTCACACCGTCGGCGAGCGGCTGCAGAAGTCCCCAAAACCCCACGCGGTTCGGGCCGTAGCGGTTTTGAATGCGCCCCACAAATTTCCGTTCAAGAAGAGTCAAATACATCATCGTGACAGGGCCGAACACGGCGATGGTACCGATACTGACCAAAATGGAAACAAAAACCAGGGCCCAATCAGGCAGGAAAGAACCCGTGATATTCAAAATCGCTTGTTTGCCGGAGACGAACAGTTGATCCAATGGTTCCATCAAGTTGTCGGAGTTGGGGGTTGGGCCGGCGGCGGTGTTTTGGGCGCTTGAGCGGCCGCTTTTGCTTCCTTTTCGCGCAGTTTGGCATCGATGCGCGTTGCATCCGCCGGGCGGATGCTCATGAAGTATTCGTTCGATTTTAAAAGGTCTTCCTTGTGATAATTTAAATCCTCAAACCGCCCGTATTCACCGAGCTCAAATTCATGGTCCATGAAAATGGCGTCAAACGGGCAGACCTCTTCGCAGATCCCGCAATTCATGCAAATTGAAAAATCAATGTCGAATACCTTGGGCCGTTTGAGCGGTTTTCCTTGCGCATCCATGTCGCGGACAATCGTGATGCATTTCGGCGGACATTCTTTGGCGCAAATATCACAGGAGACGCAACGCAAATCTTCGGGCTTGTTGTCGTAAATTAAAAATGGAAAATTCCGGAACCGTTCTTTTGTCGGTATTCGCTGTTCAGGATATTGAACCGTCGTGAGGCGTTCCTTTGACACATAGCTTAAGAAAAAATTCTTAAGCGTCACCAGCATTCCCTTAATGACACCCATTCCAAAAATCATCGGTCCACTTCTCCCAGGACGATGTCGATGCTGCCCAAAATGATAATCGCATCCGCCACTTTTTGCCCGAGGCACATGTCTTCCAAAATCGTAAGGTTGATAAAGCTGGGCGCGCGCACATGATAGCGATATGGTTTTACGGTCCCATCGCTTACCAAATAAAATCCAAGCTCACCTTTGGGCGCTTCAATACGGCCGTAAGCGTCGCCTTTGGCCGGCTTGAAATTTCTCGGCGTTCTGGCTCCCGTTGCGCCGACGGGCGAGATGAACGGCCCCTCCGGGATTTCTTTCACTGCCTGCTCCAAAATTTTAATGCTTTCGCGCATTTCGAGAATGCGGATGTAATAGCGGTCATACACATCTCCGACTTCTCCGATCGGAACGCGGAATTTAAAGCGGTCATAAATCGAATAGTGATCTACTTTGCGGATGTCGTAGGGAACTCCGGTGGCGCGAAGCATGGGGCCGGAAACACCCGCGTTGACCGCCAATTCTTTTGATAAAATCCCAACATTCTGGCAGCGTGCCATTAAAATCTCGTTTTCACTCAGCAATTTCTCAAATTCATCCAGAAATTTCGGGTAATTTTTGATGATTTCCTTCACGCGTGGCAAGAAATCAGGCGTCACATCAATTTTAACGCCGCCGAAGCGGAGGTAGTTGCACATCATGCGGCTTCCCGCCACTTCCTCGAACAAATCCAAAATTTTTTCGCGTTCGCGGAACGCATACAGCACGGGCGTAAAAAATGCGCCGAGGTCGTTGAGTAAAAATCCGATCAAGAGCGTGTGATTCACAAGGCGGGTGAGTTCTGCCATGATGACGCGGATGTACTCGGCCCGCTCGGGCACTTCAAGCCCGGCCAGTTTTTCGACCGCAAGCGCGTAAGCAAAATTATTCGTCATCGAGCAAATGTAATCGAGCCGGTCCGTGTACGGCATGCTTCCAAGATACGTCATGTTTTCGGCGAGCTTCTCGTGATTTCTGTGAAGATAGCCCATCACGGGTTTGAGCTTCACAATCGTTTCGCCTTCAAGCGTCACATTCATGCGAAATACACCGTGTGTGCTTGGGTGCTGCGGGCCGAGCGAGACTTCAAGCGCTTGGGTTTCCAGGGTCTCCGTCTTCGTACCCCTTCCAAAAGCGCCGGGTTCAGGCCGAGGATTCTCTCCCGAAATGTTTTGAACCTGGCACTTTTGGAAGGGGTACGGGCTCATCAAAATTCCTCCGGTGCGCGGTCCTGATTTTCTATGACGTAATCTTTGCGTAAAGGGTGAAACTGGAATTCTTCCCACATGAGAATGCGCCTTAAGTCCGGATGGCCTTCGAAGTGAATTCCAACTAGGTCATACGCTTCACGTTCCTGAAACTCGGCGCTTCGCCAAATGGGTGTGACCGATGGGACCTTTGCTTCCGCTGACGGCGTGCGTACTTTAATTGAAAGCGGGCCTTCCTTTTTCGCGATGGAATAAAGATGATAAACCGCTTCCAAATACTCTCTGTAATCCACACCGGTAACGGAGGAAAGATAATCGAGTTGGTATTGGGGGTCTGTTTTTAAAAATTTTGCGGCGGGAAGCCATTTTTCTTTGGGAACAATCAAACTTTTTCCCTCAAGCGTCACGCTTGCGCCTGGGATTTTGGATTCAAGGTCTTGTTTGATTTCTTCAAGCGTTTTCATGGCGTTGCCATTCCCGCAATCCTTAAGCGGGAATCCATTGGATCCCCGATTAAAACATTCGGGGATGACGGGTGGCTCTTTGTCATTTTCCTACCGTGATTTCTCTGTGCTGGTGCGGCGTGAATACTTCCGGATTGTACGGCGGATTCAATCCGTTTGCGCCGAATTCCGGCACCGGAAATTCCCGTTTCAGGTTTTTTTGATACCATTCCGTTTTTTCAATTTCCTGCGAATCAATTTTTTCCTGAAGTTTCATGAGTCCATGGAGCAACGCCTCAGGCCGCGGCGGGCAGCCGGGCAGATGAACATCGACGGGGATATAGCGGTCGATTCCTTGAAGCACGTTGTAGCCGTCTTTAAACGGCCCGCCTGAAATCGAACAGGCGCCCATGGTGATGCAATATTTGGGTTCCGGCATTTGATTGTAAAGCCGCACCACTTGAGGGGCCATTTTTTTCGTGACCGTGCCTGCGACAATCATTAAGTCTGCCTGACGCGGGGAAGGGCGGAAAAGCCCGGCGCCGAAGCGATCGATGTCGTAGCGGGCACAGGCCGTGGCAATCATTTCAATGGCACAGCAGGCAAGCCCGAATTGCAGGGGCCAAATGGAGGAGCGCCGCCCCCAATTGTAAAGATCCTCGAGCGTGGCAACGACGATGCCTTTTCGCCCAAGCTCACTTTTTAAGCCCGGATCAACCTGTGAAACATTTTGTGAATTTTGGGGACACATAACTTAATTAAACATTTTCGTCATCAAAACGCAATTAAGTAATGTGTCCCCAAAATTCACAAAATTCATTACATTTTCCTTATGTCATTCCCGCAATCGACGTTCTCTGTCGTCCCCGAAATTTTTTCCGCCAAAAAACGTGGCGGATCCGCCGTGCTTTGTGGCGGAAATCGGGGACCCATTCTTTATGGATTCCCGATTAAGGCATTCGGGAATGACAGTTTATTACATCGTCACATTCGGAAATGACTGGCCTTCGGCCAGTCATTTCCATTCCAAAACTTGTTTTTTCCAGGCATATACAAGTCCAAAGCCCAGAATCGCGATGAAAATCAGCATTTCGACAAAAGCAAACAAACCAAGCTGTTTATAAGCCACTGCCCAGGGGTAAATAAAGATCACTTCGATGTCAAAAATAACAAAGGCGAGCGCGAAAATATAATATTGCACCTTAAACTGAATCCAGGAATCCCCTTTAGCTTCGATGCCGCATTCGTAGGCGGCCTGTTTCGTTGGGTTTGCTTTCTTGGGAGCGATAAACTGGGCCAGGACGACCGGCAGCAGCGGGAAAACAACAGCCACCAGTAAAAACACGCCGACAAACAGATAATGATATTCGTATGAATTCTGAATCATATCCTTATTTCTTTAAAGAAGTTAAGGATATCTAAAATAGGGTGGTGTGTCAATCGTAGGTATTTTTCCTTGAACTCGTTAAGGGATGCCGTTACAATCACTTTCTATCCTTTTTATTATTTGATTCCAACAGAGGATAACTTTAGGAGTTGGGCATGAAAATCTACAACGATATTACGGAAACCATCGGCAATACACCCCTTGTACGTCTTAACCGAGTGACAGCAGGTGTCGGCGCAACCATTCTCGCAAAACTTGAGTTTTTCAACCCGCTTTCAAGCGTCAAAGACCGGATCGGCGTCAGCATGATTGAAGATGCCGAGAAAAAGGGATTAATCAATAAAGATACCGTGATTATCGAACCTACCAGCGGCAATACCGGCATCGCGCTTGCGTTCGTTTGCGCGGCGAAGGGGTATCGGCTGATTTTGACCATGCCCGAGACCATGAGCATGGAGCGACGCATGCTGCTTAAAATGCTCGGGTCCGAGCTTGTGCTCACGCCGGGACCTGAAGGGATGAAGGGTGCGATTAAGAAAGCAGAGGAACTGATCGCGCAAAACAAAAATTCGTTCATGCCCCAGCAATTTAAAAATCCCGCCAATCCGGAAATTCATAGAAAAACAACCGCCGAGGAAATTTGGCGCGACACGGATGGGAAAGTTGATATTTTGATTTCGGGAATCGGGACCGGCGGTACGATTACCGGAGTTGCTGAGGTCATTAAACCAAAAAAGCCTTCTTTTAAAGCAATCGCGGTGGAACCGAAGGAATCTCCGGTTCTTTCGGGCGGAAAACCGGGCCCGCATAAAATCCAGGGAATCGGCGCGGGATTTGTTCCCGATATTTTGAATACCAAAATCATCGATGAGATTATTCAGGTTTCAAGCGAAGAGTCTTTTCAGATGGCCCGGCGCATCGCTAAAGAAGAGGGAATCCCGGTCGGAATTTCATCAGGAGCCGCGGTTCATGCCGCCATCGAGGTTGGAAAGCGCCCTGAAAATAAAGGCAAATTGATCGTCGTGATTATCCCGAGCGCGGGCGAGCGCTACTTGAGCACGGCGCTCACCGAGCCGATTCGCGAAGCCACGGTTGCCGCGCACGCGTGAAGCGTTCGGTTGCCCTCGTAGCGCAGGTTTAAGCGCGCGCTACGAATTTAAAAAACAGGACATGAAGCAAGCAGTTGTTCTCGTCGGCCACGGAAGTAAATTAGAAAACTCGGGTGAAGCGCTTCATCAAGTTTGCCAGTCACTTCAAAAAAAAGAACCGGACACTTTTTTTCAAGTCGCTTTTCTTGAACTGAATCCTCCTTCAATCCCAGATGCGGTAAACGTCTGCCTTAATCAAGGCGCCGATGAAGTGGTCATCGTTCCTTATTTCGTGCAGTCCGGAAAACACGTCAGTCAGCACATCCCGCAAATCGTTTTGGGAATTCAAGCCCTCCACCCTACCAAATCAATCCGCCTGGCCCGCCATCTTGATTTTGACGAACGTATCGTATCCGTCGTACTGGATCGCATTGAAGAGGCCCGTGCAGGAACGAAGGCCGATTTGCCGGAATAAATTGTCAGCTTAGGGAACTTGGTTTAGAGAATATGACTACCAAAGGCCCCAAGAAGACGTAAAGACATCCTAAGATTAATAAAATAATGGTGGCCGTCATAGTGGTATGGGGCGGCGGAGCAAGCACGAGCAAGATTAATATCGTGCATAAGCTGAAGGGCACTGCGTGTTTGGTGGGTTTGGGATATGGAATGTTTGAAATTTGCAGGATCAGGCATGCGAACAACGCGGCGATGAAAAAAGCGAGCACCCAGTAGTTTTGAATCGAGAAAAATTTTGTATGATCATAAGCGCAAAGCAAGGTGAATAATGCGATCCAAGCGGCACTTATGGTGATCGGGAGACCCACATAGCCCTTTTGGCCCCGGAAGGGATCGGAAGCTTTAAAACGCGAAAGTCTGACAACCCCCAACCCGGCCGTGATGAGGGCCAGTAAGAAATTAACGATTTCATGGCCGGTTGGGAAAGATCTGTAGATTAAAACGGCGGGCGCAATTCCAAAAGCGATCATATCCACGTAAGAATCTAACTCGGCCCCGAATTCGGTGACGCGGTTGAACCGCCGGGCCAAATTCCCGTCCAAACCGTCCAACAACATTGCAAGCATGATCAGCTGCGCCGCGTTTGTTAAATGCCCGTTTGCCGCGGCCAGAATGCTTGCTAATCCCGCGGTCATTGCCGCGAGACTTACGATATTCGGTATCAGTACACGCCAGTTCAAGTCATCGTCCCTTTTTTAAAGTGGCCACGATGCTTTCTCCTGCCACGACACGCTCGCCTGGCCGCACGACGGCCGTGATGTCTGACTCTGGGAAGTACATGTCCAAACGGGAACCAAATTTCATAATGCCGATTTTCTCTCCTGGAGATACAACTTGGCCCAGTTTCGGCCAAGCCACTACGCGGCGCGCCACAGGCCCCACAATTTGATGAATTAAACAGTGCATGGAGCCGCTGATGACGATCGCATTGTGTTGATTATAGCGCGATGATTTTTCAGTAAAAGTAAAATATCGCCTGCCTGGATAGTGCTTTAGGAACGCAACTTCCCCGGCAATCGGAGACCGGTTTACGTGCACGTCGAAAAGACTGAGAAAAATGCTGATTCTGAGCGCTCCCCCGCGGAACAGCCGATCATGTCCTAACGTTTTTCTTATTTCTTCGATCCCAGTGATTTCACTTTCCGAGACCTGCTTGACGCCGGTCACGATGCCGTCCGCTCCTGCGAGAACAGCGAAAGGATCGGAGGGAGGGAAACGTTCGGGGTCCCTGAAAAAGTAAATGAAATAGGCGCCCAAAATCCAGCAGATGAGCGACATGATCCAGGCAAAAGGAGTCAGAACGATTCCGACCAATGCGGCTCCTGCGATAAACGGTACGCCTTCTTTAGCGATGCTCATGGATTGAACGCGCTTTTTGGAATTACTTCGCCCGCCAAAAGTATTGTTTCGCTAGGATAATGCCCGCAACCAAGATGGCCGCCGCGGAGAAGAGCTGGGCGTGGGTTAAATTCTGCCATGCAATCGGGTTGGTTCTTAAATATTCAATCCAAAATCGGAACATTGAATAAAGAAGCATAAACGACCAAAACGTTTGCCCGTCGAATTTTTTTCTCTTATCAATCCAAAGAAGAATTGGTAATAAGATAAGTAGTTCAAAACCGAAATGGTAAAGCTGTGTTGGATGGACGAGATCGGGTTTATGAGGAAATTTCACCGCCCACGGGAGGTCCGTGGGTTTTCCGCTGCAGCAGCCCGTGAGAAAACAACCGATTCGTCCGACAGGGCTCATGAGACAGGCAGCAATTGCATAATGGTCCAAGATTCTTTCCGCCGGCCATTTTTTGATTTTACAATAGACGATTGTGAAAATAATTGTCGAAAGAAGAACACTGTGAAAGTAATGCCCCGCGCCTCCCAGCAGGAGATCCTGTGGAAAAGCCCCGCGGCGGTACCAGCGCCAAATAAAGGGAATAATTTGACCGCCGATCAATTGAGCAAAAACCGCAAAAATTAAAAAAAGCACCACCTGAAAACGATGTATTTTTTCGGCGCGTACCATTTTAATATAAAGGTAGGAAGCACCGGCAAAAAATGCGATGTAGGTCAGCAGCGCATAGCTTTCTACACGAAGAGCTCCTCCAGATATGATTGGACACATGAACGCGAAGCGGCCTCTTTTATTTTAACCAGATCCGTGTATACTTAGAGCTGTTTAATAAGCAACGCAATGAAACGCTTAATCGATCTTGCCCTTTTTTTATCGGCTTTTTTGGCAAAGTATCTATATATAGCTTACCTGAAAACCATTCGAGTGCAAGTAATCAATAAACAGTTCTCTCCTCAATATATGTTAGCTTCCACCAACGTTATTTATGTTTCTTGGCATTCCAAGACTTTTTTAGCCATACCTGTCTATCGAAATCAAAACCTTGGCATTCTCACGCTTTTAGATTGGAAAAATAGATTTTATGATTATATGAGCCGTTTTTTGGGATTCCAAACGGTCCGGGTGACAAGCCGGCCAAGGGCCACTCTTGCTCTCGTTCAATTATTAAAAAAAGGATTCCACATCGCCATTGCCGTGGACGGCCCCCATGGTCCACAAGGAGTCGTCAAGCCGGGAGCGGCCTATTTGGCGGGAAAAACGGGAAAACCCATTATTCCGGCACGGATTGAGATTGAAAAAAGTTTCCGGCTCGCTTGGCGGTGGGACAAATATGAAATTCCGTTTCCGTTTACCAAAGCAAAAATTATATTTGGTGATCCGATTTATGTGACCGGTTCTTCGAATGATGTTGAATCAAAAGTCAAGGCAGCGCTCGGTCCTTTTTAACTAACCGTTTTTCGGAGAGCTATACAATAAGGATCTCTTATGTTTTATGAGCCGTCAGATTTCGAGTTCACAAAATGGCTTGAATCTAACTGGCCTTCCATTAGAAAGGAAGTAGTGGCGCTGCGCGGGGAAAATTTCATTCCCTGGCATGAAAAACACTTATATCATGGTGGTTGGAACGTATTTGGTCTGTACGCATTTGGTCACAAGATCAAGGAAAATTGTTCTTTGTGTCCTCAGACAGCCCAACTCGTTGAAAGAATTCCAGGAATGGTGACAGCCGGCTTCTCTCTGCTTTCACCGGGAACCCATATCAAACCGCACATGGGCTATTCGGGTTCTGTCTTGCGGTGTCATCTGGGGTTGGTTGTTCCAGAAAATTGCATCTTAAAAGTTGCGGGAGAATCCAGGGCGTGGATGGAAGGGAAATGCTTGGTGTTTGACGATACCTCTTTACACGAGGCTTGGAATTATGGCGAAACCGAAAGAATTGTATTGTTAATCGACTTTAAGAAAAATCCAGAAGAGTTTGGGATAGTGGAAAAAACCATGAACGAGGTTCGCTGGCTAATCGTTCGTTCTTTATTGTGGCTCAGGCGTCCCTTTCAGAATGGGTGAGTACATAGGGTTTGTAGAATCGCTGTGGCAAATCTGCTGAAAATCATCGCGTGGAAAATAACATGGTTTTTTATTAATTGCCGGCCGCCCGCGTTTGTTTCAGTTTCCAATTGGTTTCCTTATCTCAGAAAGCCGTTCACAAAAGCATTTCGCAATGCCGAAGCCCGCGAGTTTGACCCTGATAGCGGCCTAATTCAGTTAATGAATTATGGCTATGCATCTCAAGATCCGTCTGATTTTCAGATACAATTGGATGAACGAGATAAACAAGAGTTTAGATTTTCATGGCGGCTTGTCTATGAGACAGTTAGGAGCGGTCATTTAGCAGACAAAGACGTATTGGTAGTCGGTTGCGGAAGGGGCGGAGATGCCTATTTTGTAAAACGTTATATGCGGGCGAAGACAGTAATAGGTATAGATTTAAGCGAATCAGGGATAGCTCTTTGCAAACGGAATTATGAAGGAATAAACGGACTCATTTTTCAAGTAGGCGATGCAGAGCATCTGACCTTTAGAAATCAGCAATTCAATGCGGTTGTCAACATTGAATCTTCCCACCACTACCCTAGCTTGCGTCAATTTTATCGTGAGGTCTACCGCGTATTAAAACCGGGAGGTGTTTTTCTTTACGCGGATTATTTTTGGGATAAGAATCATAAGCGTTATTTAGAAGAAGCGGGTTTTCGAGTTTTAGAAGAGAAAGACATTACCCAAAACATCGTTTTGGCCGCGGAAGAGGGTTACGAAATGAGGAAGGAATTGCTTAGGAAGGTAGTTCCGGAATATTTTTTGAATGAAGCACTGGAATTAAGCGGGGCCAAAGGGACGCATACCTATTGGCGGTTTAAAAAAGGAAAACTTCCCTATAAACGGTTTGTGCTCGTCCGCGGGACAGAGGAAGAATAAAATGGCGATGGTTTCGCCCGCGCGGGGAATTGATCTTGTCATCCGAGGTTTTATGGGCGCTTTTTCAAGAATCCTCACTTGGGAAGTATTGAATTTGGTTGCAATTTCCTGCCCGCCTTTATTCGTTCAAATTTCGAAATGGTTTCCTTTTTTGAAAAAGCCTTTCGCCAGAGCTTTTTATGATGCGGCTGCCCGCAGATTTAATTTAGACAATGGATGGTTTCGGTTGATGAATTATGGTTATGCGTCTCACAATCCTTCCGATTTTCAAGTTCAATTAGATTTATGGGATCAAGAGGAATTCAAATTTTCATGGCAGCTTGTATATGAAACGGTTAAGAACGGCCGTTTGGCCGGCAAAGACGTACTTGTGGTTGGCTGCGGGCGCGGAGGCGATGCCTATTTTATAAAACGTTATATGAACGCTCGGAAAGTGATCGGAGTTGATTTAAGTGAGGCGGCCATCGGGATTTGTCTTCATCATTACCAATTAGGCGGATTAACCTTTGAAGCGGGCGATGCGGAACGTTTGGCTTTTAACGATCGGATGTTTGATGCTGCTGTGAATATCGAATCTTCTCATGGCTATCCGAATTTGCGCAGATTTTACGGCGAAGTTTATCGTGTTTTGAAACCCGGCGGCGTTTTTCTTTACGCTGATTTTTTTTGGAACAAACGCCACAAAAATTGGTTGGAAGAAACGGGTTTTGAATTTTTAGAAGAGGAAGACATTACCCGAAACATTGTTCTGGCAGCCGAGGAAGGTTACGAGCGCCGCAGAGAATTAGTTCGTAAGGCAGTTCCAAAGCATTTGTTTAATGAAGTATTGGAATGGAGCGGCACGAAAGGCACGCAAATGTACCGGCATTTTAAAAATGGGAAATTATCGTATCAGCGATTTGTGGTTTTAAAACCTGACGATGCTGAAGGGGAAGTGTAAAACGGGGCGGTTTTTACGCGGGCGGGGATGTGGTCTCCCGAAATGTCAACGATGACCTCATGACCCGCTTTTTGTGCTTCTGTTTTAAGGTAACCGAGCGCAATTGTTTTCTTGAGCGTGGGCGAGAAGGCCGCGCTCGTGACGAAACCCGCCTCTTTTTCATCCACAAAAATTTTGTTGTTTTTTTGCGGCACTTTTTCGCCCTTTAATTCAAAGCCCGTCAGTTTTCTAGCGACCCCGCCTCGGGAATCCAGCCGCGCCAGTATTTCCTGGCCCGGAAAGCACCCTTTCGTATAGGAGACGGCGTTTTCCAGTCCCACTTCCGGGAGCAAAAAAGAATGGTCGAAATCAATTCCGTAGCGGGGGATCGCGGCTTCAATCCGGAGTGTTTCAAAAGAGGATTGATGAATTTCAATGAGGCCGAATTCCTCGCCGTTTTCCAAAATTTTTGACTCGACAGGGTTTTCTTTGCCCCGCGGCATGAAAAGCCCGAAGCCCGTTTCACCGGTCAAGTTAAGGCGGATGATGACGACCGGAACATCTTCAATCGAAACGTTTCGGGAATAGAACAGCTCTTCGGGCAGCCCCGCGTTTTTTCTCGTCCGAGAAAGCAAATCTTTTGACTTCGGCCCGTGAATGGAAATCAGCTTTAATGCGTCTGATTTATCAATCAGCTCCACCTGATCCATAATGACGGCTTGATTCAAAAGCGATGAGATTTTGTCTTTGAGACCGAGATTCGTTAAAAGCCATATGAAATTTTCGAGGACAAGAACGTTCATATCGGCAAGCACTTTGGCTTGGGCATTCAGCAAACAAGTGTATGCCCCTTGACCGGGGGAAAGTTTTTTGATGTCATTGGTGAGCATGCGGTGAAGGAAAGAAATGCGGTCAGCGCCCCCGACTTCAATGACAACTGAGTCCGGGTGATCGATCAAGACGCATTGATGCCTTGCCGCGAAGCATTCCTGGGCGATTAAGTCGGTCGATTCCATAATAGTTAATGACTCGAGTTCTGCACTTTTTAACACGATCCCTTCTCCCCCTTGGGGGAGAAGGTTAGGATGAGGGGGTAAATCTTCCGATTCGCCCCCTCACCCTGCCCTCTCCCCAGAGGGGAGAGGGGAAATCTGCAGAACTCAAGTTAATGATACCCGATCTTTTAATGAAAGTGAAAAGACCGCAGTATTTTCTGATGAGGTACGGGGAACGATAGATGTTTAATCAAAAGAGGATCCGCCCAGCGGACGGCGCGGGAATTCAGCTTTCCGTTCCGGCGGGCGCTTAAGCGGTAGGGGTAAATCACGGCTTCACGATGCGTGAAACGGTGCATGATCGGCGTTTCCTTTTTTTGAATGTTTATTGGAATGCCGAGCGTTTTATGAAATTCATGCCGCAGGGCTTCCTCGCGGCTAACGCCCTTTTTTCGAATCGTGCCGGGCAATTCCCAAAGCCCGCCCCAGATTCCGTGCTCGGGTCTGCGCCTGACGAGTACCCGTCCGTTTTTGGAAAGGAGGCCGACCATCATTTCGATTTTTTTCACTTGAGTCCGGCCTCCGCGCACGGGAAGTTTCAAAGGGTCGCCTTTTTGCCTGGCTTCGCAGAACCGGGCAACGGGGCAGTTCGGACAATCCGGAAATTCGCTTGTGCAAATCAAAGAACCCAGTTCCATCATCGCTTGATTGAATTGGCCCGGGGTTTTTTCAGGCACAAGCGAATCGGCAATTCGGTAAAATTTTTTTATGGTTTCCGGCCGCGAAATATCGTCCTTTAAATTAAAAAGCCGCGCCAGAACACGCAGGACATTGCCGTCCACGAGTGAAACCTGTTTTCCATGTGCGATGCTGGCGATCGCTCCCGCCGTGTAGCGGCCGATTCCAGGCAAACTTTGAAGTTCATCGAGTTTCTGCGGGATTTTGCCGCCGAATTTTTTGACGATAATCCGTGCTGCTTTGTGAAGGTTTCGTGCCCGGCTGTAGTAACCAAGCCCTTCCCATAATTTCAACACCCGGTCAAGCGGAGCGCGGGCCAGCACTTTGACATTCGGAAATGTCTTCATCCATCGCTCATAATAGGGAATGACCGTTTTGATTTGCGTCTGCTGGAGCATCACTTCCACGACAAAAATGCGGTAGGGGTCAGCTTTTGCTCGCCAGGGAAGCTTGCGCCGATGCGCCCGGAACCAATTTAAGAGGCATTCCTGAAATTTGGACGTTGATGGGCAGGCGTTTCTCGGAGCGGAGAGAAATGCCTGCCTATCGCCTGACGATTTGACGCTTCTCATGGCAAGCATTATAATCCAATTCCTAAGGAGATATCCAATGACAAAACTGGATGAACTTAAGAAGAAGCTGCTTCCTCTCATACGCAAAAACGCCCGGCTGAAATTGCCGGCGCCGATTCAGCTTTCCTCGGGCAAAATGAGCGACCGCTATTTCGACGGCCGCAAGATCACGTTGGACCCGAAAGGGGTCACACTGTTTGCGCGCGCAATTTTGGAACTTGTGGATGTGCAAAAATTCGACGCCGTGGGCGGACCTTCTATCGGAGCGGATCCGATTGCGACAGCTGTTTCCATTTTGGCCTATTTGGATAAGAAGATCGTAATTCCCGCTTTTTTAGTCCGCAGGGAACCTAAACAGTACGGTCTTCAAAAGCAGGTGGAAGGGGTCGATCTAAAGCCGGGGATGAATGTTTTGATTGTGGAAGATATTGTGACGACCGGCAGCTCCATCTTAAATTCAATTCAGGCGGTGGAATCACTTGGCGCGAAGGTCGCGCACATCGTCTGTCTTCTTGACCGCGATGAAGGGGGAAGCGCAGCGCTGGGCCCTTACGCCTATACACCGCTTTTTACGCGCAAAGAAGTGGGGGAATAATGGACGTCAAACATGATGCCCGGAAGCATCAGTTTTATGCGGAAGTGGACGGTGGAAGGGCCGTCTTGGATTATCAACAGGACGGAAGGACGCTTAATTTTCATCATACCTTTGTGCCGCCCGAGCTTCGCGGAAAAGGCATTGCCGAGCAAATAACCAAAGCAGCTTTTGAGTATGCGGCCGAAAACGGTTTTATGGTGATTCCTTCCTGCCCCTATGTGGCTCGCCTTGTCATGAAGAATGAGGATTGGAAACGCCTGGTAGTGTTCAAATGAGCCGTATATTTTTCTCCGCTTCCCTGCGCGCGGCCGTCTACGACGACTGCTTCGCGGCCGTTTTACGGCGGCTGCGTAGCAAAAACGGCCGTGCTCGGCCCGTCCGAGAAAAAATCAGTCCGCATTTTTTCTCGGCCGAAGGCGCTTCGAGAAACGCCCGTTTGCCAACTGATGGGCGCACTACCGCCGGTAAATTTTCGCTCTGCTTTTTAGCGTTTCTATTGGTGTGTGGAAAAGTGAGTTTCGCGGAGGAGATGGTGCATCGCATGGACGGGTACGTGGAGCATGTGGATCCCCAGAAACGGAAACTCACCGTTCTATTTGAGCATCCTGTGACGGAAGAAACCATGAAAAAGGAATTTTTTGTTTCGGAAGACGCCGGTTTTAAAGACTTTAAAAAATTAAGTGATCTTAAAAAAAACGATCTGTTGACTGTCGATTATCGCGAAGACGGGTCTAAAGCAAATGCGATATACGTCATTCGCGTGCCGATCGAGAAGTCTTATGTGTCGGCGGGCGAACTGGCCGGCGCTTTGACGCAGATTAAACCGGGGAAGGGAAAATAAGCGATGCCGAAGACCCGCAAAGCGATTTTTTTTGACGCGGGAGGCACACTTTTCTGCCCTTATCCGTCGGTGGGCGAGATTTACGCGCGCGCAAGCGCGCCTTTCGGTATTATGTGCAACCCCGAGATCTTGGAAGCCGAGTTTCATTCATGCTGGCAGAGGCGTGGGGGGCTTGCTTCGCTCGGATCCGAAACCAGCGAAGCCAAGGAGCGCGCTTGGTGGCATGTCTTGGTGAAGGAAGTGTTTGAGTCGCACGGGGGCGTCCCGGATTTTGACCGTTTTTTTGAAACGCTTTATCATTCGTTCGAGCGCCGGGAATTGTGGGAAATTTATCCTGAAGTGCTGGAAGTGCTTCGAGCCCTTCGCGGCGAGGGCTGGGTGCTCGGGATTGTTTCCAACTGGGATTTAAGGTTGCCCCGGCTTCTCAAGAATTTGGCGCTTGATTCTTATTTTGATTTTGTGGTCAGCTCGAGCGCTTACGGCGTGACAAAACCTTCCCGGAAAATTTTCGAGCATGCGCTTGAGCAGTCCAAGTCGCGGCCTGAGGAAACCATTCATGTGGGAGACAGTTTTGAAGAAGATTTCCTGGGCGCCCGCCTGCTCGGGATCACGGCTTTTCTTCTGGATCGAAACGGCGTTCATCACGGGAACCCCTCCGTCCCGGCCGGTGCCCGCATTCGGTCACTTAGCGAATTGCGCGAACGCCTTTCAAGCTAATTTCAATTTTTCTCTTGCGATTTCTTCATCCGTTTGCGAAACTGACGGGTAACATTTAAGAAAACCCGTCATCCCCGAAATCCTTAACGCTCGCGCATTAGGCGCGAGCGTTAAAACATTCGGGAATGACAAAGGAACTGTCATGGCGCAGCATACATTGGTTCTCGATCTGGAAACACAAAAAACATTCGATGAAGTCGGACGCGAGAATCTGCACAAGCTCAAAGTTTCTGTCGCGGGCGTTTATGATTATCACGACGACACCTACCGCACTTATGAAGAAGCCGAAATGACGGTGCTTGAAGCGCATTTGAAGGCCGCGAAGCTGATTGTCGGATTTAACATCAAGCGCTTTGATTTTGCGGTTCTAGCCCCCTATTTTTTTACCTCCGTGGGGACATTTCCCGTTCTGGATTTGATGGAGGAAATCGAAAAAGTGAGAGGCCATCGCGTGAGTCTTCAAAGCGTGGCGCAGGGAACGCTTGGGACCATGAAGAGCGGGCAGGGTTTAAATGCGGTGAATTTATACCAACAGGGGAAAATGGACGAATTAAAACGCTACTGCCTGGATGACGTCCGGATCACAAAAGAAATTTATGAATACGGCTGCGCGAACCAGCGGGTTTATTTTATTTCAAACCGCGACTGGCAAAAATATGAAGTTCCGGTGGATTGGGGCGAGGCCCGGGCGGCCAAAAAAGAACCTGTTTTCCCCACCAGTTTATTCTAGAGCACCCATGCGATACTCTGGTTGGGTGCTCTTGTGATTCGTCCTTGCCTGCTTGCCTATGTCGAAGATTGGGATGTGCGCACAAAACTTGAGGAAACCGCGCGGTTAAAAAATATCGAGTGCTACCTGGCAGGCCGCGGCGAACAATTGTCCCAACTCGCAAAAACGTTTAATCCCTTTCTCGTCATCATTGACCTTTGTGCTCCAGATTCCGAATGGCTGTTTCGGCACATTGCCTTCGTTAAATTCACGCGTCCCCACCTGCGCATCATTGCCATGATTTACCCGGGCCAGTTGGATGTCAAAAACCGCGCCGAAAGCTATGGCTGTGACATGGTGATTTTGAAATCCGAACTGATTAAAAAGGCCGCGGATTTGATTGAGCAAGCGCTTCGGAAAGGTTAAAATTTCGCCCGCCCGTTAGCAGCGTAAGTCATTTAAGACCAGCTATTTATACCCCAGGACACTCCTTGCGTTCCTTTAAACCTTGATAAAAATAGTCAGATATTATAAAATCTTCATTTGCGAGGGATTTGATGAAGCTTACCACCAAAACAGAATACGGACTTATTTGCCTGAAGTATCTTCTGGAACATTCCTGTGGAAAACCGATTTCCGTGGCGGAAATCGCCACAAAAGAGCGGATTCAAAAAGATTATATTGAGCAAATCTTCTCAAAACTGAGAAAATCGGATATCGTCGCGAGCGTACAGGGCTTGCGCGGAGGATTTGTCCTTTCCCGTGATCCCTCTCAGATTACCCTGAAGCAAATTGTGGAAGCCCTCGAAGGGGATATTTTTGAAGTATTTTGTTCACCCCGCATCCGCGAGCGGATTGTGTGCGAACATTTTTCCCGCTGCAGCGTCCGCCCGATTTGGGACAAGCTCGAAAAGCTGATTGATGAATTCTGCGAATCCATCACACTGGATTTATTGCGCGAGGACGAACCGGTTTTGGAAAAACATTTGGAGCTGCTTCCGGCCGAAAGCGCCCCACAGGAGCTATCCCGATCCTATGGAACAAAATTTATAAATGGGGTTGGGGCACCGTCATGAAACTTCCCATTTATTTGGACAATCAATCCACGACGCCCGTCGACCCGAGAGTGCTCGAGGTGATGCTGCCTTTTTTTAAGGAAAAATTCGGCAATGCGGCGAGCAAAAGTCATTCCTTCGGCTTGAACGTTGAGAAGGCCGTGGAAAAAGCGCGTTCCGAGCTCGCCGCCTTTATCCGTGCAGACGAAAGCGAAGAAATTATTTTCACAAGCGGCGCCACTGAATCCAACAATCTGGCCTTAAAAGGCATCGCCGAAATGTACCGCGAAAAAGGCAATCATATCATTACCTCTTCCATTGAACATAAATCCGTTCTGGACACTTGCAAATATTTGGAGACCCGCGGTTTTCGAGTGACCTATCTTCCGGTGAATTCGGAAGGGCTCATTTTTTTGGAAGATCTCAGCCAAGCCATCGCGGATGAGACCATTTTGATTTCCGTCATGTATGCCAACAACGAAATCGGCGTGCTTCAGCCGATTTTGGAAATCGGGCGCATCGCAAAGGAACGGGGCGTCTTTTTCCATTCAGACATTGCTCAGGCGGCGGGTAAAATTCCCATAGATGTTCAGGTGCTGGGAATCGATCTTGCCAGCTTTTCGGCCCATAAAATGTATGGACCCAAAGGAATCGGGGCACTTTATGTGCGGAAGAAAAATCCGCGCACACGCCTCCTTGCTCAAATTCACGGCGGTGGGCATGAATATGGATTGCGTTCGGGTACGCTGAACAGCCCCGCCATTGTCGGGTTCGGGGAAGCGGCCCGCATGGCACACGCCCAAATGCAAGAAGAATCCAGGCGGATTTTTAGTTTGCGCGAAGGCCTTAGAAAAAAAATAAGCGCTTCGCTCGATCAAATTCATGTGAACGGAAGCTTGAAAGACCGCCTGCCCGGAAATTTGAATGTGAGTTTTGCATTCGTAGAAGGTGAAGCATTGCTTGCGGCCGTCAGCGAAGAGCTGGCGGTTTCTTCCGGCTCGGCCTGCACATCCGCGATGCCGGAGCCCTCTTATGTGTTAAGGGCGCTGGGACTAGGCGAGGAATTCATTCATACTTCCATTCGATTCGGCATCGGGAGGTTCAACACCGAAGAGGAAATTGATTATGCCGCAGATTGCGTGATCAGAGTGGTCAAACGTTTGAGGGAATTGTCGCCGCTTTATGAAGCTCACCAAAAGGAAGCGGCGGTTTAAAATTTTCCAGCAGCTTTTAAAGAAGAAAACCGTCAGGTATTATTAATAAGGAGAAAGATAACCATGATTACATTAACACCAAACGCAACCGCTGAAGTCAAACGGCTTTTGGAAAAGCAGGGGAAACCCGAACTCGGTCTCCGGGTAGGTGTCCAGGGCGGAGGATGTTCCGGCCTTTCCTATAAGCTGGGTTTTGATCAGGAACACAAAGGCGATCATGTGGGTCAAATCGAAGGGGTAAAGATTTTTGTCGATCCGAAAAGTGAACTTTATCTGGAAGGGACCATGCTTGACTTCGTGGATGGTCTGGAAGGGCGCGGGTTTAAATTTTTAAACCCGAACGCCAAAAAATCCTGCGGCTGCGGGGAATCGTTTTCAGTATAGTCTGTCTTCTTACCCGGTTCTATGAGCTATTAAACTTCCCACCGTTTAGCTTGTAACCCTATATACTATAATGGATTAAACTAATGTTGACAAAATTAGTCAAATTAAAGTATACTTGATTGAGGCTCAATCATGAGATTCACAACCAAAACGGAATATGGATTGGTAGCTCTCCTTTATATGACGCGGCACGCTCGCGAGCGCGGGGTATTTACAGTTAAGGAAATCGTGCAGAATGAGCGTTTTTCCATGGCTTATATACAGCAAATTTTTCATATTCTTTGCGATGCGAATATTGTTCGGGCTCATCATGGGCGGCAAGGCGGTTATTCACTGGCGCGTCCCGCCTCCCAAATTACGCTTAAGGAGATCGTGGAAGCGCTTGAAGGCGGTACGTTCGAAGTTTTTTGTGAGCCCGACGTCAGGAGGGAAATTGTGTGCACTCATTTTCAGATGTGCGGTGTAAAGCCCATTTGGCAGAGAACCAAAAATCTATTGGACGACTTTCTGAGTTCCGTGACGCTTGAAATGCTCACTGGAGAAGAAAGCGCGGTGAGGATGAGTCTTTCGCGCCTGCCGTCTACGACGCCGTCTGCGGCGACTGCCCAACGGATAGGACAGACTGCTTCGCTGCCCGCGGCGGGAGGAAAGACGTGAAAGACCCCGAAATTCTCATCCAGCAGGACTACAAGCACGGTTTTGTCACCAACATTGAATCCGATCTTGCGCCCCGTGGCTTGAATGAGGACATCATCCGTTTTATTTCCGCAAAGAAAAAAGAGCCCAAATTTATGCTCGAATGGCGGCTTGCGGCCTATCGGCGCTGGCTTCAAATGGAAGAGCCCACATGGCAGAATGTCCGGCATCCGCCGATCGATTATCAGGACATTATTTATTACGCCGCTCCCAAACAAAAAACGGATGGGCCCCAAAATTTGGCGGACGTGGACCAGGAAATTTTGAAAACT
Source organism: uncultured bacterium (assembly GCA_964373885.1). Classification (GTDB taxonomy): domain Bacteria; phylum Omnitrophota; class Omnitrophia; order Omnitrophales; family Danuiimicrobiaceae; genus CAYJWM01. The sequence goes on along the minus strand of CAYJWM010000009.1, from coordinate 6,921 downwards.
TATGAAAAATTGGGGATTCCGCTTGAGGAGCAAAAACGCCTTGCCGGCGTGGCGGTGGACGCCGTATTTGACAGCGTTTCGGTCGCTACCACATTCAAAGAAAAATTAAAAGAATCAGGCGTGATTTTCTGTTCGTTTTCGGAAGCGGTCCAGGAACATCCCGATTTGGTGCAGAAATATCTGGGTTCCGTCGTGCCGTACGCGGACAATTTTTACGCTGCGCTTAATTCCGCTGTTTTCAGCGACGGTTCGTTTTGCTATATCCCAAAAGGTGTCCGCTGTCCGCTTGAACTCTCCACTTATTTCCGGATCAACGCGGCCGACACCGGCCAATTTGAGCGCACGCTGATCATCGCGGAAGAAAATAGTTATGTGAGCTATCTTGAGGGCTGTACGGCGCCGATTCGCGACAAAAATCAATTGCATGCGGCCGTGGTGGAGCTTGTGGCGCTTGAGGGCGCGCAAATTAAATATTCCACCGTTCAGAATTGGTATGCGGGAGACAAACAGGGCAAAGGCGGCATTTATAATTTTGTGACCAAGCGCGGCAAATGTGCCGGCGCTAATTCTAAAATTTCGTGGACGCAAGTGGAAACCGGCTCCGCGATCACCTGGAAATATCCGAGCGTGATTTTGCAGGGAGACAATACGATCGGGGAATTTTATTCCGTGGCGCTTACGAATAATTATCAGCAGGCGGACACGGGCACCAAAATGATTCACATCGGGAAAAACACGCGCAGCACCGTGATTTCAAAAGGGATTTCAGCGGGACACGGCAACAATACTTATCGCGGTCTGATCAAGGTACTTCCGAAAGCCGCGAACGCGAAGAATTACACGCAATGCGATTCGCTTTTGATCGGCGACAAATGCAGTGCGAACACATTTCCTTATATCGAAGTGAGAAACCGCACGGCGAAAGTGGAACATGAAGCGTCTACTTCGAAAATCAGCGAAGACCAGCTTTTTTACGCCAAACAGCGCGGGATTTCCGCCGAAAACGCCGTGTCCATGATCATCAACGGTTTTTGCAAAGAAGTATTTAAAAATCTGCCGATGGAGTTCGCCGTGGAGGCCTCCAAGCTTCTCGGCGTAAGTTTGGAAGGGAGTGTCGGGTGAGCGCAAAAACTCGCCTCGCCTTCGCTACGCTCCGCGCGGCTTGTTTAGCCGAGCGGGCTAAGCAAAACAAGCCGTGCTCGCTGCCGCTTGCGCTCGACTTCGAGCTAGAAGTCTTGCGCAATCGAGCCGCTCGGCGAGTGAGTTTTTGCAAGAGCTAGAGAAAGGTAGGTTATTATTAATGCTTGAAATCCGTGATTTGCATGTGAGTGTGGAGGGGACGGAAATTTTGAAGGGGATTAATCTCAAAGTGAATCCCGGCGAGGTGCACGCCATTATGGGCCCAAACGGCTCAGGGAAAAGCACGCTGGCCCAAGTGCTGGCCGGGAATGAAGCTTATGAAGTGGCTCAGGGAGAGGTCCTTTATCAAGGTAAAAATCTTTTGGAGATGCCCGCCGAGCGCCGCGCGCGCGAAGGCGTATTTCTGGCGTTTCAATACCCCACGGAAATCCCGGGCGTCAGCAACGCTTATTTTTTAAGGGCCGCGGTCAATGCCATACGTGTTCATCGAGGGCTTGAGGAGCTGGACGCCGTGGATTTTCTCGAACTTCTAAAAGAAAAAATGAAAATCGCGGAGATGGATTTAAGTTTTGCGAACCGCCCGGTCAATGAAGGTTTTTCGGGCGGCGAGAAAAAGCGCAATGAAATTCTTCAGATGGCGGTTCTCGAGCCGAAGCTCGCGATTCTAGATGAGACGGATTCGGGACTTGATATTGACGCGTTAAAAATCGTGGCGTCGGGTGTGAATAAATTACGCGCGCCGGACCGCTCGATCGTGCTCGTCACCCATTATCAGCGGCTTTTAAATTACATTACCCCGGATTTCGTCCATGTGCTAGTTGACGGACGCATTGTGAAATCGGGCGGAAAAGAGCTGGCCTTTCAACTGGAAGAAAAGGGCTACGATTGGGTGAAAGAGCCCGCGGGGAAGTCTTAAGGGGCGAGAAATGGTACCACTCACCGAGACAAAAAAAGATCAATTCCTTGAAGCGTTCGAGGCGCTTCGGAAAAAGGGCTTCGCCAAAGACTTGGCGCGCGAGAAAGCGATTCAATATTTTTCAGATCGCGGCTTTCCCACCATGCGCGATGAGCAATGGAAATATACCAATTTATCAGCTCTCCGTGATACGCGCTTTGATTTTATTTCGGAGCCCGTTTCAAAGGTTTCAAAAGAAGCATTAAACCGCCTCCTGCCATTTCAATCGGATGCTTACCGGCTTGTTTTTGTCGACGGTATTTTTTCGGGCGCGCTTTCCGAGATCGGGACTCTTCCAAAGGGCGTTTTGGCGGGAAGTTTTCAGGAGGCCGTGAAAAACCGGTCCTTTAAGGCGGAATCCTATTTGGAGCGATTGGATTTTGACCATAACCCGCTCGCCGCGTTGAATACGGCTTTTTTCCGGGATGGGGCCTTTGTGCGCTTTGGGGAAGGGGTCTGCCTTCAAAAACCGGTGGAACTTGTTTTTGTATCGGCCTCCGCCCGGCCGCTCGCTTCCTTTCCGAGGAATTTAATCGTCGCCGAACGAAACAGCAAGGCAGACGTGATTGAAAGCTATTTATTTTTGTCACCGGAACCTTATTTTACGAATACAACCACCAAAATCGTTTTGGAAGAAAGCGCTTCGTTGAATCATTTAAAATTCCAGCGGGAAGGTTCCTCGGCGTTTCATGTGAGCACGACGCAGGTGAATCAGAAAAAAGACAGCGTTTTTTCATCCGCTTGCGTCGATTTGGGCGGGAAGCTTGTGCGCCACAATTTAAATGTCTCGCTGGACGGTGAGGGCGCTCAAACGCATTTGTTCGGCCTCTATTTGACCGAGGGCGATCAGCACGTGGACAACAGCACCTTTATCAGCCATCCGGCCCAGCATGGGACGAGCCGTCAATTGTATAAGGGGATTTTGTCCGGGAAATCCACCGCCGTGTTCAGCGGGAAAATTTTTGTCCATAAAGACGCCCAAAAAACGGACGCGGCGCAGACGAATAAAAATCTGCTTCTTTCCGAAGAAGCCGCGGTCGATACAAAGCCGCATCTTGAGATTTTCGCCGACGATGTCAAATGCACGCATGGAGCTGCCGTCGGGCAGTTAGACGAAGATGCCATTTTTTATTTTAAAACCCGCGGCCTTGATGAGAAAACCGCCCGCAAGGTTCTCTGTTACGGGTTTGCAAATGAAGTGATTGAGAATATTCCGGTTGAATCGATTCGCGGGCCGCTTGCGAAACTGATTTTGGGACGGCTTGAAAAGCAGGACGGTTCAAAATGAAAACCGGGTTAAAAGAAGTAAAATCAGACAGCCGGCCAGAGAACGCGATGTCTTTTGACGTGGAGCAATACCGGAAAGATTTCCCGATTTTGAGCGCCCAAGTCAATGGGAAACCATTGATCTATCTCGACAATGCAGCCACGAGCCAAAAACCGAAGGTCGTGATTGACGCCGTTTCCCGTTATTATTCCTCTGAAAATGCCAACATTCATCGCGGGATTTATTCCTTAAGTGAAAAAGCCACCCGTCTGTACGAAGAAGCACGCGTCAAAGTGCGCGACTTTATTGGCGCGCGGGAGGCGAGTGAGATTATTTTTGTACGCGGCGCAACAGAGGGAATTAATTTGGTGGCCCAGAGCTGGGGCCGTACATTCCTCAAGCGCGGCGATGAAATCCTGATTTCTGCTATGGAGCACCATTCCAATATTGTGCCCTGGCAAGTGCTTACCCAAGAGCTCGGTGCCAAACTGCGCGTGATTCCGATTACCGACGAAGGGGAAATTTTAATCGGGGAGTATAAAAAATCAATCAATTCAAAAACAAAATTGATTTCCATTACCCATGTGTCCAACGTGCTCGGCACGATCAATCCGGTCAAGGAAATGATTGAGATCGCGCATCGCCGCCGGATCCCCGTTTTGATCGACGGGGCCCAGTCGGTGCCGCACATGCCGGTGGACGTTCAAGACCTCGACTGCGATTTCTTTGTGTTTTCGGGCCACAAATTGTTCGGGCCGACCGGCGTGGGCGTGCTTTACGGAAAGCGCGAGTTTCTCGAACGGATGCCGCCCTATCAAGCGGGCGGAGACATGATCAGCTCCGTCAGTTTTGAGAAAACAAATTACAACGTGCTCCCGTATAAATTCGAAGCCGGCACGCCGCATATTGCCGGCGTGATCGGCTTGGGCGCGGCAATTGATTACATCAGAGAAATCGGGCTTGAGCGTGTCGCCGCTTATGAAAAAGAACTGCTCGATTTTGCCACGAGGGAACTTTCAAGAGTACCGGAGCTTAGGATTATCGGGACGGCCAGGGAAAAAACGGGCGCCGTCTCTTTTGTATTGGGCGGAATTCACGCGCATGATGTCGGCACGGTTCTGGACCAGGAAGGGATTGCCGTCCGCGCAGGGCATCATTGCGCCATGCCTTTAATGGACCGTTTCGGCGTGCCGGCCACCGCGCGTGCCTCTTTTGCTTTTTACAATACCAAAGATGAAGTGAACTCACTGGTCCGCGCGCTTCATAAAGTATTGGAGATATTTCGCTCCAATGAATGACCTGCGCGATCTTTATCAGGAATTGATTTTGGACCATTCGAAAAAGCCGCGCAATTTCCGTACTTTGGAACACGCGAAGCGGAAGGCGGAGGGGTTTAATCCTCTGTGCGGCGATAGGATCACGCTTTATCTTGATCTGGAAGGCGATAAAATCAGGGACATCGGTTTTCAAGGATCCGGCTGCGCGATTTCAAAGGCGTCTACTTCGATGATGACGGAGGCCGTGAAAGGGAAGACCAAAGCGGAAGCGGAAGCACTTTTCGGGAAGGTCCGTAAAATGCTCTCGCGCGCGCCGGATGAATCGTTTGATCCGGAGGAGCTTGGGAAACTCGCCGTTTTTTCGGGCGTCACCGAATTTCCCGTGCGCGTCAAATGTGCCACTCTGGCGTGGCATACGTTAAAGTCGGGATTGGAAGCAAGCCGCGCGACTGTTTCCACCGAGTGAAGGAGCAGAAAAATGCCGTTTGAAGCTGTGACCTTAAACCGGGATTGTGACGTCATTCAAATTCCGAGCGGGCAGGTATTAAAACTTCCGAAAGGGACGGAGGTTCAAATCAGCCAGTCCCTCGGCGGAAGTTTTACCGTCGTGACGCCCGGCGGCTACATGGTCCAAATAACCGGAAAAGATGCCGATGCAATCGGCAAAGCCGCGCCGAAAGTTCCTGCCTCAAGCGGGGGAGCAAGCGAGTCGCTTGAAAAAAAGATTTGGGACCAGCTCAAAACTTGTTATGACCCGGAGATTCCGGTCAATATTGTGGACCTCGGCCTTGTTTATGAGTGTAAGATCAGACCTACCGAAGACGGAAAAAATATAGTCGAGGTAAAAATGACACTCACGGCTCCCGGCTGCGGAATGGGCGGACCGCTTGCGGCCGACGCCCGCAATAAAATTGAAAGTCTGCCCGAGGTGAAGGAAGCAAAAGTGGATCTTGTTTGGGAACCGCCTTGGGACCGAAACAGGATGTCTGAAGCGGCCAAGCTTCAGCTTGGAATTATGTAATTTTCAAAACCGCCTAAATGCCCCGCCGTCCTTCTTTTTTATCCCGCGTCAAGAGAGCAATTTTTTTCTACATTCTTTTTGTGGGCCTCCTATGGGGAACTTATTATCACCTGTGGGGAAAATATCTTTATTTGGTCACCGCCTACTGCAATTGCCCCATCTGTATTAATGTGCCCAAATACCACGACGGCCGCTTTGCGGACGGAAAGCCGGTTTATTGGGGCGGGGTGGCCGCCGATCCTAAAATTCCGTTTGGGACCGAAATCACACTGGTCCCGCATTGGCCGGGAGACTGGTTTGCGGTGCTGGGCCTTTTGAAAGGGCGCAGGGATTTTGTGGTGGAAGACCGCGGCGGGAAAATCAAGGGCAGGCACATCGATCTTTTTATTCCTGATTCAATGGGCGGCCACAAGGCCGCGCTCCAGTGGGGCCGGCGCAAAATGCGCCTTAAAATCAACGGCCGGCTTGCAGAATAGATCCAAGCCCGTTTACGTCGGAGCAGATGAAATCCGCGCCGGCTTTTTTGAGAATACGCCTCATTTTTACGCGCGAAGACGCGGCCGCTGAAAACCCGAGCGAACGGATTTTTATTTTGCGCTTCGCCCGTTTTGCCGCAAGGATGTCGTCCGGAAGGTCCCCCACATATAAATAGCGCAGATGATTTCCGAGTTTCCGGGAGAGTTTCAAGAGCCCATATGGGTGTGGTTTTTTAAATTTTTTGGGCATGTTATCCGCCGTGATCACGGCGTGAAATAACTTCTCAATTTTAAACCGGCGAAGTGCCATTTGAGCTTCATCGCGGTTTCTTCCCGTGATAATCCCAAGTTTTAAACCCGCGCTTCGCAATTTTTTTAAAAATATTTTTGGAATGAGGAGTTTTTCATAACGCGCGAAACGTTTCAAATAAAGCGGCTGAAAAATGGACGCAATTTTTCGCATCGAAATTTCTTTTTTGCCGAATTTTCTAAGAAGGCCGCAGCAGGTATCCCAATCGTCGTTGAATCCGCCAAGGGATTTAAACGCTTCCACGTCCCGGCGGGTGAGGACCGGTTTTTCGGATTCGAGATAAATCTGCACCGTTTTTCGGATGGTGTCCGTATAGGAAGCGCGCGTATCGACCAAAACATTGTCGATGTCGAAAATGACACAGTCAAACTGGGATTTACAACAAGCTGTGTCATCCCCGAATGTTTTAACGCTCGCGCCTAATGCGCGGAGCACTTTTCGGGAAGAACTGGACGTTCTTCTCCGAAAATGTGTC
>CAYJWM010000008.1:20046-34354 GCA_964373885.1 uncultured bacterium | reverse complement strand
AGGGCGCCGATCCCTCTAGCGCCCAGATTTTACACCTTCGCCGGAAACGACTGTATCAGTTGCATTCCGATTTCTTCAATTCCGAGTAAAACGCCTTCCAAATATCTCTCTTCCTCGAAACGATGTTCCATTGACATTTTAAGCCCCAGCCAGAAATCTTCAGAGACCTTTTCACTGAGTGCCCGGTCGGCCGCGATCGCAAACAGCCGGTCTGCCGTGACCAGGTAAATTAACACCGCATTTTGGTGAGGGTGTTTGTTCAACCCCAATTGGTAAAACAATTTAATGGCCCGGCTGAACGGGTCCGTGATCGGACAGCGCCATTCCAGATAAATTTGAATTTTCCCCGTGCTCTGGGACTCAACACCGGCGAGTACTTGCGTGATCCGGTCGGTCTCATCGTGCGTGAAAAAGTATTTGGGGTGTACTTTATGAATCACGGCTTACCAGCGTCCCGCAATTCCGTTTCCCCGGAAGCGGCCGCGTCCCGTTTTCCCCTTCAGAAATATCCGGCGGGCACCGCCCGAGGTGATGGACCAGGCGGGATTAAACCAAAAAATCAATAAGTGATAATACGCATATTCAAACGCGGCGGTGAAAAGACCGTAAATCAGCCACCATTCCAAAAAGGAATACTTTCCAATCCGTTTTTGATAGACGCTTTCCGGATGATACCGGATTTCACCACGATAAATCCAATAGGAAACAATGTCCCATCCCAGCGTGATTAGGAAAACAAATGCAAAGATCAAAGCCATTTTTTTCCACAGAGGAACGGGTCTTTCGCGGCCTTTCCGCGGCAGGGGGTACAGCGGATCCACTTTGGAGATGATTTTCCTGACAGCTTCTAAGGCGCCAGCGTCATAGCGGTGATTCCGAAAATAAGGGGCCAGTTTTTGATTGATCAATTCTTCACGAAAAGTGAAAGGGAGCCGCCGGTCCAGACCCACTCCAACTTCAAGCCGGGCTTGATGCTCTTTTTTGAAAATGAGAAGGATGGCCCCGTTCCCCAGGTCTTTGTACCCGATTTTCCATTCATCGGCAAGCCGGCTTCCGATTGATTCCGGTGTTTCATCTCCCATGGTGGGGAAAGTGACCACGAAAATTTCATGGGTTGTTTCCTGCCGAAAGCCGGACAAAATTTCTTCCAGTGTTTCTTTGGTTTTGGGGGAGAACAGTTCGGCTTCATCCGTGACATGGGGGCGCGGATTAGGCGGGTTTGAAAAACCGATCACCCAGAACGCGCCCGTCAAGACGAAAGCGATACTTAGAAATAAAATCCGGATTCGGAAAGCCGACTTGATCGTCATATGATTTTGGGTACAATGTATGAAACGGCCACTTTTCGTTGCGCTTGAGGTAAAAATTTTACGTAAATGCTTTGAGCTTCATTGGTTATAAGTTTTTCTCTGGCTTGACTTATGGAATATAACAGGTATACTTTATTTAACTCTTAAAAAAGGCCGGTTTTTCAATTAATGACACAAAACCAAAAGGGAGGGGAAAAACTGTTTTTACGCATGGTCAGCGCGTTTGTATTGACCGCATTTTTTGGAACCAATCTTGCCCCCGCCCAGCCCCCCGCAGTTGTTTCTCCCTTAAAACCGGATCAAATTTCGGAAGTTAACCCGCTCATTCGGATTCAAATTCCCGAAGAACTCGGGACTGTCCGTGAAGTTTTGTCTTCCCCGGGATTGCAAAATCAAGCTCCGGCCGTCATTCATATACAAGATGCACACGGCAGTTACGAAGCGCAGATTAAAATCAAGAAAATTTTGGACCATTTGGTACGCTGCTATGGCATCTCTTTAATTTTGGTAGAAGGTGCCGCCGAACCGCTTGATTCAGGTCTTTTCCGCATTTTTAAGGACCAGAACTTGAATTTGAAAGTGGCCGATTTTCTGGCCCAGGAAGGCGAGCTTTCGGGGACGGAACTTTATTTGATGGAAGCAGCCGATCGTGTCCAGGCAGAGGGAATTGAGGATCCGGAAATGTACGGCCAAAATTTAAAAACGTTCCGTGAGATTGCATCCAAACGGCAGGAAGTCCAGAATGAAATCGGGGTATTACGCGCTCAAATTGAAATGCTCGGCTCACGCATGCTGAACAAAAATCTGCGTGAATTTTTGAAGGGTTGGCAGTCATGGCGCGCAGAACAATTGTCTTTATCCGAGTTTCTTTCCGTGGTTCAGGCCGGCGCCCGCAAATATCTCCAAATAGACCTTGAGAACGCCACATATCAATTCGACTATCCCATGCTGGTTCGTTATTACAAAATGAAAGCATTGGAATCCGAAATTGACTTGGTGCAAGCAGAAGAAGAACGCGCTCGGCTTCATTCTTTTCTTGCGGCGAACAAAATATCGCGTGCAATCCTGGAACGGATTCGGAATTGGCATTTTAAAAAGGGCGTTTCCGATTGGGCCGATTCCAATCTCCGGCATTTTTTAGCGCGCCTTTTTGAAGAAGCTTCTCCTCATGGATTTGCTTTCGAACGTTATCCCGCCCTAGTTTTGCTTTGGGCCTCTTTGATTTTTCAGGGCGAGCTTGAAAGCCAGCCCTTTTTTAAAGAAATCGAGAACATAACGAATCGGATTTTGGGCGCTCTTGCCTTAAAAAAGGAAGAGCAGGAACTCATTTCCCTTTTCCGGAATTCGGTTTTGCTTGAAAAGCTTCTTTTGCTTGAATTAACGCGGGAAGAATATCAGGCGTTTCTCGATTCGCCTGCTGATTACAGTTCGACAGGTCTTTGGCGCGGGCTTCGGCGGCTGGGTGAACAAAACAGAATTTTGAGGGGAAATAGAGGAGAAAAGCACGTGCTGGATCCAGCCGATCTGGCCAGATTGGAAACAAAAGCCCGGTTTTTTTATCAGACCGCCTTAGAACGCGAGGGCGCTTTTTTCAGCCGTGTGGACCAGATGTTTCACAAGCATCAAACGCGTTCCGTCGTTTTGGTGACGGGCGGGTTTCATTCCGAAGGAGTGAAGAAACGGTGTTCCGAGCGCTCTTATTCTTATGTGGAAATTTCGCCCCGTATGACTTCTTTCGAAAATTTGGACAAGGTTTATCTTCAATCCATGCTGGAGCGCTCTCAGATTTCCGCCGCACGCCGTATGGCGCCTCATCGTATTCCCGAAAGTCCATTCTATTGGGCTCAAAGACTTGGCCAGGCCATACAAATGGCCATTCAGACATCTCCCGATATTTCCGAAAGTGAAATTCCGGGATTGGTGGAAGAATTCAACCGTAAATCCAGGGGTTATCGGGCAAACATTGCTTCAGGAAGTTTCGTCGTTCGGCCCGTGAGCACCGCTCCCAGTCAGGAACGAAAGCAGAGGGCCGATTCTCGTTCGGAAGTTCGCACGGAAAGTTTCGAAGCGATGGAAGGAATTGATTTGATTCGAAGGCTTCCGGAATTAAATCAAGCGATTCATGCTGCTGAAAACAATGCAACAATAGCAGATACTTTGATCGTTCTTCGCCGCGACAGATACCTCCCGGCAGTCCGTAAGGGCTTGGGAGATCTTTCGCGCAATTTAATGAGTGATCAGCCGAGGCCCAAAGAATTGATGCTTGCCATAGCCCGTCGACTGGGCCATCCCAATCCACACGTAAGCGATCTTTTAATTCCTTTGCTCCGATCGATGAATGACAATGACTGGGAGACGATTGTGGCCGACGAAGAGGTAAGCCGCCTTCTTGCGAGAGAATTGGTTTCATTTCATGAGTACATGAATCGGAAGGAAACATGGGCTTCAAAACATGCCTCTGAAATACAGGAGAAAAAACCAATCGTTTACTTTTCGGCAGAGGTGGGAATCGCGGATGCTCCTTTTACAGCGGGAGGTCTTGGTGTTTTAGCAGGAAATCATTTTTACGGTGCCAGCGATTTAGGATTTCCGCTTGTCGGCGTTGGGCTTGCTTTGAAGAAGGGTTATTTCAAACAACTTATATCCCCTTTGGGCGATCAAATCGTAGATCCAAGTTATGACGGGGTTCGGCTTGAGGATCTTCCGCTTGAATCTGTTCGCATCAAGAATCAAGAAACGGGGAATGAAGAGGACTTGGTTGTTTCTATCCCTTTCCGAGGCCGTATCGTGAAAGCAAAAGCATGGCTGATGCAGTATGGGAAAGTGAAATGGTACCTTTTGGATACCGATGTTGACGGAAATAACGAACAGGATAAGAAAATTTCAGGATATCTTTATTCTAATAAGCCCGGCACTTTGCTCAGAATGCAGCAATATGTTGTGTTGGGGATAGGAGGACAGATGCTGCTTAAGGTCTTAGGTATCGAGCCCTCCGTTATTCATTTAAATGATGCCCATCCTTTTTTCGCTGCTATACAGGGGATAGCGCAGGAGATGGATAATATTGCTACAACCGTTCAGGATCCGGCACGCAGATTTGACACAGCACTTGAGCGGGTGTCGGCAAAGCTCGCATTTACGACACACACCCCGGTCGCGGCCGGAAATGAAGTTGTGAACATTCGTGAAATTCTCAAACCATTCTTGGACAAAATTTTTCCGGACAATCCTTACGTGGTAGATAGAATCCTAGCTCTGGGAATGAGATTTAATGATCAAGCTCAGGTGATGAACAGCGTAGAGCAGATTGACAGGAACCATTTTGATGTGGTTGCTTTCTTGCTCCGGGTCGCTCAGTTTCGAAACGGTGTTAGCGAACTTCACGGTCTCGAAGTGGCGCGTCAGATGTGGAAAGGAAAAGTATTTCCGGGAATTCCCCTCAAAGAAGTGCCAATCGGTTATGTTACCAATTCCGTTCATGCCCCGTCTTTCCAGGCGCCTGAAATCACCAACCTTTTTCATTCCACCTTCGCCAAACCTCAAGTGCAGGAGGCGATGAGGGAAGATTTGCGCAAGCGCGAAGCTAAAATCCGTGATCCAAACTGGCTTGACAACCGCCGAAATGTGGATGTCGCAGATGAAGATTTTAAACAAGTACATTTACGTCGTAAAACACTTCTCGCCGAAGAAATTAGACGCCGGATGCAAATCAAGAGTGATGGTGGACGTACTTCCGAATTGGAACAAAAGCTTTTGGAAGATGAAAATTCCTTGGATGAGGATGCTTTGTGGCTTGGTTTTGGGAGAAGATTTAATGATTATAAACGCGCCCCGCTTATTTTTGGTGAATTGGACCGGCTGGCAGAGGTGGCTGCTAAGGCGAAAAAACCGGTTTATTTGATTTTTGCCGGCAAGGCTCATCGGCAGGACGAGATTGGTCAGCAGTATATACGAGATGTCTATCATGCCGGCCGTCTCCTCGCGGAACGGGGGGCAAATATTAAAGTTTTATTTATCGAGGATTATGATATTCATTTGGCTCGCTTTCTGGATGCCGGCGTAGATGTGTGGCTGAATAACCCTATTCGCACCCGTGAAGCGTCAGGGACAAGCGGCCAAAAAGTAGCCCAAAACGGCGGTTTGAATTTGACGACCAATGACGGCTGGAATGAAGAGGGTATTGTTGACGGTGTCAATGGTTTCCGTTTTGGCGTGACCGAAGGCGTTGGAAATGACGCCATAGACCGAGAAGCGCTTTACAATAAATTAGAGGAAGTCATTGATTTGCATGATCATCATCCCGATATTTGGATTCGTATGATGAAAGCCGCCGTTCTTTCCACGACCTACCGGTTTGGGATGGAACGTATGCTTGGCGAATACGTGGAAAATATATATCTTCCAGCGGCGCGTCAAGGAGCCGGTTTATCCGTTGAAGGAGCAAAGCAAAACGCTGAAAGACGGATCAGAAAGCGGCAGGAGATTTTAGCTGCTTTTAAAAGTATCGATTCAAGACCGAGCGTTCAAATCAGTTCGAACGTTTCAAAACATGTCTTGCGCGGGGCGAATTTTACTGTAAGAGCCACTGTTGATTTGAAAGGTCTTCGGCCTGAAGATATCGGGATTGATGTACGATATCGATTGAGGAAGGAAGGGCAAGAGGCCCAGTGGGAGGCGATGGAGGGAACGGCTGTCGATTTGGGTCAGGGTTTGGGCAAGGTCCAGTACCGTCTCAGAACAACCATTCCGCTTACCGAGCTGGGAACGTATGATATTCAGGTTCGATTGATGCCCCGTGATTTAATTTCCTGGCAGTCTATCGATGAATTAAATCAAGTGACGGTTTATTCTGACCCTCATGAAGTGACAACTCATGACGATGAGCGTCTGCTTTTGACTGAGCTGATGAGGAAGATGGAAAAGCGAAATTTTATTGTTGCCCCTCCGGACGGAAAAGAAACACCGTTGGCAGTATGGGAAGTTGAGGCAAAATTTCCGAACGGAAACGTTGATATGAGCCATTGGGATTTTTATGTTTATTGGCAGGACGGGCAACGAAAATGGCACGCGCATTCCCTAAGTAGCAGGGTGGTGGTTAATCCGGAAGCCGCCGGTGGAGAGAATGTTTTTCTGCTTTTGAATATGGAATTAAAAGCCGGATTGTCGCAACCCGTATTTTCTAAAATTTTTGCCGCGCCGAGAAACCGTGACTTTGTGATAACAGAAAACCCGGCGGACGGAAATTGGAAGGAAAGAAAAGAACTCATTTGGGAAGGAACTCCCTTTGATGATGATCTCGTTCGTAGAATAACCAGGGTGTATTCCGATTCCGAACACGGAGATGAAGCCGATCAAAACCGGGCGGAAGCCCGTGTGTCAGCGGCGCCTGATTTTTCCGCTGCCGATTTAGCGGTGGTGCAAGAAGTGGCCCAATCGACGCTTGATCCGGCCATGGCGCCCTCGCTTGCCATCGCTGTATTCAACCGGTTCAGTCGTCCCGTCATTGCAGGATCCATTGAGGAAACTCCATTTGCGCTGCGCCCGGGGCTGGAAGCGGCTTACCAAGCTTATGACCAGGCATTATCCAATTTACCGTCTGATTTGCTCAAACGAAAGACGGCCGTGATATTTTCGGCCGAAGATCCGTTGGCCCTCCAATTTTTGAAGCCGGCAGTTGTAAAAGCAGTTCTTTCTACGAATCTCACAACTGAAATCAAAATCGCAACCCAAGGTACTGATTTTGAAGACAGATGGAATAGCGCGATTCTTTCAAAAGCTTCACCATTGTCAGCGGAGGAAAAGGGAAGGGTTTTTAGGATTTTTACATTTTCCAACCTATCGTTTTCGGGTCTGATTTCTCAGGCAGCGGCCGATGGGGCAGGTGTCGTGCTCCAGACCAGCGAACAGTTTAACGTGCTGGACCCGCGGACCGCAGGATTGGTTTCAGGGGTAGAAGAGCTGACAACAGACCGGGCGGCCGCCGAATTGATTATTCCCATTGTGAGTGCTGCCGCAATTCTCGGCGGACTTGCGGATGGCCGCCAGCTGACCAAAGAGGAGTTAGACCGGATCCAGGCATTATTGACGCGCCAGCTCGATGAGCTTGGAATTCGGCTTGAAGTTAGAGAGGGCCGGCTTGTAGGCGTTGTTCTGGTTGACACCATTAACCGCTTGTTGGCAGAATACCAGGCCCGGTCTGAAATACGCAAAGCTGCATAAAAAGCTTGCCTCCCGTGTGCTCCTGCGATATAATTTTGCAACCTTATGACCTCAAATAAGTTGCAGTAATTGTCGATGCCTAACGCTCGATCCTGCCTGAACGTGTTCTGACTCAATACATGTCTCATCCGACTCAAACGCAAGATTTCGAACGTCTCCGGCACAGCTCGGCGCACATTCTCGCCCAAGCCGTGCAGTCTTTTTTTCCGCACGTCAAACTGGCCATCGGCCCCTCGATCAAGGACGGATTTTATTACGATTTCGATTTGGACCGGCCGTTCACGGAAGAGGACATTAAAAAAATAGAGGCCAAATGCCTTGAGATCATCAAGGAAGGACAGAAATTTTCCGGGCGGAAAGTTTCCCGCAAAGAAGCCGAGGATTTTTTTAAGGAGCGAAATCAGCCCTACAAACTGGAACTTTTGGCCGGGCTCCCGGATGATAATATATGGCTTCATTCCAACGGCCCGTTTACGGACCTCTGCCGGGGCAATCATGTGGAACACACTTCCGAGGTGAAGGCCTTTAAACTTTTGAGTGTGGCCGGCGCCTACTGGCGCGGGAGCGAGCAAAACCCGATGCTTCAGCGTATTTACGGCACAGCATTTTATTCTCAAAAAGAGTTGGATACCTATCTTCATCAACTGGAGGAAGCCAAAAAGCGCGATCACCGCAAATTGGGCCGCGAACTTGATCTCTTCAGCTTTCACGACGAATCGCCCGCGACCCCGTTTTTTCATCCCAAAGGGATGGTGGTTTACAACGAGTTGATCCGCTATTGGCGCGAAGAACATGTTAAGGAAGGATACCGCGAGATTAAAACGCCCATGATTTTGCGCGATGAGATGTGGAAACAAAGCGGACATTATGAACATTATAAGGGACATATGTATTTTACGAAAATGGGCGAGATCCAGTTTGCGATCAAGCCCATGAATTGCCCCGGCTCCACGCTGGTGTATCGAAGCGATCAAAGGTCTTACCGCGACCTTCCGATGCGGCTTTCCGAGCTGGGGCTTGTCCACCGTCATGAATTGTCGGGTGTTTTGCACGGCCTGTTCCGGGTCAAGGCCTTCACCATTGACGATGCGCATATCTTTTGCTATGGTGAGCAAATCGAATCGGAAATCGCAGGCGTGATTCGGCTCATTCTCAGGATGTACCAGACATTCGGTTTTACGCAAGTTCGTATCAGTCTTTCGACCCGCCCCAAAGAGTCCATGGGTTCCAATGAAATTTGGGAGCAAGCAACCGACGGGCTCAAAAAAGCTTTGGCCCACAACAAAATTGATTACAGCAGTAACGAGGGCGGCGGCGCTTTTTACGGACCCAAAATCGATTTCGAAGTCACCGATTCCATCGGCAGGGACTGGCAGTGCGGGACCATCCAACTTGATTTTTTGATGCCGGAGCGATTTGGGCTTGAGTATGTGGCGCGGGATGGTAAGATGTCACGGCCTGTGATGATCCATCGGGCCGTATTCGGCTCCGTCGAGCGCTTTTATGGAGTTTTGGTGGAGCATTACGGCGGCGCGTTTCCGCTGTGGCTTTCCCCCGTTCAGGTTTTGATGGCGACCATTTCCGAGAAGCAGGAGGAGGGCGCCAAGGCCATTCACGGGAAGCTTCTGGCGGCGGGAATTCGGAGTCATCTGGACATTCGTTCCGAGAAAATCAATTACAAAGTCCGCGAAGCCGAGCTTCAAAAAGTCCCGTATGTGGCCGTGGCGGGTGCGCGTGAGATTGAGAGCGGAACGGTATCGCTCCGGGCACGGGGCAAAGGGGATTTGGGTCAGGTCGGTTTGGATTCATTGATTCAGAAGTTAAAACAGGAAATTGCTTCCAAAACCTAGTGTCATTCTGAGCGAAGCGAAGAATCTTGGGTTAAAGAAAGATCCTTCGGCTGCGCCTCAGGATGACACAAAAACAAAGGAGGATGACAATCGATAAAAGATATATCCGCGCCAATGAGCGAATTCGTGCGCCGCAAATTCGCTTGATTGCATCTGATGGAAAACAAATCGGGATTACCACCCCGCAGGAAGGATTGACGCGGGCCCGGGAAGAAGGATTGGATTTGGTTGAAATTTCACCGTCGGCCAAGCCGCCGGTGTGCCGGATTTTGGATTTTGGGAAATACCTTTATACCCTTGAGAAAGAAGAAAAACAGGCGCGAAAACGCCAGCACGTGGTTCAGCTTAAGGAAATTAAAATCAGCCCCAAAATTAAGGAGCATGATTATCAAACCAAACTGAGAAACGGGGTTAAATTCCTAGAGCGTGGGGACAAGGTCAAACTGACCATGTTCTTCCGCGGCAGGGAGCTGACCCATATAGAGCTGGGCCAGCGGATCATCGCAAAATTCACGGAGGACCTTGCAGACATTGCGGATCTCGAAAAAAATTTCGGTTTGGAAGGCCGTATGATTGTACTTTTGTTTACACCGAAACCGAATCGGGCGAAAAGGAAAGAGCCCAAGAGCGTTATCAAACATGCCGAAACTAAAAACGAACAAAGCGACTCTGAAACGGTTTAAAGTCACTAAAAACAAAAAGGTGTTCGGCCCGAAAACGAAACGGCGGCATCTTTTGGGCGACCGCTCAAAAGGAAAGAAGCGGCGTTTCCGCCGGCCTTATGAGCTGGAACCGGCAGACCGGGAGGGCGTGTTGAAATCCCTGCCGTACGGCGGAAAGTAAGAGGTTATCATTTATGCCACGCGCGACACGAACACCCGCAACACGGAAGCGGAAAAAGAAGTTTTTAAAACGCGCCAAGGGATTTTGGGGCGGCCGGCACCGGCTTTACCGCACGGCGCGGGAGACTGTTCAGAGAGCGCTTGCGTTCGCCACACGCGACCGCCGGAAGAAAAAGCGCACGTTCCGGAGCTTGTGGATCGTCCGCATCAACGCCGCCTGCCGCCGGAATGACATTTCGTACTCCCGGCTCATGTCTGGGCTGAAACGCGCCAAAGTGGCTTTGGACCGCAAAGCCCTCGCGGATTTGGCGGTGCGCGACGGGGCTACTTTTAAGAAGCTGGTTGAACTGGCCAAAAAGAAATAGGATCGGGCGATATGACCGATCTCGAAACCCTTCGCGAGGAATTCCGCTTAAATCTTGAGGAAGCACAAGATCCGAAAGCATTGGAAGAAATTCGGGTCGTGTGGCTCGGCCGGAACGGAAAAATTACAAATCTTTTTGGCGAGGTGTCCTCACGTTCCGCAGAAGAGCGCCGCACGTTCGGACGAGCGCTTAACGAATTAAAGACTTTTGCCGAGTCGGCGCTTCATGAAAAGATAAAAGAGCTCAAGTTCAGTCAGGATGCTTCCAAACAGGAAGCCTTCGACCCGACGCTCCCCGGCATCAGCCCCCGCTTCGGCCGGCTTCACCCCATCACGCAAACGATACGGGAAATCACAGATATTTTCGCCCGCCTGGGTTTTGAAGTGGTGGACGGCCGCGAAATTGAGACGGAGTTTTACAATTTTACGGCCCTTAATATTCCGCTCGACCATCCTTCCCGCGACGCCTTTGACACGTTTTATACCGAAACCGGCCATTTGCTGCGCTCCCAAACCTCCACGGTGCAGATTCGGGTGATGCAGAACCGAAAGCCCCCCCTTCGCATCATCGCCCCCGGGAAAGTGTACCGCCCGGACGCGGTGGATGCGAGCCATTCGTTCATGTTTCATCAGATTGAGGGGTTGATGGTGGATACCCAAACCACTTTTTCGGATTTAAAAGGTGTTTTACATCTTTTCTTGCGCAAATTGTTTGGGAAGGACATTGAGACGCGGTTCCGGCCCCATTTTTTTCCGTTTACGGAGCCCAGTGTGGAAGTGGATGTGAGCTGGGGGAAGGGCTGGCTGGAGCTGTTAGGAGCCGGCCAGGTGCACCCCGCCGTATTGAAAGCAGTCGGCTACAAGCCCGAAAAGGTGCAGGGTTTTGCGTTCGGATTGGGCGTGGAACGGATTGCCATGCTCCGGTATGGCATTAAAGACATACGGCTTTTCTACGAAAATGATCTCCGGTTTTTGGAGCAATTCCCATAACTCATGAAAATATCGCTGAATTGGCTTAAGGACATGGTAGCGGTCAAGGGTTCGGCGGAGAAAATCGCCCATGATTTGACCATGGCGGGCCTTGAGGTGAAAAAAGTTCTTGATGCCGATCGTGATCCCGTGTTAGAGACAGAAATCACAACCAACCGGCCGGACTGGCTTTCTCATATCGGCGTCGCGCGCGAACTGCATGCGATTTCCGGCGCACGTTTCTCGCTTCCGCCCCATGAAAATAAAATTACCGGGAAATCGGAGAAGGCGGTCACCATTTCCATTCCGGACCGTGAACTTTGCCCCTATTATTCGGCCGTTATTCTCGAAGGGGTTGAATCGGTGGATACGCCCAGGGAAATCAAAGAGCGGCTTGAGACCTGCGGGGTTCGGCCGGTCAATTTCCTTGTCGATGTCACCAATTACGTGCTTTTGGAATGGGGCCAGCCGCTTCATGCGTTTGATTTAGACCGGCTCCACGGTCCGCGCATCGCCGCAAGACGGGCACACACGGGAGAGAAGATTACTTCGATCAACGAAAAAGTATACGAGCTTTCTGAAGACGACTTGGTGATCGCAGACGAGAAAGGCCCCGTGGCCATCGCCGGTGTGATGGGGGGCAAGGAAAGCGAAGTGGGCCGACACACGAAAAATATACTGCTGGAATCCGCTTTCTTCGCCCCGTTTACCGTGCGTAAAACTTCCCGGCGCTTTGCGCTTGCGAGCGAGTCCTCCTACCGTTTTGAGCGGCGGGTGGACCCGGCCGGGGTAGATGAGGCACGGGAACGCGCCATTTATTTGATCGCGAAATATGCCCGTCCCAAAGGCATCAGCCGAGTTTTTTGTGCCGGCCGTCCGCCGGTTTCGAAAGTCAATATCACACTGCCTTTGAAAGAGATCAAAAAAGTTCTGGGTGTCGGGATTTCCTCCGCCCAGGCGAAAACATTTCTAACTCGTCTCGGCCTTCGTGTCTTGGGCGGAAAAAATTCACTGCGCGTTTCCGCTCCGTCCTTTCGTGCGGATTTGACGCGTCCGATAGATTTGATCGAAGAGCTCGCCCGGCTTTACGGCTATCAGCACATCCCTGAGACACTTCCTTCCATCGCTCCGCTCGAGCCGCGCGTGGAACCGCTGCTTGCTTTAGAAGAAAAAGCGCGCGGTCTTTGCACGGGCTTGGGGCTTGATGAAGTGATCACCTATAGTTTTGTGGAATCACGGCCTTATGAAATGGCCGGCTATCCAAAGGACCGTTGGGTCAAGCTGATCAACCCTCAAAATAAGGAACTCAATTTGCTGCGGCCGAGTCTTTTGACGGGGCTCGCCACTGTGACTCAGAAGAATATTTATGTCGGAAAAGAGCGCGTCTGGATTTTTGAGATCGGGAACCGGTATTTATCCGCCCGCGGCCGCGAACTTCCCGTGGAAGAACGAACGCTCGCCATCGCCATTTCCGGATCCGCCCGGGACAACTGGCTCGAAAAACCCAGGCAGGTGAATTTTTATGATTTAAAGGGGATCGTTGACACTTTTCTTTCGCATGCCGGGATTCGCGCATTTCGAACCAGTGAAATCAATGATCCCGTTTTTCGTGCCGGGAAGAGCGTTGCCATTTTGGCGGACGGCGTGAGGATTGGCGCTTATGGAGAGCTTTCGGAACAGGTGAGGCGTTTTTTTGATATTGAGAAATCTGTTTTTGTCGCCGAATTCAGTCTTCAAGAACTGTTGCATTTGCGTCAAGGGCCGCGAGCGGTGGCGGATCTCCCGAAATTTCCTCCTTCCCCGCGCGATTTGACGCTGATTTTGCCGGAGCGCATTCGATCCGAAGCCGTCATGGACCAAATCGAGCAGCTGGGGCGGGGCCTGATCCAAGACATAAAACCATTCGCCTGTTTTCGCGGGGAAAAATTACCAAAAGGAAAAAAAAGTTTGTCCTATCGAATTCTTTATCAATCGCTTGAGCGCACCCTCCAAAACGACGAAGTCAACACGCTGCACTTCGACATTGTTCACGCCTTGGAAGCGGAATTCAACGCTTCTTTGCCAAAAGCATAAGTCCTTTCTAAATAATAGTTTATGTGAAATTTGGCAGCCCTAAAATAAATTTAATACTTAAATTTGACTTTTTAAACATTTTAGGTTAGTATTATAAACAAATACAGGATTCCAGATGGAAAAACAGCGTGCAAGTAAGAGATACCGTAGGATTCAAGGTAATTTAAGAGCATGGGATTTTTTTTGTGCCGCAAGTAAAGAATGTATAAAAGTCTTGCAGTCGATTGAGCGGAGGAGCATATGAAGCAGCGGGGAATGGTCTTCGGTGCAGTGCATAGTCGTGTCATCAATATCATTGTTCTACTTGCATTCATCGGTTCAAGCATTCCGACTGGTTGGGCTGATCAGGGCACTTTTGGCTTTGTGGTCGATCAGCAAGCGAATAATGGTGTTCCGACAAAACCGATAACCGAAGTGAACGCACCGGCGCCCGAAACCGAACCGACAGCAACCCCAAGCAGCACGCAAGCATTAGTGGCCGCAGATTCCTCACCGCTTTCAACGCCGGAGCCAAAGACAATGCCCGATACCAAGAACCCAACAACTTGTCCTCCATATATTGCTTACTGTCCTGCTCCGGAATTGCCAATTATTGACTGGAAGGGGGATGTTTCAGTTCCGGAAGGAGAGACGAAATTTGTGGTGTCGCCTGCTGTAATTGAAGGAGATCCGCCTCAGCCG
>CAYJWM010000008.1:0-19946 GCA_964373885.1 uncultured bacterium | reverse complement strand
CGTTGATGAAGAAAAGGGAATTGCTACTGTCGCCATGCCTGGTGTAATTGAAGGAAATCCGCCTCAGCTATACGTAACGCTGCTTGAGGAAGCCGGTGAGCCCACGAATCCAACTCCGGTAGAGCTCGCGGAAAAGGTGATGCCGCCGCCCGATAAGTCCCTCGAGCCCGTGCCCGGGTCCCTTTCTCCCGAAATGAAGGATCCGACGGTGGAGACTCTCATAGGTGACTCGCCGCAGAGCCCGCCGACAGAGCCCCCCCTGACCGAAGAAACAGAATTCACAGAGATAGAGAAGACGGCTGAGGAGCTTCCAGAGCCCGTGACAGAGGCCGATCCTGCAGCCGATTCTGTGGGAGCAACGATTGCGCTTACGGTTAAGGTGACTTATGCATTGGAGGACGGTCATACATTCATCTATGATCCGAAAACAAAGACTGGGACCCATGTTGATGGGGAAGGCCATGAAACGCACTACTTCGACGTCCGCCTCGTGACCGTATCCCAGCATACGTGTCCGCCGGGTGATTCCATGGAGACTTGCGTAGCGTGGATGGCAGCGATTGCGATCATAGAGGGTGAGGTCTGGATTGGCGGATACACGAAGGAAGAGGTGTTGGAAGACGGTTCCACGAGAACGTCCCACATTGGCATCATCGGCAAGCCGGTCGCGGATCCGGCGGTGGACGCACAACAAGCCGTTGAAACAGCGATGGAACATATGGAACATTTAGTCCAAGCTTTTGAGGTCTCCGAAGAGGTGAGGGCAGAGATCAGGAAGGCCGTGGAGGTCGTATCGGTAGAAAAGATGATCTGGTCCAACGGTTGCGTCGGCTGGTACGTGCCGGGTCAGATGTGTACGATGGCCATCGTGGAAGGTTACAAAGTCGTCTTGAATCTCTACGGTAATGAATATGAGTTCCATAACGGCGTCTTGGACCCGGCCAAGCAGGTTGCGATCCTGGCCATCAATGACTTGCTCAAGGGAGTGGGCTCCTGTGAATATTGCGAGATCCAGTCGATGGTGCTTTGGCTGCCCGCTCTTTCCGACATCCGGATCGATTCCGTCCCGCTCCTTTCCACCAAGATTGATGACCCCGACCCCGCCCTTTTTGAAGTGATCCTCAGCTTGGGAGAGAGGAAATGGCGCTTCGTGGTGGATTATTGGAAAATGGAGATCCGGTCTCGCGAAGAGATTCCGCCGCCTTCATATTTGCTTGAAGAGCATCGCCAGGCCCTTCTCGAGCAGATCGACTCGGAACTTTCATGGCTGACATCCCGGATCGCAGAACTGCGCGCTCTTATCGCGCAAGCGATAGCAGATTATCGGGAGAGAATGCGAGAGTTATTCAATTGGTACGCCCCTGACCGAAGAGCATTGACGACCCTCCTCGCCGAGCTTCGGAGCCTTTTGGAAGAAGGCGGATTCTCCGATGAGACCCGGGCTGCGGTCGAGGGCTTCCTCGGGGAGACGGACGCCTTCCTTGCCGAGGTCCGAAAAATGGTGGGCACTTACATCTTCAACCTTAGGTTTTATTTCCTGTTGCCAACGATGAACGCCCTCAATTCGAGTATTAAGTACTTCGAGGAAGCAATGGCCGCCCTTCTGGCCTACCGCGAGAAAGTCGTGAACGCCCAGACGGAAGAGGAGCTTCAGGTCCTTGAAGCGGAATTTCCCCGCTTTGCGAAGCCGCCCCAGGTCCCCGTCCCCCTGAACTACCAGCCTGTTACTATTGTTGAACCTGAACCCCTCATCGACTGGCCTGCTTTACACGCGAAGTTTCAAGAAGCCATTGCCCACGCCAAGGCCCTGATCGAGCAGGTGCAGTTAGAAAAAATGCAGCGCGCCGCCGTTCCCGTCGCATTTCTGGGGACAGACACCTATTATCCGCATGATTCAAACCTTATGGATGCCGCACATGTCCGGCGTTTTATTTTGGCCGCGAACGGGCTCTTGGGGCAAAAGGGCGTTTTAAAGATCAGCCGTGATCTGAACGACAATGACAGCATCGCAAGCATCGAAGTGCTTTCTTGGGACACGAAAATTCCGGAACAATTTGACGGACTAAACTACTATGTCCGATTTCAATTGGGTTACACTGTAACGTTAACGGAAGATCAGCTCGGGGTCGCCTATCATCCGGGACCGCCCAGTGTTCAGAGACTTTTCGATGATCACTACAACCAAACCGTTTATCTCAATCTCGGAGATCTTATTTTAATCGATCTTTTTGAAGGCGGCTATACACCGGAGCAATATTCCGGCCAGTGGCAGATCCAAAGCCCGATTGCCAAAGGCGTAATGACCGATGAGCAGGAAAAAATGCTTGAAAATTTTCTGAAAGAAATAACAGCGATCAAAGCTGCCGAGAAAGCCCTTGGGGATGCGTTGGGAATTAATATCGACGATGTCAAATTGGTCCGAAACTATCCGAAGCTGGTCAATCAGTCCGAGAAGGGTTCAACCATCGCGGAAATTTGGCATATCGGCATGGATGTCAATCTTTGGGAAGAGCTTCACGAGGCCGTCCTTCTTTCACCCAGCGGCGCATTTACCGCCGATGTGACCGTGTTCAGAAACGGCGAGATTAAAGTTGAGTTTTCGGAACATACCTTGAAGCTTATCGAAGAAATAAAAGGCAAGTTTAAGGCCGTTCGCGCTGCCACGGAAGACCTTGCCAATCAATTGCAAGTCCCGATGGAAGCGATTCGTTTAATTGGAATCAAAAAAACAGAATTTAGCGGATGCCTCAGTCTGCCTCAACCGTACGAACGATGCGCCGCGGTTCTCCAGAGCGGATATAAAATTTATTTGGGCTATCAAGATCAGAACGGTATCATCGGTCCCTTGCAGGAAGAGGTTCGCGAACTTGAAGCGGGTGCCGTTGAGCATAAGTTGGCCACCTTCATTTATCATGCGACAATAGGCGGCACCGAAGTGCGCTTTAATGCTCAAGAAAGCGCCGCCCATCAAATCGAGCTGGCCATAGCCGATTTGAAGTCCAAGGTGCCGGAAGCCAACGACATCAATCTTTGGCATGCGGAGGCCGAACTCCATGTGTGGGGCAATTCATGCGAAAGAGACGGAGGTGAAATATGCATTGCGCTTTATTCACCGGTCCGCGGTTATATCATCAAATTGCATGTGGGAGAAAAAGAGTATGTGTATCACACGGATCTTCATGATTATGTGAAGTTGATGACCGAGATTGCTTTTCCGCTACCTCCGGAAACCATTGATCCTTGGGGCATTATCACTAATCTCGAGGTGCATATCACGGGTCATTTTTCATCCCAGGATAGCCCTGATTTTAATCCAAACTTAGATTTGAATGACGATAAGCTGGTTGATTCGAGGGATGTCAGTCGCATACACGCCATTGCTTCCGCTAACCTCGACGTATTTGAGCGCATCTATGCCAAAATCATAACGGAAGTGAAAAGCCATGTGGGCGCCTCAAACGGCGAACCATGGGCTGACGGTGCCCCTGACTATGTGGCGGAACTGGACATGAATCGCGACGGCAGAATTGATGTGAAAGACGTCGAATTAACGGAACAATTATTTAGCGCGATTAGGAAAATCATTCAATCTAAAATGAATTTTATTCCGCGCGATCAAATGGATCCGGATATGGTCAAGCAAATCGAAGCCATGCTGGGGAAAGTTTTCGAGCTCGTCGGAATGGAAATTGTGAAAACCGAAGACGGCGAAATCATTCACCGCATTCATTTGCGTGCCGTGAAAGCTGGGGAAGCTTATCTTCATTTAACCAGAGAGGTAGAAGGGGTTGTTCTTCGCGATGACGGAACTGCAAGCGGCGTCGCTCAGGAATACGGCGTGACGCTGAATGTCGATCCGCATCTTCAATACATCGCTGAGCCAGCCCCAATTGATTTAAAAGCCCATGACGGTGTGGAAAACATAGATCCGATTGCCGTTGGGCAAGAGGTGGTCTTAACACTGCCCATCGTTAACAAGATCGGGCCAGGCTGGGAGTTTGTACCGTTTGAAGATGAAGCAGGACGGTTTAGCTTAGAATTAGCTCTTGCGCATCAGGTGAAATTGCAAGATGTCAAGGTAGAAAGCATACGCGAAACGGTTTCAACCGCTTCACCCTGCGCGGTCGGTGAGAACTGTGTTTCCGTTGTACAGTATGAAATTTTCTATTATGTCAACGGCAAACGGTACCGGGCCGACGGCATTAAGAGGGCCGGCGGCACGGATGGACTTCGCTATGATGTCACAAACATGGAGGAAATGCCTCCCGAATATGGTCTTCCCCCTCCTCTGGAGGAGGCCGAGGAGCCGCAGAATGCCGAGAAAGCCATTGAAACTACTGATCCGGTTCCGGCAATAGAAGTGGCGAAGGAAGAATCTGCACCAAGCGATCTTTCTCTGATAGAATTTAAATCTGTAAAAGGTGACTCGCTGATTCGTGAATTGGCAACGGAGCAGAGCAATCCGAATGAGAATCAAATGACTGAAAATCGTTTGATATATGACCAAGTTGTGAAAAAGGAAGAAGCCGTACAGACGAAAGATCCCCTTAGGGAACCGCTTGGGTGGAGGCGTGCAGCGCCCCCGTTTAGCAGGAAAGACGAACAGCTTAAACCAGAAAGTGTTATAGCGCAGCATCTAATATTTGCTTGGAAAACGGGACAGCTCAGAAGAAAAGAAGAGCAGAATTCTGAAATGAAATCTGAAGTGAAAAAGGCAGCTAGAGCTTCGGGTAGAACTTCCGGGGCTTCTGTCGTTGTCTCTCAGTTTGTACCCACCAACTAATCGATCACATAATCCCCCTTAGCATTTTTCGGGCGCATCTCTACAGCAAATGAGAGACGTCCGTTTTATTTGCCGTTTTATTTGCTGCTTTCCACTGCTTTCCTTTGGTGATATAATTCCACCAGCCCTGCGGTATGCGTGTTAGAGCGACTTTGTTTTAAGAACCTACAACTTAAAATTAGGGAGTCTTAATTCCGTCGACTATGGCAGCCCTTCTTTCGGGATGCGAGACGTTGGCGGTGCGGACACCCACCTAGGACATGGGTTCTAGTTAAAGAGGCGCCTCACGGTATCCGCGGGGCATTTTGCTATGGATTTATTCGAAGAATCTTCTCCCAAAAGGAAACCCGCCTCAGGCGGAAAAGAAAACCAAACACTTTCTTCCGAACCCCTCGCAAGCCGCATGCGTCCGCGCGCGCTCCATGAATTTGTGGGCCAGAGACATCTCTTGAGCGAAGGAAAACTTCTCCAACGCGCCATTCTAGCGGATCGGCTCACCAGTCTTATTCTCTACGGCCCGCCCGGCAGCGGGAAGACCACATTGGCCCGCATTATTTCCACGATGACCCGCGCCCGTTTTCAAAGTTTGAACGCGGTCACGGCGAATGTTCAGGACTTGAGAAAAATCATTGATGAGGCGCGGTACTTAAAAGATGCGAAAGGGGAGCGCACGATTTTATTCATCGATGAAATTCACCGCTTTAACAAGGCCCAGCAGGATGTGCTGATGCCGGAAGTGGAGAGCGGGCTTTTGATTCTTATCGGTTCCACCACACACAATCCTTCTTTTTCCATCAACGGTCCCCTTCTCTCCCGCTCCATGATTTTTGAATTAAGGCCGCTTGAGGAAGCGGAGCTTGAAGCAATCGTTAAACTGGCGCTTCGGGATTCAGAGCGCGGGTTGGGACAGCTTAAGATTGAGCTGGCGCCCGAAGCGCTCAAACACATTGTGAAAAATGCTTCGGGGGATGCCAGGCGCGCTTTAAATGCGCTTGAAATAGGAACACTCACGACGCCGCCGGATGCAAAAGGGGTCATTCATTTTACGGGGGATGTGGCCGAAGAATCATGCCAGAGGAAAATTGTCTATTACGACCGGGACGAAGATTATCACTATGATACGGCCAGCGCCTTCATTAAAAGTCTTCGCGGGAGCGATCCGGACGCCGCCGTGTATTGGCTTGCGAAAATGCTTTATGCCGGAGAGGACCCCCGTTTCATCATCCGGCGGCTTTTGATCTTGGCTTCAGAGGACATCGGGAACGCCGATCCGCAAGCGTTAATCTTGGCTTCCGCCGGCCTTCAAGCGGTTGAGTTTGTGGGAATGCCGGAAGCACGGATTGTTTTGTCTCAGTTGGTCACTTACTTGGCGCTTGCGCCCAAGAGCAATGCTTCTTATATGGCGCTGGAGGAAGCCACGGGCGCCGTCAAAAAGGAAATAACCCAGGAGGTTCCCAATCATTTACGTGATAAAAGTTATGCGGGTGCAAAGCGTATGGGCCACGGGGAGGGCTATCAATATGCGCACAATTTCCCGGGGCATTATGTGGTTCAGGACTACATCCAGGTAAAGGGTCAATTTTACCGTCCCACTCAATTTGGATTCGAGAAAATTCATCAGGAACGTTTAAATGAGCTCAAACGCAAAAGCCGCCATGACGCATGACACACGCCATGAGTTGATCGGAAAAAGTCCGGCGTTGAAGCATGTGGCGGAAATTGCCGCCAAAGCGGCACCCTATGACATTCCCATTCTTATTGAGGGAGAATCGGGCGTGGGAAAAGAACGGCTCGCCCGCTGGATTCATTTTACAAGTCCACGCTCATCAAAAGAATTTGTGATTGTGGACTGCTCCAGTTTTTCAGATGTTTCTTTGGAAGGGGAGCTTTTTGGTTATGTGCGCGGGTCTTTCGCCGGAGCCATCCATGATCAAAAAGGATTGTTTGAGTTGGCGGATGGAGGCACCGTTTTTTTGGACCACATTTCCAAAATGAAACCGTTTCTCCAAAACAAGCTGTTTCGATTTTTAGACGAGGGGGCACTTTATAAAATTGGGGGTGTGGCTTCCGTGGCGGTGAATATACGTTTTATTGCGGCCACGGCTGAGGATTTGAAGCCGCTTGTGTCCAGGAAAAAATTCCGCGAAGACCTTTATTATCGGCTCAGTTTGATGCGTATCACCATTCCTCCGCTTCGTGAGCGCAGGGAAGATATTGCACTGCTCGCCAATCATTTTCTGGAAGCCATCGCCAAGCGTAACGGCGTTTCGACGAAAATACTGAGCAAAAAAGCCGAAGCTTATCTTGAAGCTTATGGGTGGCCGGGCAATTGCCGGGAGCTGGAAAAGGAAATGGGAAAAAGCGCTGTTTTGGCCGGCACTTCTTCCGTTGTTCAGCCAGAACATTTATCCGCTCATTTATTTTCAAGACGCACAAAAGCCCTGGGCACAGATGCGTTTTCCACCTCCGGTTCTTTGAAAGCGCAAAAGAAAAAACTGGTTGCATCACTTGAAAAGAACGTCATTCGCGAGGCCCTTCAAAAAACCGCCGGCAACAGGAGCCGCGCGGCCAAACTGCTTTCCATTTCCCGGCAGGAACTTCTTCGAAAAATTTCGGCGCATAAGTTAAAATAGCTGTGTCAGTCACATCACATAAATGTAAACTTTTTGTTACAGTTATCATTCATTCGGTGTCATTTTCAATAAACTTACTTTTTATAAGTATCTTTAAATAAATGACTTATAGAAATTATATTGGTTTATTTGCATTTTTCGTCCAAATAGGGTAATTTTAAAAAGGAGTTGCTGGGAGGATTCAAAAACATGCTACCACAGATTACGAAACGGCAAATTGGGAGTGTGGCCATTATCGATATCAAGGGCCCGATGACGGGCGTTTGGGCGCTTAGAGAGAAAGCGTCCGGTATGAAAAACCTGGTTTCCGAAGAGGCGAAAGCCGTGATTTTGAATATTCAAGGAATGACCCAGCTCGATACGGTGGGTGCGAAAGCCATCTTAGACAGCGTGCCGAAAGACAAGCATGTCGGCTTTTTTGGGGCTTCCCCAGACGTTTTGGAGCTGCTGGGCCATTTTGACGAACTTAAGAAATTCCGGCTCTTTCGGGATGAGGAAGAGCTGGTATCGGCCTTTGGAAAAGACCTGGTACAGTTTCAAGAGACATCCGAAAAAAGGAAATACGAACGGCTGTCAACGGCACTGCCGCTCCACTTTTATTACGAAGAGGAAGGGGAAAAAATATTATTTCATGCCATCGTGACCAATTTAAGCAAGACCGGTTTGTTTGCCGAGTATATTGACCTGAAGGTGGCGGAGCAATCCCTGGAACGGCTGAATCCTTACGACCTCAAGATGCTTCATCTGACGGTTTCGCTTCCCAAGGGAAAGAAAATCGAGGCGGAGGGAAAAGTGATGCACCGCAAATTGGATGGCGATCAGGTAGGCATCGGGATAGAGTTTTACAAAATCAACGAAGAAGCCCAAAACGAAATCATTCGTTTTTTAAAAGCGTCCAGCGATTTATATTCATCCTAATCAGATGTGCAAAAGAACATGACATTAAAGGAGGGTCAAGAAATGGTCCATACCGAAAATGTGCAGTTGGGTTTGCGGCAAATCGGGCGCGTGCAAGTGTTTGACCTGAGTGGTGTCCTTTCCGGAGAGACACTCGATCCCGTCGTCGAGAAAATTGAACACGCCATTCATAAAAAGCAGTTACGCCGGGTCATTTTGAACCTTCAAAAAGTTCAATCCCTGGACGAAGTGGCCATGCGGAAATTGATCGCCTGTCTTTTGCGACCTCAACGGAGCTTGATTTTTGTTCCGGACGGAGCGGCGCGGGACACCTTCTTGACGACGCATATCCCCAACAATATCAAGCTGTGCAAAAACGAGGAGGAAGTGGCCGAAGCGTTCGGTTCCTTTCTGTTTCTGAAGGATAAAATGTATCAGGTGCCCGTGGATGAATCTCAACCGGCACCTAAGGATTATGGTCTCGAGCGCCGGAGGAGCAAGCGCATCCGGGTGGCGATCCCTATTCGGATCAAATTTCAGATGAAAGACGGCAGCACCTTGGATACCAAAGCGATTTCAACCAATGTGAGCCAAGGCGGCGTTTTTGCGGAGTTCCTCAGTTTGGATTCTCCGGAGTATCCGAAAATGCAGGGCCTTGAAGGAAGCCGTGTGGAACTCACGGTTCCGCCTAACGAGACCTTCAAAGAGGAAATCTTGATTCCGGGGAAGATTGTCCGCTTTGAATTGAATAAAAAGCAGTACGGCATCGCGATTCAATTTCTGTAAAATCTTATTCCAATTGCTTTTAGCTTGCCAAACTGTTAATTTACCCGTAAGTCACTTACTGTGACCTACGGGTATTTTTTATGGGAGAAAAGGAAATTCATTTTAATCCAAAGCATATAGACGAGTCCTGGAAAGACCAGATTTCCAGAGAAAAAGAAGGAGCTCAGCCGGTTTCCGAGCCCTCTTCGCATTTCTCAACCTTGGTGAGTTCTTTGGGGTTGCAAGCGTTGATGCACTTGGGACTAGTCGCAGAAGACGAAAGCCATCCGCCGAAGCCGAATGTTCAGGCCGCCCGGGAAACGATTGAGCTTTTGGCAATGCTCCGAGAAAAAACCAAAGGCAATCTAACCTCTGGGGAGAACCAATTGCTTCACTCGCTGATTGCGGATCTCCAGCTTAAGTTCGTCCAACTCCAAAAGTAAATGTCAGTCCTTCCGGATATGTGCCGTTCATGAAACGTCTTAAAAGCGTTTTTTTTCGGATAGCGATTAGTGTTTTGTCGCTTGCCTTGCTGACCTTTGCGGTGCGTGACAAATTTTTTGAGGCACTGAAGCTCCTCACCTCTATTGATTTTGGTTTATTGGCCGCCACGCTTGTGCTTAATTTTATTTCTATTATTCCGGTGACGTTTCGAACGCATCGGGTTCTTTTGATTCAGGGGATTTCGATTGCGCGAAAACGGATTTATTATCTGTGGACGATCAGTCTTTTTTTTAATTTATTTCTTCCCTCCGCCGTGGGCGGAGACATTGTCAAGGCATACTATGTGTATAAAGATTCAGGGAAGAAAATGGCCTCCGTCACTTCGGTTTTGTTTGACCGTTTTTTCGGATTGCTGGCCACTATTTCCATCGGATTTTTTGCGTATTTGCTCGCCCGAAATCAAATTGACACGCCTCAAATCGGAGAGCTTCTTTTTTGGCTGGTGATTTTTGTATTTATTGCGAGTTTGATTCTGATGAGCCGCCGGTTTTCGAAACCGGCCCGGGGTTTTCTTACTCGCTTGACACCCAGGCGTTTTCACGAACGGCTGCATCAAATTTTTGACATTATGGATTTGTATCGAAAGGAACGCAAAGATTTTTTCGCCGCTTATGGACTCTCCTTGGTGGCGCAAGGATTATATATCATCATGATGTATCTTCTCGCGCGCAGCATTCAAATCGAGCTGCCTCTTTCCGTCTTTTTTCTTTTTTTTCCGATCATCAGTATCTGTTCCATGGTTCCGTCGATCGGCGGTCTTGGGGTGAGGGAAGCGGCCAGCGTTTATTTATTTCAGAAATTCATTCCGTTAAATGAGGCCGTTGCTTTTTCCATTTTGGCGGATTTGTTTGTGTATGGCGTGGGCGTCGCCTGTGGGATTCTGTACGCCATCCGCGGCGGGGCTGGGATCCGGGAAATCGAACGGATTGAAAATAGTGTCTAGTCCTGCGGGGACGCGCGATTGACAGCGGCCTGAGTTTTCAGTAAAATTACACTTTAACTTAATGTCAAACAAGGGTCGGGAAGAACACCGGCCCTTTCATTTATCCGGGACCAGGAGAAATGATCAGCTTATTTTTATGACCATCAAAGAATTAAAAGAAATGATCAATCTCATGAATGAGCACGGTCTGACCGAGCTTGAGATTGAGAAAAACGGGGAAAAGATCAAGCTAAAAAAAGGTTCTTTCGGCACGATCGAACGTGAACCGGTCGCGCTTCCCCAAGCTTCGGTCCAGACCGGAAAAGCACCTCAGACGGTTCCCTCTTTTCCTGTTGAAGATCCTAACCTGGCTACCGTCCGCTCGCCGATGGTTGGCACGTTTTATGCGGCTCCCGCTCCCGAGGCGGAGGTCTATGTGACGCGCGGCAAGGAGGTAAACGAGGGCGATGTGCTCTGCATCATTGAGGCCATGAAACTCATGAATGAAATCAAAAGCGAGGTGCGGGGCCGGGTGGTTGACGTCTTAGTTGAAAACGGACAGCCCGTTGAATTTGACCAGCCCTTGTTTAAAATTCAGAAGTCTTGAAAAACCTTCAAGCGTTCCGATCAGTCCGATTTGAATCCGAAATGAAACCAGGCAACTCGTTTCAACAGCGCTATGTTCCATAAGATTTTGATTGCCAACCGCGGCGAAGTTGCTGTGCGCGTGATCCGCGCCTGCCGGGATTTGGGGATACGTTCCGTCGCCGTTTATTCAAAAGCGGATCGCGATTCTCTTCCTGTGCAGCTGGCGGATGAGGCGATTTGCATCGGGAATGCCCCTTCCAAGGAGAGCTATTTGAATGTGCCGAGCATCATCAGTGCGGCGGAAATTGCGGATGTGGACGCCATTCATCCCGGCTACGGTTTTCTTGCTGAAAATCCTCATTTCGCGGAAATCTGCGAATCCTGCCAGATCAAATTTATCGGCCCAAAGCCCGAGAGCGTGCGCATGGCAGGGGACAAGTCGCTTGCCCGCGAAATCATGCGCAAAGCAAAGGTGCCGATTATCACCGGTTCGAAGACCGTCATCACGGATCAGGCCGAAGCATTGCGTGTGGCTAAAAAATTGGGCTACCCCGTCATTATCAAAGCCAAAGCGGGCGGCGGGGGCAAGGGGATGAAGGTGGCCCACAACGATGGAAAACTGGTCAATTCCTTTTTGACGGCTCAGGCCGAGGCGGAAGCAGCGTTTGGGGACCGCGAGGTGTATATTGAAAAATATATTTCAGAGCCGCGCCATATTGAGTTTCAAATCATGGCGGACCGCTACGGCAACACCGTGCATTTCGGGGAGCGCGATTGTTCCGTCCAGCGGCGTCATCAGAAGTTGATTGAGGAATCTCCGGCTCCTTTGATGGACCGGAAAACGCGGCGGCGAATAGGAGAAATGGCGGTCCGCGCTGCAAAAGCGTTTCAATACGAGGGAGCGGGCACGGTTGAGTTTCTGGTGGATGAAAAAGATAATTTTTATTTTATTGAAATGAATACGCGACTTCAGGTAGAACATCCGGTGACCGAAATGGTGACCGGTTTTGACCTGGTGAAAGAGCAAATCCGGATCGCAAGCGGCGAGAAGCTCGGTTATCATCAGGATGCGATTAAATTTAACGGAGCTGCCATCGAATGCCGGATCAACGCTGAAGACCCGGATAATCAATTCCTTCCGAGCCCTGGGAAAATCGAAACCCTGCATTTGCCTGGCGGGCCCAATGTGCGCGTGGATGCCCACATTTATGCGGGGTATAAAATCCCGCCTTATTATGATTCTCTGATCGCGAAAATCATCACGCACGGCAAGGACCGCGCCGAGGCGATTCAAATCATGTTGCGCGCGCTCAAGGAGACCCTGATCGGCCCTGTCAAAACAACGGTATCACTTCATGAAAAAATATTAAACCGCCCGCGGTTCCGCCAAGGAAGGGTCAGCACCAATTTTATCGAATCGATTTTAACGCCCTCCAAGGCGGAGCAAAAAGAGGAGCCGGTTGCGAAGGAAGGGGCCGCCTAGCATATGAAAATCGTTGGGCTTTTCATTCAAATTTTTGCGATCTTTGCTTTCTTGACAATCGGTAGCTTAATGATTATCGTGTCTCTTCAAGTTTTGAGCATGGAAGACGCGCTGCTCAAGGTTCAGGACCTCTATGAAAATCCGTGGCAGTCGCTCAAAATGGGCGCCACCGGTCTTTTGTTTATTTTTGCGGGGCTGATCTTTTCAAAAATGATGGTCCGCAATCTCCGCCCGAGCGATGACGTCGTTCTGTACGGGAAATGGGGTCCCGTGAGCATTTCTATCCAGGCGATTGACGAGCTGGTGCGCCGCGTGCTTCGGAAATTTGAAGTGGTGCGCGCGCTTAAGATCAAAACGGATGCGGACGGCAATCGATTGGAAGTGACGGCCAATCTGACCGTGGCCAGCGGATGGAATGTGGAGGAGCTGATCCATACGATTCAAAAGGAGTTGTGTGACCGCATTCAAAAGGTGTTGGGCGGCGGTATTGAACTCGCGATAGCGGTTCATATTGTTAAAATTGTTGAGGAGTCTGCCAAGGACGAAGTCGGAGTGAGCGGTCGTTAAGGAGAGAAACGTGGCGACGGGAATCGGAATTTTTACGGGCGGGGGCGATTGCCCCGGGTTGAATCCGGTGATTCGCGCGGTGGTCAAAAGCGCGGTGAAAAAAGGGTGGAACGTGATTGGATTCAAAAATGGGTGGAAGGGATTAATTGAGAACGACTCAGTTCCGTTGGATGAAAAATCCGTTTCGGGCATTCTCCACCGCGGCGGAACCATTTTGGGGACTTCCCGCACGAATCCTTATAAAAATCCGGGGGATGTTCAAAGAGTTAAAGATACGTTTAAAAAGCATGGTTTGTCGGCCCTCATTGCTGTCGGCGGCGAAGACACGCTCGGTGTGGCGACAAAATTGGTGGGCGAGGGTCTGCCTGTGGTCGGAGTCCCGAAGACAATTGACAACGATCTTGCCTGTACGGATTACACCTTCGGATTTGACACTGCCGTGAACATCGCCATGGAATGCATCGACCGGCTTCACACCACTGCGGAATCCCACAACCGCGTGATCGTGGTGGAATTAATGGGCCGATATGCCGGATGGATCGCAACGTACGCAGGACTTGCCGGCGGTGCGGATGTGATTTTGATTCCTGAAATCCCGGTGGACGTAGACCATGTGTGCCAAGCGATCGAGCGCCGTCATGCGCGCGGAAAGTCATTCAGCATTGTGGCCGTGGCCGAAGGCGTGAAATTTGCCGGCAAGGACATCGTCCAGGAAGAGAAATTGGACGCTTTTGGGCATGTGCGTCTCGGCGGTGTGAGCCAAACGCTTGCGGAATTGATTGAGAAGAGAACCGGATATGAAACCCGCGTCACCGTGCTCGGCCATATTCAGCGGGGCGGCTCGCCGACCGCTTTTGACCGTGTGTTGGGCACCCGTTTCGGCGTAGGGGTTGTGAGTTTGATCGAGCAAAAGAAATTCGGATACATGGTCAGTCTTCAGGGAATGGATATTGTGTCGGTTCCTTTGGCGGACGCGACGAAAACGCTCAAGACAGTTCCGAAGGAAATTTACGAATTAACCCAGGTCTTTTTTGGATAATGAGCCAGCAAACCGTTCAAAAACTGTCCATCACGGCCACGCTTGAGGAACACGCTGAAGCGGTACGCGCAACGTTTACACCTTCGAATATCAAAATTCTGGAACAAATGGCCGAGGAAATTGCCAAAGCGTTTAAGCGCGGGAATAAAATTCTTTTGTGCGGAAACGGCGGCAGTGCGGCCGATTCGCAGCACATCGCGGCCGAATTCATCGGGCGTTTCGCCATGGAACGGAAGAGTCTGCCTGCGATTGCGCTGACGACGGACACCTCTATTTTGACGGCGCTCGGAAACGATTATTCTTATGAGCAGATTTTTTCCCGCCAAATTGAAGGACTCGGAAAAGAAGGAGATATTTTAATCGCGATTTCCACGAGCGGAAATTCAAAAAACGTGATTGAAGCGGCGAAAAAAGCAAGCCAAATGCAGCTTCGCGTGTTCGGGTTCACCGGTTCCACCGGCGGGGCGCTCAAACCGCTTACCGACCTCAATTTTTCGGCGGCTTCCGCCAAAACCCCGCATATTCAGGAAATGCACATCACGGCGCTTCACGCCGCTTCCGAGGCGGTCGAACATATTCTATTCTGAGGGCTCCATGATCCCAAAATTGCGTTCTCGCCGGGGGATCGTCCAGTGGGTCAATCGATTACGCCGTCAGGAAAAACGCATCGTGTTTACCAACGGTTGTTTCGATATCTTACACGCGGGGCATGTGTCCTATCTTGAGCGCGCGAAGCGTTTCGGGGACGTTTTAATCGTCGGCCTCAATTCGGACGGCTCCGTCCGCAAAATCAAGGGAGCTGGAAGACCCATTAGTTCGGAAAAGGACAGGGCGCGCGTATTGGCAGGACTTTCGAGCGTGGACGCGGTCGTGATCTTTAAAGAGGATACCCCGCGTCAATTGATCCGCGCCGTGAAACCGCATGTGCTGGTAAAAGGTGCCGATTGGGCCGCACACCAAATCGCAGGAGCGAAAGATTTGCGCGTCTGGGGCGGAGTTCTTCGCCGAATCCCTTTGCTTGCGGGGCGTTCTACTTCACGCCTGATTCGAAAAGCGGCTTTAAGGCATCGGGGATGAAAAAAAAGTTACTCCGCATTCTGGATGCCAATTTCAACCGCGTCAAAGAAGGGCTCCGCGTTTCAGAAGACCTTGCACGCTTTCTGTATGAGGACAAAGCACTCACCGCGGCATTTAAGAAATTGCGCCATGATATGACCAAAACCATGCTTCGTTTTCCGGCTTCTTACCGGAAGTTGGTTGAGTCACGGGATGCGGAAAGCGACATCGGAAAGCATAGTGCCATACAGGATCGGAAGCGCACCTCGTGGCCAGACTTGGCCATTCTCAATTTAAAACGAGCCGAGGAAGGCCTGCGCGTGCTTGAAGAAATGTCAAAGATCATGGCCGTAAAGCAAACCGCCTGTCTTCAAGCGTTGAGGTTTCGAACTTATGAACTCGAAAAAAGAGTATTTAAAAAACTCGCGTCTTTACGCCGCCACCGATCTTAAAGACGACAGACCGGACGTTTTCAATCAAATAGAGCAAGCGCTTCGCGGCGGGGTTGATATCATTCAGCTCCGCGCGAAAACACTTTCTACCGCTTCGCTGCTTGGAATCGGAAAACGAATGCGCGAACTGACGCGCAGGCTTGACAAATTATTTATCATCAATGACCGGGTGGACGTGATGCTGGCCCTCGATGCAGACGGCGTGCATTTGGGGCAGGAGGATCTTCCGATTGATATCGCAAGAAAAATGATCGGGGGAAAGGACAAATTAATCGGTTGTTCCACACACAATTTAGAGCAAGCCGTTCGGGCCGAGCGGGAAGGCGCAGATTATATCGGGTTTGGCCCCATTTTTGAGACGCCGACAAAGCCGACCTATCGCCCGGTGGGGCTAGAATTGATTCCCGAGATAATCAAAAAGGTAAGTATTCCAGTCGTATTTATCGGCGGAATCGACCGCTCGAATGTGATTGAAGTCATTGAGCGCGGAGCGAAATGCGTAGCGGTGGTGCGGGCGGTGTTTGCCTCGCCGGATCCTTTCCGAAGCGCGCGCGAATTAAAGCAATTGCTTGACAGGCAAAACGCGGCGGTTAGGAATTAAAAAATGAGTCAATCTCCGTTAATGGTAGTGGGAACGGTGGCGATTGACTCGGTGGAAACCCCATTTGGAAAAAAAGACGCTGTCTTCGGCGGCTCCGCCTCGTATTTTTCATACGCCGCGAGCTTTTTCACGCCGGTGGATTTAATTGCAGTCGTGGGAGAGGATTTTCCGGCGGCCTACCGGAACATATTGAAGGAACGCCCCATCGGGCTGGATCATTTGGTTACGCAGCCCGGGAAAACCTTTCATTGGAAGGGAAAATACGAAGCTGACCTCAATACCGCGCATACGCTGGACACGCAATTAAACGTGCTGCTTGATTTTGAGCCCAAGCTCAAAACCGGCCGCGAGCCGGAATATTTATTTTTGGCCAATATTGATCCCGGCCTTCAACTGAGCGTGCTCGATCAGGTGAAGCGGCCCAAATGCAAGTGGGTGGCCTCGGATACGATGAATTTCTGGATTCAGGGGAAATTAAATGAACTCGGGAAAGTATTGAAGCGCATCGATATGCTCGTGGTTAATGACGGTGAAGCGCGGCTTTTGGCAAAAGAAGCGAATCTGGTGAAGGCCGCCAGAAAAATTCAACGCATGGGACCTGAGGTAGTGGTGGTGAAAAAAGGGGAGCACGGCGCTTTTCTTTTTTACGGGGAACAATTTTTTATGCTGCCCGCTTATCCGCTTGAGGAAGTATTCGATCCCACGGGGGCGGGGGACTCGTTCGCCGGCGCTTTGATGGGCCATCTCGCGAAAACGGGTGATCTTGGGTTTGACAATTTGAAGCGCGCCGTGGTGAACGGGAGCGTCATGGCGTCCTTTGTCGTGGAAGATTTTGGGCTTGAGCGGCTGAGGCGTTTAACGGCGGAGGAAATCGAAGAACGCCGCCTGGAATTTAAAAAGTTGTGCCTTTTTTAAGACTTAGGCGGCCATAGTATAGTGGTAGTACATGAGCTTCCCAAGCTCTTGGTGTGGGTTCGATTCCCACTGGCCGCTCGTTACTTGTTTGCATATAAAAAACAACCAAAGGGTATTTTATTAAAAGCGAGTATCGCCCCGAATTCATCCAAAAGTTTATGAGGGGCAACATTTGTAAAGCGGGAATCGAATAGAGCCGTCTCGCGTTTCGAGGGAGACGCGACCTTTGGGAGCGGCGACTTCCTACGAGACGGCGAGTGGCCGACCGGAGCCGAACGAGGATTGCGAAAGCGTAGCTTGAGCAATCGTGTGTTGTGAGGCGGAGGCGCCGATTCCCGCTGGCCGCTCCACTCTTAATCCGCGAAATAGCCCCTTATTTTGGCCTTTTCCTGCACTTTTCGGACAAATGTGAGACAACCCAAATGAGCCAAATTGTGCCTATTTGTGCCCAAAACCAGGCACAATTTGGGCACAAAAAAAGTGCATAAGTTTTCGCGGAAACTTTCGTATGTATAATAGAAATAGTCACCTCTGAAATCACACTCTGGAGGTCAGGGGTTTAAATCCCCTTGGACCTGCGCCGTTTGTTGGAGCACCTGAAAGTTGATCTGAAATCTGTTAAGTTGGCATAAATGTTGCTGTAAGACTTGTAGTGTTGAGATCAATTACGTTGTAACAGCCAGAAGATAAGCTATAAAATAACTGGAATTCGTAAAGAGAAAGGTTGTGGTGGCTACAGTATTGTAAGTTTTATTTTTAAATGACAATTTTGTATGAACTTTTGTAGTCACTTTAAAGATTTAGATTTAGTCGCTTGTACGATAACGTAAACTTGAATAATAGCTGCAAAAACATGTGGGACCTTTTTTTAGCGTTGCCAGGGATAGATGCACAGCGAAGCAGTCGTCGTAGACGGCAGCACATGTTATGGAGACAAAGAATGATAAGGACCTCAGAAAAGCGAAACAAAGTTTTTCGCTTTTATATGAGGTGAGCAGAGCTGTTGTTTCCGGGCGGTATTTGGAAGAAATTCTTCTTCTCGTAGTCGAGTTAACGGCGCGGCTGACGGGTTCTAAGATTTGCTCCATGATGATCTTGGATGAGCAAAAACAGGAGCTTGTCATTAAAGCGACGCAAAGTTTAAGTGAGCACTATCGGACCAAGCCTCCGATCAAAGTCGGTGAAAGCATAAGCGGACGGGCTGTTCTTTACAAGAAACCGATTACGGTTTTGGACGTTACGAGAGAAAGTGATTACAAATATCCTGAAATTGCTCGGGCGGAAGGATTAAAGTCGCTTATCTCTGTGCCCATGATGATCAAAGACCAAGTGATTGGCGTCCTGAATTGTTATACGGCAGAAGAGCACGAGTTTACCGAAGAGGAGATACAAATCTTAATAGGGGTTGCCAATCAGGCAGCGCTCGCCATTGAAAATACGAAACTTCTTGCTGAAAAAGTAGCTGCCGTTGAAAGTCTCGAAACGAGGAAGAAAGTAGATCGCGCAAAAGGAATTTTAATGAATCGCCATAAGATCGGCGAGCCAGAGGCCTATCGGAGGATTCAGAAGCAGAGTATGGAGAAACGCCGATCGCTTAAGGAAATTGCTGAGGCGATTATCGTTTCCGAAGATATTGTAACTTAAAGCTGTGTAGTCGTTTCAAGAGCGGTAAGAGACGAAGAGGTCTCTGAAACCCGAATTTTTGTTGAACAAAGGCGTTCAACTCACTTAAGAGTTGAACGCCTTTTGTTTTTTAATGAGCACTCAACTTCACTTGTGTTTTTACGAGTAAAAACACAAGTACTGTTGCCCGTGCGAACGTGAATTTCACGTCCCGTAAGGCCGCGGCCTTACGGGATCGGAGGGCATCAAATTGAAAGAAATCATCGCTTTGATTCGTCCAGGCAAAAGCCGTTCAACCAAGCAGAAGCTGGCTGAAAAAGGCTTCAGCGCTTGTACCGAGGTTTCTGTTTTGGGGAGAGGCAAACAGGGCGGTCTTCGTTATTCGGATCAGGAAGATTCAGGTCCCGGAGTTCCTTTTCTTCCTAAGAAGCTGCTTATTTTGGTGGTTAACGATGAGGAAGTTGACCAAGTCGTTCGTGTGCTTTTGGATGCGAATCGAATAGGTGAAATTGGGGATGGAAAAATATTTCTTTGCCCCGTAAAAGATGCGCTTCGAATCCGAACCGATGAACGGGGCCGGGAAGCGCTCACTGGATTGGAGGAAATCTCAAAAGATGCCGCCCTTTGATTTCGTAAAAATTAAATCGGAAGGTCTTCAGGTTGATTTCGTCAAGTATACCAAGGAAGGCTATGAAGCCATCAAACCGGACGATCGTTACCGGCTGAAGACCTACGGCGTTTGTGCGCAAAAGCATGAAGGCTATTTTATGATCCGCATTCGGATTCCCGGCGGAGTGATCCGCGCCGAGCAAATGGAACGCATTGCGGATCTGGCGGAGCGCTTTGGGCACGGCTCGGCCCATTTGACCACGCGCGGCAACCTGGAACTTCATTCCGTGAAAATCAATGACTTTCTTATGATTAGGGATGAGTTAGCTCAGGTGGATATTACGACGAGATCTTCCTGCGGCCATACTTTTCGCAACATCCTTTGCTGCCATCAAAACGGAGTTTGTCCGAAACAGCCGTTCGACCTCTACCCCTGGGTTCAAAAAACTCACAGTCATATATTCGAACGAGCGGATGTTTACAATCCAAGGATGCCGAATCGGATGAAT
>CAYJWM010000007.1:0-35570 GCA_964373885.1 uncultured bacterium | reverse complement strand
AGCCGGTTGAGCATCGGGGTCGTCATGGCCAACGGCGGCATCAATACGATCACATTGCCAAGCGGCCTGATGATGGCGCCGAAGTCTCTTGCTTTCTGCGCCACACGGACCCCGATTTTTTCTTTATATTCGTAAGGGGTTTTTGAAGAGCGGTCTCGAACCAGTTCAATGCCGGCCATAAAACCCGCTTGCCGGATGTCCCCCACATGGCGGAGCAAAGCAAGCTCCCCAAGTTTCTTTTTCAAGAAATCAATTTTCGGCGCGAGCTCTTCCAGCACATTCCGGTTTTGAAAAAGCTCCAAATTGGCCAAAGCGGCTGCACACGCGAGCGGGTTCGCCGTATAGGTGTGGCCGTGGAAAAATGTTTTGAATTCTTCGCTCGGCCCGAGAAAAGCGCTGTAAATTTCTTCCGTCGAGAGCGTTGCGGCAAGCGGCAAATATCCGCCCGTGAGTCCTTTGGCGACGCACAAAATATCGGGCACAACGGATTCGTGATCGCAGGCAAACATGCGGCCGGTTCTTCCGAACCCCGTGGCCACCTCATCAAAAATAAGGAGAATATTATACTTTTTTGCAAGCCGCCGTGCACGTGAAATATAACCTTTCGGCTGATCCATCATGCCGGCGGCCCCCTGCATGCGGGGTTCCATAATCAGGGCACAGGTCTCGGAGTGGTGTTGGGCAATTACCTGTTCGAGCTTCCGGGCGCAATGCTCCGCGTATTCGGATTCGGAGGAACCTTTGAACGAGTCGTCGCGGTACCGATAGGGGGCAGGCGCCTCAAAAGTTTCGAATAGAAGCGGACGGTAGAGGGAGTGAAAAAGATCAATGCCGCCGACGCTGACCGAACCGATCGTATCGCCGTGATAGGCATTCGTGAGCCGTATGAAT
This sequence comes from uncultured bacterium, assembly GCA_964373885.1. GTDB lineage: Bacteria > Omnitrophota > Omnitrophia > Omnitrophales > Danuiimicrobiaceae > CAYJWM01. The sequence goes on along the minus strand of CAYJWM010000007.1, from coordinate 34,679 downwards.
TTGGTGCGCTTTTTTTCTCCTTTGTTCCGCCAGTACTGATAAGCCATTTTGAGCGCGATTTCGCAAGCTTCGGAACCGGAGTCGGAATAAAAAACCCGTTTCAGTCCCCGTGGCGCGATTTCAATTAATTTTTTGGCGAGCAGAATGGCCGGGATGTTCGAAAGGCCCAGAAAAGTGGAATGTGCAATTTTGCCGAGCTGTTTTTTGACGGCCTTGTCGAGTTCAGGCACCCGATGGCCGTGCACATTGCACCAAAGGGAGGAAACGCCGTCCAAATAGCGCTTTCCATAAATATCCTTCAGGTAGCATCCCTTGCCGGACTCGATGATAAGCGGCTCTTCCTGAATCCATTCGCTCATTTGCGTGAAGGGGTGCCAAATCCATTCACGGTCCCATTGGCCGAGTGAGCGCGGGTCAACACCGGAAGCAGTTTTTTGTTTTCTGGCCGATACAGCTACAGACATAGGAGCGCTATTATACATAAAAGACGCATCCAAAATCGAGAAGGAAAGCTACGGCAGCGGAGGACTTGTTTACGGCTTACTTGTACCAAGCACTTTCCCCCTCGCTTACTCGAGATTTATTCCTCCTGCGAGTGATTTCTCTAAATCGCGGGAGCCCTCCGCTGCTAAATGGCAAGTCGGGAAGTTGTATGGTATACTTTTTCCGAACCCCTCAAACAACCCAGGAGCTGATATGGACAGTGTTCAGGTTTTGACGGAAGCGTTAAAACGCGATGCTTCAGACGTGCATTTATCCGTGGGCCGGCCCGTGACCTTCCGCGTCAACGGCAAACTGGCCAGCATGGACGACAAAATACTCACCGTGAAAGACACCGAGGACTTTATGCGAGCCGTCACTTCCGAGCATCATCGGGCCCAGCTCGAGCGCGTCGGCGGCGTTGATTTCGGCTTCACGTTTGAACGAGGGGTGCGGTTCCGCGTTTCCTCCTTCAAGCAAAGAGGTTCCTACGGACTTGTGCTTCGAATTCTGCCGAGAAAGTTTTTTACCTTCAAGGAAATCGGTCTGCCGGACAAAATCGTGGAACTGCTCAACCGGCCGCGCGGGCTTATTTTGGTGACGGGCCCCACGGGTTCCGGGAAATCCACCTCGCTTGCGACCATGATTAATTACATCAATGAAAATCATGACCGCCACATCATCACGGTTGAGGACCCGATCGAGTATTATCACGATCACAAAAAATCAATTACCACCCAAAGAGAAGTGGGAACGGACGTCCCGTCTTTTTCAGAGGCGGTGATCAAGGCCTTGCGCCAAGATCCCGACGTTATGTTGATCGGTGAAATGCGCGATTTGGCTACAATGGAATCCGCCATCACGGCAGCGGAAACGGGTCACCTGGTATTGGCCACTCTTCACACCACCGGTGCCGCCCGTACCGTGGACCGCATCATCGACGTTTTTCCCGCGCATCAACAGTCACAGATCCGGGTACAGCTTGCTTCCACAATCATTGCCGTCATTTCGCAGGTTTTGCTTCCCCGTGCCGACATGCCCGGCCGGGTGGCCGCTTTTGAAATCATGATTGCCACACCCGCGATCGCCAATTTGATCCGGGAAGGAAAAACCTATCAAATTATTTCCGAACTTCAGACCGGCGCTAAATTCGGCTCACGCACCCTGGACAGTCATTTGCTCGAGCTTTACTCCAAGGGCATCATCACCTATGACGATGCGATTTCGAAGTCCTACGACCCGGTCTTGTTTTCCCAGTCCGCCGTCCATCCGGGCGACCAAAAGCGTTCCGGCGTTTTTACGGCCAGAAGGTAGCAGAGCCCCCTAAAAAAAGTGCTTGATTTCAAGCGGCGGTTCGGGTATTGTACCCGCCAGTTGGCAGTATGGATTTAGGGTTCGTTGACGTTAATCTTAAAAGAAATCCTTTCAAACGTCCCTCTTTGCGATTAATCCCATAACATTAATATTAGAGAGCAAAATCTAACGTTCTTTCGGGCCTCCCAAGTGATATTCCATAACGCCGTATGACCAAACGGCTTTTCTTAATCGACGGGCAGTCGTTTTGCTACCGGGCTTTTTATGCCATCCGGCATTTGGCCAACTCAAAAGGGGAGCCGACGAACGCGATTTACGGCTTTATCACGATGCTGCGCAAGCTGATCCGCGAGGAAAAGCCCGATTATCTGGCCGTTTGTTTTGACCGCAAAGAACCGACGTTCCGCCACGAGCGCTACGGCGAGTACAAAGCGCATCGCAAACCGATGCCCGATGAATTGATCGAGCAGATGCCGCATATCAAGGAATTCATTCACGCGTACCGGATCCCGGTTTACGAACAGGCCGGGTATGAAGCGGACGATCTTTTGGGGACGATTGCCAAAAAAGCGGAAGCTTCCGGCCTCAATGTTTTAATCGCCACGGGGGATAAGGACATGCTTCAGCTCGTGAGCAAACAAGTGAATGTGTACAATCCCTTTAAGGAGGAGATATTGAATTTGAAATCAGTCGAAGAGCGTTTCGGCGGGCTCGGCCCGGACCGCGTGACGGATGTGATGAGTCTTTCAGGAGATTCTTCCGATAATATCCCCGGCGTGCCCGGTATCGGAGAGAAGACGGCCGTGAAATTAATTTCGGAACATGGCTCGCTTGAGAAGCTGTTTAAGCATTTAGACAAGATTAAAAGCCCCGGCATGAAAAAAACGCTTCAGGAAAATGAGCAAATCGCGCAATTATCGAAAGATTTGGCCACCGTGGATTGCCACGTGCCCGTTGAGGTCGATTTAGAGAAAATGAAATTGAAATCACCGGATGAAAAGCGCCTGGCCGAACTTTTAAATCATTTTGAATTTCGCACGCTTCTCAAGGAATTGACCCCCACGGGCGAAGCGGGCGATGAAAAAAGGCATTATCACACCGTTTTAAAGCAGGACGAGCTTAAGAAATTGATACAGAAATTAAAAGAGGCCGCCGCCATTTCCGTCGATACGGAAACCACTTCTTCAGACCCCATGTGCGCTCATTTGGTCGGCCTTAGTTTTTCCGTGAAGTCGAGAGAGGCCTATTATCTTCCCGTTTCCTCGAAACATCATGAAGGGCCTGGGCTTCCGTGGGAAGAAGTGAAGAAATCGATCGCTCCCATACTTGAAGATGAGGGAATTAAAAAATACGGCCAGAATATTAAATATGATCTCATCGTGCTCAAACGCCACGGCGTGGAACTGGGCGGGATTTATTTCGACACCATGATCGCTTCTTACCTGATTAATCCCTTGAAACGGAATCATAATCTAGATGACATTTCTTTTGAGCATCTCGGCGTCAAAAAAATCAATGTGATGAGTTTGATCAAACAAGGGCGCAAAGAAATCACGATGGACCAGGTACCCCTGGAACAAATTGCCGAATACGCGGCCGAGGACGCGGATTGCGTGTTCCGGCTGGTCGAAATTTTTGAGAAACTTTTAAAGGTGCACGAGCTTGAGGCGCTTTTCCGTGACGTCGAGATGCCGCTTTTAAGCGTGCTCGCGCGCATGGAGATGAACGGCGTGGCGCTTGACCTTAAAGTCCTCCGGGAACTTTCCGATAAACTGGAGCGAGACCTGAACCATCTCACCCGAGAGGTTTACCGCGAGGCCGGCGAGGAGTTCAACATCAACTCGCCCAAGCAGCTGTCCGATGTTTTGTTTACAAAATTGAAACTGCCGGTGATCCGCCGCACGAAAACCGGCTATTCCACGGATGCCGATGTCCTTGAGAAACTCGCCCAAAGTTACCAGCTTCCGAAGCTTTTGATCGAACACCGGGAGAAAACCAAGTTGAAATCCACTTATCTGGACGCGCTTCCGGAACTGGTGAATCCCGGCACCAAGCGCGTGCACACGTCCTTCAACCAGACGGTGACGGCCACGGGGCGGCTTTCGAGCTCGGAACCAAATCTGCAGAACATTCCGATCAAGACGGACCTTGGCCGTGAGATCCGGCGCGCTTTTTCGCCGTGCGCCAAAGGGCGTAAAATTTTATCAGCCGATTATTCCCAGGTGGAGCTGCGCGTGCTCGCGCATTGTTCGGAGGATGAAAATTTGACAAAAGCGTTTCAGGAGGACCTGGACGTCCATCAATTCACCGCCACGCTTTTGTTTAACGCCGGCTTAAAGGACGTGACGCGCGAAATGCGCAATGTGGCGAAGACCATTAATTTCAGCATCGTTTACGGCGTGAGTGCCTTTGGGCTGGCGCAAAATCTCGGGATTTCCGTATCGGAAGCGCAGAACTTTATCGATTCTTATTTCGCGCGTTACGCCCAGGTGAAAAATTTTATGGAGACCCAGAAAGAGCTTGCCCGCCGGCAGGGATTTTTGACCACGGTTTTGGGAAGGCGTTCTTATTATCCGGACATTCATTCCACAAACCCCAATTTGCGCCAATTCGCCGAGCGCACGGCGATTAACGCCCCGATTCAAGGGTCGGCGGCGGACATTATCAAATTGGCCATGATTCGCATTCAAAATGAGCTGGACCGGAAGAAATTTGATTCGCTGATGGTATTGCAGGTGCATGACGAGCTTGTGTTTGACGCTCGGAATGAGGAGCTTGCGGAGCTTGAGCCGCTTGTCAAAAGCGGCATGGAGCATGCTTATCAACTTCGTGTTCCGCTCAAGGTCGATATGAAGGTGGGAAACAGCTGGTATCATGAGTAAAGGCCGGCGATTTGTGATCGGCGTTACCGGTACATTCGGAAGCGGAAAAAGCACGGTAAGCCGTTTGTTTAAAAAATGCGGCGCGAAGAAAATAATCGATTGCGACCGGATCGCGCACGAGCCGTTTCGCGCGAGCCACCCGCTTCAGCCGAAATTAAGGGCGCTTTTCCGCGAAGCGGTCGTCGCAGACGGCGGAAAAAAGCTCAGCCGGAGCCGAGTCGCGCGGGAAGTGTTCCGCGACCGGAAAAAATTAAAGCGGCTTGAAGCTATCCTTCACCCGTATGTGTACCGGAGGGTGCGGTCGGAAGCGCAGCGTGTACGAGACGGGGTTGTGGTCGTCGAAGTCCCGCTTTTGTTTGAGACGGGCTTTTATCGGTTGTGCAATGTGACGGTGGCGATCGCGGCCGGTGAGCGCAATATTTTGAAACGTCTCGGCGCGTTGGGTTTTAGCAAAGGTGAAGTTTTAGCACGTCAACGAGCTCAATTTTCCGAAGCTCGGAAAAAACGCCTTGCGGATTTTATTATAAAAAATACAGGGTCGAAACAACTTTTAGAGAAGCGAATCAAATCGCTTTGCAGCAAACTACACTTAACAAGGAGATAAAACGAAACATGGTTAGAGAACCTTCACATCCAAAAGAAAAAGAAACGTCGATCAGAGTGACCCGGCGGCATCCGGCGGCTGAAGAAGAAGCGCCGGCGTCCGATTCCCATCCGGCAGCGAAGCAGTCGTCCGAGACGGCGGAACGCCCCCACGCTCCGGCCCACGGACACAGCCCCCGGGGAGGTGACCAAACCTTGAAGGCAGGGGTCCCAAGCCATGAAGGGTCGCTTGACGTAGCCGCACTTCGGAAAATGAAAGTTTCCGAACTGCAGGATTTGGCCAAAAAATTTAATGTGACGGGGACCGCCGGTTTAAACAAGCAGGATTTGATTTTTAAAATTCTGCAGGGGCAGGCCGAGCAATCGGGGCTCATGTACGGAGAAGGCGTGCTTGAAATCCTTCAGGACGGCTTTGGATTTTTACGTTCCCCGAACTACAATTATCTTCCCTCACCGGACGATATTTATGTTTCTCCTTCTCAAATTCGAAAATTTAATTTGAGGACAGGGGATACGGTGAGCGGGCAAATCCGCCCGCCGAAGGAAGGCGAGCGTTATTTCGCGCTTCTTAAAGTGGACGCGGTCAATTATGAGCCGCCCGAATCTATCCGGGGGAAGGTCCCGTTTGATAATTTGACACCGCTTTATCCCAACAAGCGGCTGATTTTGGAAACGGACCCGAAAGAGCTTTCGATGCGGGTCATGGATTTGCTCACGCCAATCGGCAAGGGCCAGCGCGGATTGATCGTTGCGGCGCCGTACAGCGGGAAGACGATTCTGCTGCAGAAAATTGCGAACAGCATCACCAAAAACGAGCCCAATGTGTATTTGATCGTGCTCTTAATCGACGAGCGGCCCGAGGAAGTGACGGACATGCAACGCTCTGTCAAAGGTGAGGTGATTTCATCTACCTTTGATGAACCTGCCGAGCGCCACGTGCAGGTGGCGGAAATGGTGATTGAAAAAGCAAAACGCTTGGTTGAGCACAAACGTGATGTCGTGATCCTGCTTGACAGCATCACGCGCCTTGCGCGCGCTTACAATACGGTCGTCCCGCATTCCGGGAAAATTCTCTCAGGCGGTGTCGATTCCAACGCGCTTCACAAACCGAAACGGTTTTTCGGCGCGGCCCGCAATGTGGAAGAAGGCGGCTCGCTCACGATTATCGCGACAGCGCTTGTGGACACCGGCTCTCGAATGGATGAGGTGATTTTCGAAGAATTCAAAGGCACCGGCAATATGGAACTCCAGCTTGACCGGAATCTTTTCCAGAAACGCATCTATCCGGCCATTGACGTGAAAAAGTCGAATACGCGCAAAGAAGACATGCTCATGCATCCGGATGAACTCAGCCGGGCCTGGCTTTTGAGAAAAGTGCTGAATGAACTGAATTCGGCGGAAGCCATGGAGCTATTGCTCGAGCGGCTTTCCAAATCCAAAACGAACGCGGAATTTTTACTCAGCTTGAACAAAGCAGAAAAGTAAAGCGGAAAGGTAAGGGAGTAAGTCCACATGAAAAAAGATATTCATCCAAACTACGGTCCTGCGCGTGTTCGCTGCGCCTGCGGAAATGTGATCGAGACCAGGAGCACCAAAAGCGAAATTTCGGTTGATATTTGTTCCGCTTGCCATCCCTTTTTCACGGGAAAGCAGAAGCTCGTGGACACCGCCGGGCGTATTGACAAATTTCAAAAGCGGTTTCAGGGCAAGGTCAATATCAAAAAAGTCAAAAAAGTACGTACCAAGTCAGAATAACGTTCCGAATCCCGCTCATTCGCGATGCTCCTCAAACGCCTTCTCCAAATCCGCACCCGGGCCCAAGAGCTGGAAAAACAGCTGGCCGATCCTGAATTTTTCAAGGATCGTGTGCGTTTCCAAACCAGCTCCAAAGAGCTTGCGCGTTTAAGGCCCGTGATGGAAGGGTTTTTGGAATATGAACGGGTGTCGGCCGAGCTTGAGGAAGCGGAAAAATTTTTGAAAGGTTCCCAGAAGGACCCCGATCTTTTAAAACTGTACGAAGAAGAGCGCACAAAACTTTCGGCCCGCCTGGCGGCGCTTGAACGCGAGCTTGAAGAAAAGCTTTTGTCCGAAACCGACACGGATTATGACAAAGATATCATCGTCGAGATCCGCGCCGGTACCGGCGGCGAAGAAGCCGCACTTTTCGCGGGCGATCTGTTTCGAATGTACTCACGGTTTGCGGCCACTCAGGGTTTAAAACTCGAAGTGTTTAACTCAAACCCCACCGGAAAAGGCGGCTTCAAGGAAATTATTTTTGGGGTTTCGGGCCCCGGCGCTTATCGGAAATTCCGTTTTGAAAGCGGCATTCACCGGGTCCAACGTGTTCCCGAAACGGAATCGAGCGGCCGTATTCACACATCCGCGGCCACCGTGGCTGTTTTACCGGAAGCGGATGAAGTGGAAGTCGAATTAAAACCGGAAGAGCTCCGGATCGAAGTTTGCCGCGCGGGAGGACCGGGCGGACAAGGAGTGAATACCACCGATTCTGCCGTACAGATTGTGCACATTCCGACCGGACTTACGGTTCGCTGTCAGGACGAGCGCTCCCAATTGAAAAATAAAACGAAAGCTTTAAGAGTATTGCGCGCCCGGCTGTTTGAAGCGGAGCGGGAAAAACAACACCGTCAAATCTCGGATGCGCGCAAAAAACAGGTGGGCACAGGCGACCGGAGCGAAAAAATCAGGACTTATAATTTTCCGGACCGGCGCGTGACGGACCACCGCATCGGGCTTACGTTGCATGCGCTTCCCGAAATTATGGACGGAAATTTAAATGCGCTTGTCGCGGGGCTTGAAAAGGAAGACCGCGCCCGCCGTTTGGAGTCAAAGTGAGAGAACGATCGCGGGTCCTGTCACGGCAAACATCCCATACGTCCTCGGCTAACGCCTGCGGGCGTATGGGAGCCCTGTTTGCCGCGCCACCCGCGATCGATGTTCTCGAGAACGGCGTTGGATTCTTAAAAGAAAGAAATGTACCTGAAGCGGAAATTTCGGCCGAGCGTTTGCTTGAACGGGTGTTTGGCAAAACACGCGCTGAACTTTACATGGAACCGGAGAAAAAGGTAAGTAATTCAGAACTAGAACAATTCTTTGCTCTTTTAAAAAAACGCGCGGCGCGTTACCCGCTCCAGTATTTGCTGAAAACGGTGGAATTTCGAAATATTTCGCTCGAAGCGGGCGAAGGATGTCTGATCCCGCGGCCGGAGACCGAACTTTTGGTCGAAGCGGTATTGAAACGTGCCGGCGATCGGGACTTTGCCTCAGGCACCGGCGGTTCGGCCGCTCCGGCGGCGGCCGACCGCCTGCGGCACTCGTCCTTTGATTTCGCCAAAGGCGAAATCAAAGGGCTGCGAGAGCTGCCTTCGGCAAAACCCATTCGCCGGCACAATTCTAAAGCGCTTCACGTATTGGATGTTGGAACGGGTTCTGGTAATATTGCCGTAAGTCTTGCGGTCGAAAGACCCGGCTGGCAGGTAACGGCTACTGATTGTTCTGAAGAAGCATTAAAATTTGCGTACGCCAATGCTCAGGCGAATCGGGTGAATCACCGCATTCGCTTTGTCAATTGTGATCTTTGGGAAGGGATTCATCAAAAATTTGATTTGCTTGTTTCCAACCCGCCTTATCTTTCTTCGCGGGATTTTTTGAATTTACAAAAGGAAGTAGCATTTGAGCCGCGTACGGCGCTCGCCGGCGGGGAAGACGGGCTTTTATTTTACCGGCGCATTATTCGTTCCACGAATCAAATTTTAAAGCAGAATGGAATGATCTTTTTTGAAATTGGGATTGGGCAGGCGCAATCGGTTTCAGCCGAGCTCAAAGCAAACGGGTTTAATTCAATTGAAATTTTAAAAGATTATTCAGGAATTGACCGCGTCATATCAGCGAAGTTGTCATCCCCGAAATCGACGCTTTTTGTCGTCCCCGAAATCTTTTGTCGGGGACCCATGGATTCCCGACTAAAGCATTCGGGAATGACAACTTAAAGCATTGTCACATTCGGGAATGACAGAGAGATCTAATGGATAAAATTGTCATTCAAGGCGGAAGAAAATTGGTGGGGGAAGTCTTAGTCTCCGGCGCCAAAAATTCTGTGCTTCCGATCATGGCCGCGGCGCTTTTGGGTGAAGGGCGAAGCCGCATCGAAAATGTCCCGAATTTACGCGATGTGGGGACGATGGTAAAGCTCCTCAAGGTGTTGGGGGCCAAAGTTCATTTCACCGACTCAGCTGTTGAAATCACGCCCGGCAATCAAGCGAAGGTGATTGCCCCCTATAGTTTGGTGAGTACCATGCGCGCTTCAGTTTGTGTTTTGGGGCCGCTTTTGGGGAGATGGAAGCATGCCGAAGTATCACTTCCGGGCGGCTGCGTCATCGGTGCGCGGCCGATCGATCTTCACTTAAAAGGGCTTGAGACGCTTGGCGCAAAGATCGTCGTGGAACACGGTTACGTCAAAGCCACAGCCCCGCGCGGCCTTCGGGGCGGCGATGTTTATTTGGGCGGAAGCTACGGTTCTTCGGTTTTGGCGACTGCCAATGTGATGATGGCCGCCGTATTGGGGCGCGGGACTACCATTATTGAGAATGCGGCCTGCGAACCGGAACTAGTTGATTTGGCGAATTTTCTGAATAAAATGGGGGCTAAGATTGACGGCCACGGCTCCCATCTGATTGAAATTAAAGGGGTTCGGAAGCTTCACGGCACGGCTCATTCGGTGATTCCGGACCGGATCGAAGCGGGGACATTTATGGTGGCGGCCGCTATGACCAGAGGCGGGGACGTCACGGTACGCAACTGCAATCCGGAACACAATCCGGCGCTTATTGATAAATTGAAGCATGCGGGCGTTTTGATTCAAAAATCAAAAACCTCCGTCCGGATCAGGCGCCACGGAAAACTCAGGCCCGTGGATGTCACGACACTTCCTTATCCGGGTTTCCCCACGGATCTTCAAGCACAGATGATGGCGCTCATGACGATCACACCCGGGATCAGCGTGATTACGGAAAAAATTTATCCGGACCGCTTTATTCATGTGAGCGAATTAAACCGCATGGGCTGCAAGATTTTTTTGGAAGGCGCGAGCGCGATTGTGACGGGGACCAATCGGCTGAGCGGCGCGCCCGTGATGGCTTCGGATTTAAGGGCGAGCGCCGCTCTCGTATTGGCCGGCCTTGCGGCCGAAGGGGAGACGGAAGTGCACCGCGTGTATCACTTGGACCGCGGTTATGAGCGTATTGAGCAAAAATTGTCGGCCTTGGGCGCTCGCATTAAAAGAGAAAAAGAGAAAGGATAGATAACAATGAGGTATCCCGTTTCGGCCACTAGGCCGTGGCCTCACGGGACGTAACTTTAAACGTAACGTTCGCACGGCTGACTTGACATTCGCTTTCGCGAACGTAAGTCAGGTGCTCATTTAAGGAGGATACGTTGGCTGTTCATATTCGATTAAAGAAATTCGGCACGAAAAACAAATCTTGCTGGCGCGTTGTGGTGTCGGACATCAAGATGCCGCGCGACGGACGTTTTATCGAAGAGGTGGGCTATTATAATCCTCATACGAATCCGGTGAAGCTCCGGTTAAATTCCGATCGCATCGCGCATTGGATTTCAAAAGGCGCCAAAGCAAGCGACACGGTCAAAAGTCTGCTGAAGAAGCAAAAAAAGCAGAACGGGTAATTTATCAGGGACGGTTCTTGCAGAGGGTTTAGGGACGGTTCTCATAGACGGCCTTTCATCGGCCACGATTCGTTGATTGTTTCAACGAAAGATGTATATGCCACCAAAGTTTATAAGAACCGCCCCTATTAAAAAGCGCTTGCGTCTTCGAGTTGATGTCATCACGCTCTTTCCAAAGCTGGTGCGAGAGCCCCTGAATGAATCCATGGCCAAGCAGGCCCAGAAACGCGGAGCGGTTGAGATTAAGATTCATAATCTCAGAGATTATACGCACGATAAGCGCAGGACTTGTGATGACAAACCATTCGGCGGCGGCGCCGGCATGGTGATGATGGCGGAGCCGATTTACAACTGCCTGAAAGCGATCGGAAAAAAGGGCTGGCGGGTTTTGGTCTCACCCCGCGGAAAAGTATTTTCCCAGTCGATGGCGGCACGCCTCGCGAAGAAAAAGCATCTTATTTTTATTTGCGGCCATTACGAAGGCATAGACGAGCGCGTACACGAGCATTTGGCGGATGAAGAAATCTCGGCCGGCGATTTTGTGACCACAGGTGGCGAGTTTCCCGCACTTTGTTTTATCGATGCCGTGGTTCGGCTGGTCCCCGGGGTTTTAGGAAATCAGGAATCGCTTGAATCCGAATCATTTACGAAAGGATCGCTTGATTTTCCGCATTACACAAGGCCGAGGACATTTAAAGGATGGGAAGTGCCGGAGATACTGCTCTCGGGCGATCATAAATTGATCAAGGCCTGGCGCGCGAAGCAGGCGCATCGGATGACAAAGCGACATCGACCGGACTTAATCAGTCAGTAGGTATTGGAGGAAATGATGAATAAGATTCAACTGGCGGAACAGGATTATTTAAAAAAAGAAATTCCTGAATTTGAGGTCGGAAATGAAGTCAAGGTCCATCTCAAAGTTCAGGAAGGAGACAAGACGAGAACCCAGATTTTCGAAGGGATCGTGATCGGCAGAAGAGGGCGCGGCACGGGGGCCACCTTCACGGTGTTAAGGGATGTGCGCGGGGACATTGTGGAAAAGGTGTTTCCGCTCCACTCTCCCCGCATTGAGAAAATCACGGTGACGCGAAAGACAAAAGCGCACCGGGCCAAGCTTTATCATCTTCGTCACAAACGCGCGGACAGTAATTAGAGTTCTTAACCAATTATATTTTCGGTGGTCCACCGCCCCGATCCTAAAGAAGCTGAGCTGCGTAAACGCGGATTCCGTTTTCTGACCGGTGTGGACGAAGCCGGCCGCGGACCGCTGGCAGGTCCCGTGGTGGCTTGCGCCTGCTTCATTCCCTCCTATGTTTCCATCAAAGGCATTCGCGATTCAAAAATGCTTACCCCCGCCGCGCGGAAAAAGCTGTTTTGGAAGATTATTTCGCACGCGCTTGTGGGAGTCGGCACGGTCGGCGAGAAAATCATCGACCGGATCAATATTTTTCAGGCCTCTCTTCTCGCTATGCGCGAAGCGGTGCTCGCGCTTCCGGTGACACCGGACCTTCTTTTAATCGACGGCATGCACCCGATCGATCTGCCTATTCGGCAAATTCCCGTCATCCGCGGCGATCAAAAATTGATTTCGATCGGCGCCGCTTCCATTGTGGCTAAAGTGGTGCGCGATGAAATGATGAATGTCTACGATCTCGAGTACCCCGCTTACGGTTTTCGCGCCCACAAGGGCTATCCCACGCCCGAACACATCGCGGCGCTGGAACGCTATGGTCCCACCGACATCCATCGCTTCACATTCGGGCCCGTCGAACGCGTCACCGGTCCCGTCTCTATGCAAGGATGAAAAAAATGGCTGGCTTAAGAAAACAAAATCAAACGATCGGAAAAGCGGGCGAAAAAGCAGGAGCGGAATTTTTAGCCGAAAAGGGATACCGGATTTTAGACCGCAATGTGAAGACGCCGCTCGGGGAACTCGATCTCGTTGCCGAAGATCGGGGGGCCTTGGTCTTTATCGAGATCAAGACCCGCCGTTCTTCGCGCTTTGGGACCCCCGAAGAGGCAGTCAGTTTGTCCAAACAAAGGCGGCTCGCCCGCCTGGCTCTATGGTATTCTGCCCGCCGCCTCAAAAACGACCAACCCATTCGTTTTGACGTGCTTGCGGTGGACCTTTTGGGAGAGAAACCGTCTTTTCGGCTGATTCAAAATGCGTTTGAAGCATAACTTAACGGGAGTTAAGTTTAGGGGTAAACAAGACGATTTTATCAAACGGTTGAAAAATCATTGGAATTAAGGGATACTACCGATCGGGGAATTAAAGCGACCATGCCGAAAAAATACTCTAAACTTCTTGCCGTCTTCGCCGCATTTCTCTCTTTATTTGCAAGCACCCCTCTTTTTGCCCAGCAGGAAATCAGTTACGATCCCTACGCCCCTGCCTGGAAATATCCCGAAAGTTACGATCCTCAAGCCGCGGCGGCCCGGGATCGGACCCGGTTTTTCCTCCGCGTTTTGGAGCTGCCGTTCCGGCCCGTCGAGTTTGCGGTGGGAGAAACTTTGGAGTGGATTGAAAAAGGCCATATAGACGATAAGGTCGTTTGGTTTGTTGACGAGCTTCACGCCCACGGCATTCACCCGAGCATTTACACGCCCACCGAAGATGGATTTATAGGCCCCGGCGGGCGGATTCGCATTGACCAATTGCTCAATATTGAACAGGCCGTCTTGAAACCCGAAATTTCCGGCAGTTGGGCACCCAACCATGAATTTGCCGGCAGCACGGCACGGCTCGGTGCAAAGTACATGCTGGAGGCGCCCGAGACAACGGCTTTTTACCACGAAGGGCGTTTCCAGTATTACCGCAGTTCCACCGAAAGTTTTTACGGGCTCGGACAAAGAACGAGCTTGGGAGATAGGACTACTTATCAGCCGGAGGAGACCCGGCTGGAAGCCGCTTTGGGCTATCATGCCACCGAAAATATCGACAGCCGCGCGGCATTCGTCTATCAACACATGAATATGGGCAACGGCAACCGGGAGCACACGGGAAAGTTTAAAGAGGTTTTCACCGCCGGCGCAGTGCCCGGATTTGAAGGCGGAAATTTGATCGGACTTGAGGCCATGGTCAAACACGATACGAGAGATCACGAACATGATTCGCGCCGCGGCGGGTATCGGAGGTTTAAGTTTTCTTATTTTCACGATACGGACGGAAGCGATCTCCATTATCTGGCCGTTTCCGGTTCGATCGCCCACTTTTTTTCCATTCTTTCCGACCGCCGCGTTTTGGCGCTCCGGCTCACGGCTGAAAAAAATCAGGAACTCGGCGGCGGCCGGATTCCGTTTTTCAATATGTCCCGGCTCGGCGGGTCGAAGAATTATATTCAAAGCGAGCTCATGCGCGCGTACCGCCCCAACCGTTTTTATGACGAAGGCCTGGTCGTACTGAATGCCGAGTACCGGTACCGCATTTATGAATACGGCAACATGATAGGCGAAGCACTTGCCTTGGTGGATGTCGGGGAAGTATTCAATGAAATCGGCAATTTCAGGTTTAACGAGCTCAATGTTTCTTACGGCGGCGGCCTGAATATTAAATTCCGCCGCAAAACCCTGATCTCTATTATGATTGCCCACAGCGATGAAGGATTGAGAATCTCGACGGGTAGAACCACTTCTTTTTGAGGACGGAGAAATGAATAAGGCAACAGATGTCATTGCGAGCCCGCCAAAGGTGGGCGCCTGCCTGCCGGCAGGCAGGAAGCAATCTGACGCGAGATGCTTCGGGCTTCGCCCGAAGCATGACACCGAGCGTCATCCTGAGCCCTTCGTTTGTCATGCTGAGCCTGCCCGCCGGCAGGCAGGCGATAGCGAAGCATCTCAGGATAAACTCCGCGAAGGATCTCGGTGTCAGATCGCCACGGCCGGCTGCGCCGGCCTCGCGATGACGCACAGAGGCATGCTTCGGCACCATTTGGCACTTTGCCTCGCAATGACGAGCGTATTCATTTTTCTGGTTTTTTCAACCGCGCGAGCGGACGCTCACGCCGATGATTTGGAGCGCAAGCTGAGCGCACACGACACCTCATTTTACCGGGACTTTTTCGACAGCATTCTCTACGGCCGCTTTGCCCAGTTTTTACGTCTGGATCAGCTGGCGCGCCACCTCACGTTTAAAAAGGATCCGGCTCTCGACGTCAACCGCTTTGACGAGGTCCCGGATTCGACATTTTTCACAAACCGCCACGGCCGTAAGCGTCTTTCCGCCGGGGAATTAAAACGCGGCCCCGGCGAAGGCAGCGGCCCGGACCCGAAAGGTCCGTGGCGGGTGACGAAAGGCAAGACGGAAGGAGTGACCGCCGGATTTTTTATCGAAGATGGGAAAGGGGATGCTTATCTGCTGAAATTTGATCCGAAAGACAATCCCGACATGGCTACTTCGGCCGAAATCATCAGCCACAAATTTTTTCACGCCTTCGGCTATCATGTGGCCGAATATTATTTGGTCAAGCTTTCTCCGGATATTTTAATCCCTGACCCGCAGGCCACGTATTATGATGAAAACGGGTTCAAAAAACCGCTGACTGCCGAAGCGCTTGAGACCCTGATCGAAAAAATCCCCAAATACAAAGGCGGCGTGCTCCGGGCTTCCGCCAGTAAAATCCTTCCGCCCCCCCGGCTTGGGTATATGGATTTTGAGGGGCGCCGCGAAAACGATCCGGATGATCTCGTGGCTCATGAAGACAGGCGTTCCATCCGCGCGCTCCGAGTCTTTGGCTCCTGGCTTAATCATTATGATTTGCGCCGCGACAACACGATGGATGTGGTGGAGGCCGTAGACGGCAAAACATTCGTGAAACATTACTTGATCGATTTCGGTTCCACCTTGGGCAGCGCCGGCTTCCGGCCCAAAGTGCCGGTGGCAGGCCATGAAAATATCGTGGACTGGTATGAAATCGGGGAAGGGATCCCGACCCTCAAGCTCGTGGAAAAACCATGGGAGCGGAGATGGGATCAAGTGAACCGCAGCATTTCTTACCCCGAAATCGGTTACTTTGACAATTACCAATTTGACCCGGGCAAGTGGAAAACCCAGCTTCCGTACGAGCCGTTTCAGCGCTTGACGGTTTCCGATGCGTTTTGGGCTTCCAAGATTATCATGTCGTTTACGGATGAGGACATTCGCGCGATTGTCGATACGGCCCAATATTCCAGCCCCGACACCGCCAAAATCGTTTCTGAAATTCTGATCGCTCGCCGCGATATCATCGCCCGTTATTGGTTTTTCCGTGCGACTCCGCTGGATGAGCTACGCCTGTTTCAATCGGGAGACTCAAACTATGAGATCCGCTTTACCGACCTTGCGGTGAAATACGGTTTCGCCCAATCCGGGGAGGCGCAGTATCGTTATCGAATGCAGACGAAGGGTGGAAGCGGGGAGGAGCGGGAATTTAGCGGTTCTTCTTTTTCCATCCAAGCTCCCGCCGGGGCACGTGGAGACATTGTCCTTTACGTGAGCGCGAAATATGCCGGTCAAGATGAGTGGAGCCATCCGCCTCTTCGGTTGGTGCTCACTTCGTCTGTTCAGGGTTCCCTGCCGTCTACGACGACTGCTTCGCTGGAGATTAGCGAAATCGATCATGGCGTTTAGCCATGCTTGATATTATCACCCGCCTCATTCAGCCGGTCGTTCAAATCAAACGCGACGAATGGCGCAAAGCCATTCCCATGTTTCTTTATTTTTCCTTCACGATCGCCACCCTCTATATTTTAAAACCGATTCGCAGCTCCACGTTTCTTACCTCGCACGGCGCCGAAAACCTGCGCTACGCCTACATCGGTGAAGGCGCTTTCCTCATTTTTTTCACATTTGCTTACATTCATTTGTCCGGCTGGTTCAAACGCAAGCGCACGCTTTTTTCGGCGGCCACTCTTTTTTTCATCTCGAACGTGCTTGTCTTTTGGTTTTTGTTTCATTTCCACATGGCCGGATGGGTTTCGTTTCTCTTTTACATTTGGGTCGCTGCTTATTCGATCACGATCGTGACGCAATTTTGGACTTTGGCCAACGACCTCTTTGATCCGAGACAGGCCAAGCGCTTGTTCGGTTTTATTTTAAGCGGCGGCAGTCTGGGAGGGGTCGTGGGGGGCCTTGTGACCAATCGGACGGCGGAACGTTTCGGGACCGAGAACCTTCTTCTTTTGGTCGCTGTTATGCTGTCCGCCTGTACGGTCCTTATTTATTTTACCGCCAGGGAAAGCGCGGGTGATGCGCTCAAAAAACCGTCCCAAAAGCCGGACGAAGCGACCCGGCTTCGGGATAAATCCACCTGGAAATTATTTTTCGGTTCCCGTTACCTTCTGCTGATCGCCGCGCTGGTCATGATCGGGAAAATGGTTTCCACCTTGATTGACAACCAGTTTAACGCGGTGGTCGAGAATGCGATTGCCGAAAAAAACGCGAGGACCGCCTTTTTCGGCGGTTTTATGGCATGGCTGAACGCCGTTTCTTTTGTGCTTCAGCTCATTGTGGCAAGCCATGTGCTCCGCGGGATCGGCGTGGCCATGTCCCTGCTGCTTCTCCCCGTCGGTCTGGCATTTGGTTCCGTCGCAACGCTTTTGTTTCCTACACTGGCTGCTGCGATCGCGATTAAAACCTACGACGGCAGCATGAATTATTCCATCAGCCAGCTGGGCAAGGAAATTCTCTACATTCCCATCCCTTCCGGCGTCCGTTACCGGGTCAAACCCATCATCGACATGCTCGGCTTCCGGGCCTCGAAAAGCGTGGCCGGAATTTTTATCATTTTTGTCACGTCCCTTCTCGGGATTCCCGATGAAAAACTCGGGCTGGTGGTGGTATTGGTCATTCCGCTTTGGATTGTGTTGGTATGGAGCATTCGAGACGGATACAAACACGCAATCAAAAAGTTGATTTCATCCGAGGAACACGTTCCTGTGGCGGTACCGGTGCCGCAGGAGTTTCGCGATGTCGTTGCCTCCTTGAACGGAGCGCGTTTTTCGGAGAGGATGAAACCCTTTCTTTCATATCACTCCCCCGTGGTGCGGAAAATCGCGGCCACCGGCTGTCTGGTCGATCGCGGAAACGGGGGAGCAAACGAGCGGGCGCGTGAAATCGTCCAGCGGATGACTGAGTATGAAGCGCTCGGTCTTAAACGGGCCGATCTGGAGTTGCTGCTTCGGGAGCACAAGTTTCCCCAAGTCGGGGTGTTCGGACCTTATTTTTCTGAAAAATTACAGGCACTGCGCGAACGAAAGCTCGATTTGAAAACCCTGCTTTCCGGCGACGAGTTGCGCGTGCTGGCCAAACTTTCGGAGTGCATTGAAAATCCGGATGAAGACGTACGGCATAAACGAATCGCGATTCTCATGTTGTCCGTTTTGGGAACTCAAGGAGCGGTGGATATTCTGCTCAGCCATCTTTGGCTTGCCGAAGATCGCTCCATCCGGTTCAATATGATTCGCGCGCTCAATCAGATAAGAGCGAGGGAACGCAGGCAGTTTGCCGACTGGATGGTCAAACGGGAAATTCTAAACGAAGCAAACGATTATATGTCCCTTCAATCCATTCTGCGTGAATATCAGAAAAAAAAGACCGCAGGCGAGCCCTATCTCCAAGTCGTGCTCGAAGCCCTCAACGCCGAAAATTTAGAGCGCATTTTCCGTCTCTTGTCACTTTTGTACGCAAGTGATATTATTCTCGTCATTTACAAGCGGCTTTCCGATCCCCGCTCGGCCGAGTCGTTTAAGGCGCACGCCCTTGAGCTTTTGGAAAATGTGGTGGAACCGAAGCTCGCGCATGTGATCGCTCCTATTTTGGAGGAGGTTGATCTACCGCCCGGCGAGGATTTGGAATCACTTTTAAGCGGCTTTTTCGACCGTAAAGACCCGTGGTTTTTGATGTGCGCCATTTTTTCGGCACGGGAACTGAAGCTGGAGCGTTTTTATCGCGGATTTGACGACCTCAGCCGTTCCCCGCTTCCGTTGGTGCGCGAGGCGGCGGCCATTGTCTTGGACCAGATGAGGAAGTGAACATGAAGTTTGGTTGGGTTTTTTTGTCCTTCTTGTTTTATTCCGGCTGCGCCTCCGCTCCGGCCACTCCTCTACTTTCGGGCCCGATCTCCACTGATAACGCGGCTTTGTGTTTCAGCGCACGTTCCGAAATTGTCTCGATTGTGGAAAGGTTTTTTGCCACCCGCGACCTCACCACGGAAGAGGGAAAAATCGATTATTTGCTGAACCGGGTCCGGGACGCAAAAGTCTCATTTATCCGCAATCGAGAGGAGTATACGAGCCAAAATGCGGCTAAATTCTTGAGATGGAAATTAAACCGCCTGCGCTCGCTTCACAACATTCCGGTTGATACCGCCCAGGACTTTGTCGCCAAAGTATCGGCCGGCTCCCGGATAAGTGGGGAACCCTACACCGTCGTGTTTCGTGACGGAAGCCGGTATCCCATGAGAGATATTCTCCAAAACGAGCTGGACCAGCTGGAAACGTGTCTTAAAGCCATCCCCTCCGAAAGCGCTACCCCACCCCCCTCCAGTGACCAGCACCTTGCTTCAGCAGCCACTGAGCCAAGCCGATAATAAAATGTTTCGGGGCGTTCATTTTTGGACACTTCTGAATGTTTCAATACAAAAATGTAGACAGCTTAGTCCTCCAAAAGTGTAACGGACGCGCTTTTTTAAAAGAATCAAAGCGTGCTTCATTCAACTTTTGAAGTTGGCACGGAACTTGGTATATCTCCAGCGTTAATTTGGTACAGTTTTTTTAAAGTTAACTTCGACAAAAAGGGAGGGGTTTAGAGATGATACAAAACAAATTACCATTTAAATTGATGTCCGGCTTGTTCGCCTTTCTGCTGCTCGGCATGCCCGTCGGCCTGGCCGATGAGGCGGACAGCATAGCAGAGCTCAAGAAGGAAAATAAAGAGCTTCGATCAATGGTGGGCGACCTTCAAAAAAAGATGGAAATGATTGAGGGTCATATGGCCAAGGGTGTACCGGTTATGCCGATGCCCGAAGAAGGTGACGGCATTGTGCGTGGCGCCGGAGGAGACATTCGGATCAGCGGGTTTGTCGACACGTCGTTCAATTGGAACTTTCAGGATCCAACGGGCGCTGTTACAGCAGCAGGTGCTAGGACCAGTTCGAATAGCACGATCCGCGCTTTTGACCGCAGCGCCAACACCTTTGATCTGAACAATTTTCAGCTCGAAATTTCAAGACCAGCCCCTGAATCCGACAAAGTAAGCGCCGGTTTTATGACCCAGCTGACGTATGGAAGCGACGCTCAGGTGATTGAATCAGCCGGTTTTTTGGGAGGCACGGACGAACTTTCCATTCAGGAAGCATTTGCGGAAATTAAGGTTCCAAACATCCCCATGACTTCAGGCATCACGGTTTGGGCCGGTAAATTCGCGACGCTTCTCGGCGCTGAAGTGATCGAGAATCACATGAACTGGAACGCTTCGCGTTCGATTCTGTTTAACAACGCGATTCCCTTTACCCACACCGGCGTTCGGGCCATGACCACCGTCATGGACGGAAAAGTTTCGCTGGCGACCGGTCTTGTGAACGGTTGGGATCAGGCCGTTGATGTGAATGACGTGAAGGATTGGGAAGCACGCGTGGGCTGGACCCCAAACGAAAATTTTACAACCTCGGCCGGGTTTATGATCGGCTCTCAAACCTTTGAGGACTCTGCAAGCCAAAGAGGAATTCTTGATTTGGTTGCCATGTGGACACCCCTCCCGGCGGAC
This sequence comes from uncultured bacterium, assembly GCA_964373885.1. Classification (GTDB taxonomy): domain Bacteria; phylum Omnitrophota; class Omnitrophia; order Omnitrophales; family Danuiimicrobiaceae; genus CAYJWM01. The sequence goes on along the minus strand of CAYJWM010000007.1, from coordinate 13,958 downwards.
CTTCCCGGTTTGAAATTAATGGCCAATTATGATTATGGCTGGGAAGAAGATTTGGGGGCGACCATTGCGACCGCTGCCGCCGAAGGCGGCAAAGCCGATTGGCAGGGCTATGCGCTTTATGCCCGCTATGAAATCAACGACAAACTTGCCGTTGGTTATCGCTTTGAGCAATTTTGGGATGACCAAGGCGTGCGCACCGCAAGCACAGCCACCGATTTGCGTGAAAACACCATCAGCGCAGATTATAAACTTACCGACAAACTTCTTCTGCGCGGTGAGTACCGGTATGATTCGGCGGAAGGCGGTACGGCGGCGTTCGATTCCGCTACCTCAAAACATCAGAGCACGGCGTTGGCGTCTTTGATTTACATGTTTGCGTAAGAATTGGTTTTGCCCGGTTTGTTCGGGCTGTCCGGGCGAAAACTAGAGCCGGCACCTTAAGGATCTCCCTCCCTTAGGCCTTAAGTGCCGGCTCGTTTGTTTTTGCTGTCATTGCCCCACAGGGGCTATCCCGATCCTATGGAGTGAAAATTTATAAATGGGATTGCGAGGACTGGCCGCAGAGCGGCCCGGACGAAGCAATCTGACGCGAGATGCTTCGGGCTTCGCCCTCAGCATGACACCGAGCGTCATCCTGAGCCCTTCGTTTGTCATGCTGAGTGAAACGAAGCATCTCAGGGTAAACTCCGCGAAGGATCTGGGTGTCAGATCGCCACGGCCAGCTTCGCTATGCCCACGATGACGACGTGCGGGGCTGGCGGATTTAGGCAGCAGCTTGTACTAAAGTGAAAAGCGGCGCCTGGAAAATACCGATGGCGATGAGGAGAATAATAAGGGCAATCAAAATTGTTTTTGCGGAGGCGGAGAGCGCAATGTGCGTCTCTTCCGCGCTTTCCCGGAGGTACATTTCTTTAACGACGCTCAAATAATAATAAAGCGAAATCGGGATGGCGGCGGCGCCGAAAAAAGCAAGCCAGAGCAGGCCGCCGTCGACAGCCGATTTTAAAACCAAAAATTTTCCGAAAAAACCGGCCAATGGCGGAATTCCGCCGAGCGAAAGCAGCGCGGTAAAAAGCGCACCGGCCAAAAGAGGCGATTTACGCGCAAGTCCGCGATAATTTGAGATCTCCCCGGCTTGAAATGATTGATTGGCGATTGAGACCACGAAAAATGCCGTTACATTCGAAACAGCGTAAACCGCGAGATAAAAAAGCGCCGCCTCCGTCCCCGCCCGATTTCCCGAAGCAATACCCATCAAAATATAACCCGCATGACCAATGCTTGAATAGGCAAGTAAGCGTTTCATATTCGTTTGCGCGATCGCACCCAGATTTCCGTGAAGAAGCGTAAGCGCCGAGAGCGCGGCAAAAAACATTTGAAGACTTTTGGGGTGAACGCCCTGCATTAAGGTCAGAATCTTAAAAAGCGCCGCGAACCCCGCCGTTTTTGAGCCCACCGAGAGAAAAGCCGTCACCGGCGTCGGCGCGCCCTGATACACATCCGGCACCCAAAGCTGGAAGGGAAACGCCGAAATTTTAAAACCAATCCCCGCGATTAACATGAAAAACCCGATGTGTAGAAGGGTCGAACTCCTTGTGCCTGTAAGCGCTTCCCGGATCCGGTCGAGATGAATGCTTCCCGTCTCGCCGTAAATCAAGCTGATTCCGTAAAGCAAAACGGCGGACGAGAAAATCCCCATGATTAAATATTTTGCGCCCGCCTCAAGCGAATGAGCGTCATTCCTAAAATAGGCCGCCGCGATATAAAGCGATATCGTGAGCCACTCAATCGCGATGAAAAGCGTGATCAGGTCGTTTGCCGAAGCGAGAAAAAAAGCGCCGAGCGTCGCGATTAAAATCAAAAGCGAAAATTCCTGCGCCCGGTCTTCAAACGCCTGAAGCGTCTCGCGCACCATCACAAGCGCGCCGAGCCCCGCGAACAGCATAACCCATTTCAAAAAAGTGGAGAGCGCATCCGCCCGGAATGAATTTGAAAACGCGGAGCCAGAAACGGGCCAAGTGACTAACAGTGCCAGAGAAACGAAAAGCCCCGCGCCCCAAATCGCCAAATCCATTTTTTCACCGGCGTGCGGGCCTTTTGAGAGCAATTCCTTCAAAAAAAGGCCCAAAATGACCAAACCCAGGCCGATTTCCGGCAAAAACAAACTGGAGGCGGCGGTCATGTGGTCACCTGTGTCATTTGAATAATTGCCGCCGCCGTGGGTTTAATGATGTTCAAAAGCAGCGCCGGCCAGAAACCGAAAATGAGCAGCACAAGCGTCAAAAGCCCGTAGGGAAGTTTCCTCCAAAATCCGCGCGCGTCTTTTAATTGCGCCCACTGCGGCCTCGGCGCGCCGAAAAATACATCCCGGATCAGCCGGAGCATGTACACGGCGGTCAGCACCATTCCGAAAACGGCGAGGATGGTAATCACCCGGTATTTTTCCCACGCCCCGAAAAAAATCAAAATTTCGGAAACAAAATTCGCGAAGCCGGGAAGCCCGCTTGCGGCAAACGCCGCAAGCCCGAAACACACAGCGATAAAAGGAATTTGCGCGGCCAAGCCGCCGAGCTCGGGGATTTGGCGCGTATGCGCCTGATCATAAATAAATCCGATCAGCGCGAAGCAAAGCGCCGCCATAATGCCGTGGGCGAACATGAAAAAGACAGTTCCCGTAAGCCCCGTTTGATTAAGACACGCGAGCCCCAAAAACGCATAACCCATGTGGCTTACGCTCGCGAACCCGATCGTGAATTTCATGTCTTTTTGCGCCATCGCGGCCCATGCGCCGTAGAGAATATTGACCACGCAAAGCACAGCCGCGATCGGAAGCCAGAATTTCGCCCCTTCGGGCAAAAGCGTGAGCACGAGCCGTATAATGAGGAAAATACCCATTTTTTTAAGCACTCCGGCATGTAGCATGCTCACCGCACTCGGCGCCGCCGCATAACCGATCGGCGACCAACTATGAAAAGGCCAAAGCGACGCAATGACTCCAAAGCCGAAAATAAGAAGCGGCGCGCACCACATTTGAAAATAAGCGGGGAAGGCCTCGCTCTTAACATGCTCGCTTAATTCCACAAGATCAAATGTTCCAAGCCCCGATGCGCCGTAAAGCGCGATCAGCCCGACCAAGGCCATGACGGCGCCGAGCGTGATATAAAGCGTGAGTTTCATCGAGGCATATTCTTTATTTTGGCTCCCCCAAATCCCGATCATCGGATAAAGCGGTATCATGGACATTTCGTAAAAAAAATAGAGAAAGAAAATATCAAGTGAGATGAACACGCCAAAAATGCTCGCCACCAAAATCAAATAAAAAATAAAATAAAGTTTCACGCTTTTTTCTATCGAATAAGAAACCAATGATCCCGCAAACGAAAGGATCGAATGAAGCAAAATCATCGTGACGCCAATCCCGTCAAGCCCGGCATGATAGGAAATCCCAAGCGAGGGGAGCCATGCGATTTTCGTTACAAATTGAAAGCCCGCGGCCAGCGGCTGGAAACGAATGAGGAAAAAAAGGGAAAGGAGAAGCGTGAGAAAAGTGGAAATAGCCGCCGTGAGCCGAATTTCTTTTACGCGGTCACAGGGCAGCCAAAGAAGGAAAAACGCCCCCGCGAGCGGAATTAAAACGAGTAACGGTAACAAAGACAGTGGCATAGGCCTTTTAGGGACTGTCCCCGATTATTTAATCACTAAAAAATAAATCATCACAACCACGCCAAAAAAGAAAATGGAAAGATAAGTCTGTATATTTCCCGTCTGCAGTTTTCGAAACCACGCACCCGCCCGCGCCGTTCCGCGGGCCGTATTGTTCACGCCTCCTTCCACCACGATATTCCGCTCCACCCAATCCAAAGCGCGTGCAAACGGCTCCTGCACCTGTCGTATGAAAAAATCGTACACATCATCCACATAATATTTCCGAACGATTAATTCCTTGAGCCAGCCGAACATCCACCCTACGGCCAAAAATTTCCGCACCCAATAAAAAATCAAAATGGCGCAAATCCCGAAAAGCCCCGCTGCATTCGAAAGCCGCCCCAAAATAGCCGGCACTTCGATTTCCCGCTCGGCAGGGTGATGCAAAAGGTCCATGACCTGTCCGTGAAACGCCCCGGCAAAGATCGAAAGCACAGCAAGCACCACGAGCGGCAGAATCATCAAAGGTCCCGGCTCGTGGGGTTTTGTGGTGAGTTTCGAAGGCCCAAAAAACGCGAGAACCAGCACCCGTCCCATGTAAAGTGCCGTAAAAAACGCGGTGATCATTCCCACGATGAAAAGCACATTGTTTTCGCGAAACGCAAGCGCGAGTATCTCTTCTTTGCTCCAAAACCCGCTCGCAGGCCAAAACCCGACCAGCGCAAAAGTGCCGATCAGAAAAACGCTTGAGGTCACGGGCATTTTCATCAAAAGCCCGCCCATTTTTTTAATGTCCTGCTCATGCGCGGCGTGAATAATGCTCCCGGCCGCCAAGAAAAGCAGCGCCTTAAAGAACGCATGCGTCGACAGATGAAACATAGCAGCCGAAGCGCTCCCAAGCCCCACGGCCATGACCATAAGCCCAAGCTGGCTCAAGGTGGAATAAGCGAGCACACGTTTAATATCGTTTTGCACGAGCGCCTGCGTAGCCGCAAACAGCGCCGTAAAACCCCCGAGATAGGCGATTCCCTCCATCACAAACGGCGCATGATGAAAAAGGAAAAAAAGCCGCGCCAGCAAATAAACTCCCGCCGCCACCATCGTAGCCGCATGAATGAGCGCGCTCACCGGAGTAGGACCTTCCATGGCATCCGGGAGCCACACATGCAGAGGAAATTGCGCCGATTTTCCCATCACGCCGATAAAAACCAAAATGAGCGCGACGGTAAGCGCCTCACGATGGAGCAGCATATTTCCTAAAGCGGAATTTAATTTCAAAAGATTAAGCGAGCGCGCGCCTTCAGGCCCCGAAAGCACCCACAAACACAAAATCCCGAGCAAAAAGCCGAAATCACCCACGCGGTTCGTGAGAAACGCTTTTTTACCCGCATCCGCCGCCTCATTTTTCTGATACCAATGCCCGATCAATAGATACGAGCTCACCCCTACAAGCTCCCAAAAAATAAAAAGCTGAAGCAGATTGGAGGAAAGCACGATTCCAATCATCGAAAAAGCAAAAAGCGAAAGCCCCGCGAAATACCGCCCAAACCCCGCGTCATGCTCCATATATTCAATCGAATAAATGAAAATAGCGCTCCCGACGCCGGTGACAATAAGCAGCATGAGAAGGGAAAGAGGGTTTAACAGAATGCCGAAATCCAAGCTGAATCCCGGCAGGACAATCCATGAGATTTTGAACTCGCCCGATACATTCGACAAAGCAAGTTTCAGGGTGAATAAAAACGCGGCCAACATCGCCCCTGAAACAACCCACCCGATTGTTTTTCGATGTATTACCATTTCATGAGCCGCATTTCGTTCGGGTCCAAAATACCGCGTTTCCTGAATAAAAGCACGGCGATCGCAAGCCCCACGGCCACTTCACCCGCGGCAACGGCGATCACAAGCAGACTGATCACCTGTCCGCCGATGTCGCCGTGCATTTTGGAAAATGTGACAAAGGAAAGATTTGCCGCATTCAGCATGATTTCAACGCAAAGTAAAATGACGATGATATTACGCCGGACAAGCACTCCCAGCGCTCCAATCACAAACATCATCCCGCTTACAATCAAAAAATGTTCAGCCATTTCTTTAAAGGGACTGTCCCGCTTTTCAAAAGGGACTGGTCTGCTTGTTTTTCAGACCTGTCCCTTTTGAAAACCAATCTCACTTTCCCCTCTCCCTCTGCGCCAAACTCACCACCCCAATAATCCCAATCAGCAGCACTCCAGACACCAACTCGAACGGCAGCAAATATTCCGAGAAAAGCACTCCCGCAATCGCCTCCACCGTTCCGGCAGCGTTTTGTTCGAACACTTTAAACGGCGGGCCCGCGACGGTCGCCAAAGTAAGCGGCCCAAAAAACGCCGCGGCCAAAACCAGATTCATCCAAAACCGCCTGCCCGACACAACCGGGCGAGTTTCTTTTCCTTCTATTCCCATGAGCATCATCACAAAAAGAAATAAGACTAAAATCGCCCCCGCGTAAATCAGCACTTGAATAACCGCCACAAAATACGCCTCAAGCAAAACAAAAAGGCCCGACAGGCAAATCATACCTCCGGCGAGCGCGAGCACGCCATAAACCGTTTTTCGGCTCAAAACGACAAGAAGAGCGCTTGCGACCGCAAAACCTGCGAAAACATAAAACAAAACTATTTGGAAGTTGTTCATTTGATTTTTAAACGATCATATCTTGACGCGACAATCTCGACAAATTTCTTTTTAAAATCATTCGGCAATTGACAGGTTTGGATAAATTGCTTTATGCGGTTTGTCTGGCCCAAAAATTTTTCATAACGAACTTTTTGGGGAATTTTTAGGTCTTCGGCAAAAGCATCGAAATCATCGCGTGTGAGATTATTTTTTTTGCCGTTAATAGTCAAGGCCGAATCTTCCTCATTTGGAATAACTAGTTTAGAACAAACAATATCATATGCGGGCGAAAGCCGGATACCATTTTTATGATAGGAAATAGAATAATTTTTAAAATGCCCGTCTCCATTGCCGATTAAAAAGTTGAACACGACACGTTCAAAAAAAAGTTGAACATCAAGGCCCGGCACCGCGGAAACCTCCTTTAACTTTTTACCGATTTGTTCCAAAGAGCCCAGATATTTATCTTTTTTTTCGAGGATTTGATAAAAATCTTCCTGATGGATCTTTTCCCCGCCCAGGCGGTCAAAACGCTTTACCACATAGGCCCAGCTTTTGTCCTTTAAAGGCAAAAGACAATGCGGCGGCACATCAATCCCCAACGCCCCCGCGATATCCATGCAGCAATTTTCATTTTCAGGCGTATGCGGGAATTGCTGAATTTGCGGTTTTAAAATATATTCCCCGTTTGTCGGAGCGACGATGAGCTCGGTCCGTTGTTTGTTTAACTTAAGAGACAGTTTGGGCTGCACTCCGGAAATGGACATCTTGCCCGCCATGTCTTGCGCTTTTAACGGAATGTCCCGTAAGGAGATCAAGAGGACAGGTGTTTGACCGGCATTAAACATTTCTTTGAGCGCTTTAGAATCCATAGTTTTTTCGTGTTTTACGCGCCTGCTTTATGCACTGTTACCGCGCCTATCGTGTCTCCGGTTGTAGCCAGCAGCAGACCAAACGAATCATTTGCGTCTATTTTTGCCGTTGCGCTCACGATATTAAGATACCAACCCTCCGGTAAGAGCCCTTGGAAGAAACTGAAGAGTTCTTTTGACTCATAGGGCTCTTTGCGCAAAGGAAGAGCAACGGAAATGGGGCGGCCTTCGTGCAGATAATCCGGGTCGTAAGCAAACCGGAAACCGTCTTCAGTCTCCGATAAATAACCGGCCAACCGATCGTTGTAATTAACCTTTGCTTTTCTGAATATTTTTTCGCTCATTGTCGGGAATGATCTCCAAATGATGTCCTAGAAATTCGAGCACTTGATTGACCTTATCCAAACGCACACTCGATTTGCCTTGCTCAAGGTCACGAATAAAACGCAAACCAACTCCGACTCTTTTCGAAAACTCCAATTGAGTTAGTTTGGCATTCTTGCGCAGGTGTTTTATTTTTTCTCCGAAGCTTTCCATTTGCGATGAATAGTATACCAGATAGGGTATAAATACAATATAATTAATTAAATTTATACCCTTTTTAGCGTAATATTTTAATATTATACCCTTTAAGGTATATATATTTAACAATTACTGATAATAGGGCCATATCGGGTATAGTGATAAGGAGATATAATATCGAAATCACCCCTAAAAATCAAAAAAATCATGGATCTAGCTTTATGGATTTTAATTTTTAATAGCCAGCTCGATAATAAGATTCTGATATCCTAGAAGGTAGTAAAATATGATTTAATTTTATTTTTTTATTTACTTTAAATTAAATTTATGTTTTAATCTCATTCTCTTTAATTGGGTAAATAGCTTGACATATGTATATACATAGTATATATTTTATATGGACATTGCACTGAGGCATTTGTACGGCAGAAGAAGGATAGTATTGTGGTGCTGAAATTTGAGCCTTGGGGTGATGCTCCGGGATTTGAATGGGATGAGCATAATGAAGCCAAAATTTGGGCGCATGGAATTGACGCGTTTGAAGTGGAACAATGTTTTGATATGGAAAATGAGCGCTTTGTGATACCTCACCCTAAAGCAAAATCAGAACCAGAGAAATACGGCGACAGATACATGGTGCGTGGCGTAACAAACGGCGGAAGAAAATTGTTAATAATAGTTCACCATGTCGGTGGCAATATTGTAAGGCCTATTACTGCATGGGAACTGTAGGAGGTCGCAATGCCGAAGCGAATACGAAGTAAGATCGAGAAACAAGTCGACGCAGAATTTGAAGCGAAGACCAAAGAGGAATTGATAGCAGAATTCGATCAATCACAGGCTCTTCATGTGCCTGCAAAAAAGAGAGAAAGCAAGCTCATTTCCATAAGATTGCCCACAAGTATGCTTAAAGAGTTGCGGGACGCCGCTACAAAAAAAGGAGATATTGGCTATCAGCAATTAATTAAAGTTTTTATTGCTGATAGTTTATCAGTATCAAGATCAATCACAGCGCTTAATATTTCCGAGCCAGTCGCAGGAGCGATGGCGGACACGCAGGGTTCCTCTCTGATTTGCCGTCTGCAAACTTTTTCGAGTGTCAGCGGTGATTATCCCATGGTTGCTTGATACAGCATGGTTCTATATCCAAGAAAATAGGAGAATACAATATGGAAATTGATTTCGCATTTTTAGCAGATGCAGCGGAGGCAGCCAATGGCAAACTGCATGTGATGGGCGGTGCGTTTGATACGATTTGGGCGCGCCACGTGCCGCTTAGACATCCAAAAGTATCTCTTGTTCTGCGATTATTGGTTAATGCCGCAGAGTTTGATCGAAAACATAAGGTTGAAATCAGAATCATGCATGAGGATGGCAAGACGATTCCTCCTTCGGTCGGAGGAGAATTGGTGATTCAAAAAAATCCAAATCTTCCAAAAGGGTGGAAGCAAGGGTTTCTTAGCGTGATGAATTTTGTCGACACGACGTTCCCCGCCTTTGGAGATTACAGTTTTGAGTTGTTAATCAATAATGAAAGCAAGAAGAGTATTCCCTTAAGAATTGCCCAAGCAGTGGATTTGCAAGCATAGCGTTTTGCCCCCAAATCGATTTTGAACACCGAAATTGAAAGAAGCCTACCCAATTAAGCACGTTTGTTTCGGAGTAGCTCCTTTACGTATCGAATTAACCCCTAAAAATCAAAAAAATTACGGGCGATGACGCTGCCTATTCTCTATTGCTAACCCTTGACTTTCGCTGTATGACAGGTTATTCTTAAGTAAGAAAGTAAGGAAGTAATACAGGCGCTTTTGCGCCGGCACTAATCGCACTGCGCGCTTTTTGCGCGAGCACTTTTCGGGAAGAACTTGATGTTCTTCTCCGAAAGTGTGACGGACTTGATGTCCGTCTACGATTGTGTACAAAGGAGCCTAAAACCCATGACCATTATTGACACGACCAAGATGACTTCCAAAGGGCAGGTGACGATTCCTAATCGTGTGAGAAAGCTTCTTCATTTGCAGGAAGGTTCTTCGGTTGCTTTCACAGTGACGAAACATGGCATTGTTCTCATGCCTTGCGAAATCACCACCCGCTCACCCTATAGCCCTAAGGAATGGCAGAAGATTGAGAAATTGGCATCGGAAGAAGGGAAGACTTTTTCAAGTCCCGATGCGGCCAAAAAGCATCTTGCCGGCCTATGAGATTTGAATTCAAACCTTCCTTTGATCGCTCTATAAAATCGCTGCCTCCAACTGAAAAAGCCGATGTGAAGGAAGCGGCGTCCCATCTGATCGACGTACTTTCTAAAGACAGGCAGATCCATCAAGGTCTAGGGCTTAAACGCCTGATGGGGGATTTTTGGGAAGTGCGTAAGGGGATCAAAGTGCGGATTCTTTTCCGGTGGACAGGTGATCTGATTGAGTTTGTTCTTGCCGGGAATCACAATGACGTCAAACGATTCCTCAAGAACGTTTGAGACAACCGAAACCCGGTACGCGCGGTAACACCTCCATTTTAAACTTCGAAGTTGTTCATTTGCATATCGAATTAACCCCTAAAAATCAAAAGAATTAGGATTTTTCTGACGGCTTGTCGTAAAATGCGAATCGTGACAAAACCGATTTTGGTGGTTGGCGCAACGGGTTATATCGCAAACCGCCTCATCCCGCATCTTTTAGACCACGGCCATCGCGTCAGGGCCGGGGCAAGGTCCGTTTCCAAATTAAATAGCCGTTCTTGGATTCAGCACCCCCATCTTGAAGCCATCCCTTGCGATGTTTTTGATTGTTCCTCTTTAAGAAAAGCGTGTGCGGGCGCCGGCGCCGTTTACTACCTCGTTCATTCCATGAACCCCGGCCAAAAAAATTTTTCCGGAGCCGATCGCAAAGCAGCAGCCAATATAACCAAAATCGCCGAAGAGACGAAAATCGAGCGCATCATTTATCTGGGCGGCCTCGGGGTCGAAGACAAAACTCTAAGCCATCATTTGCGTTCGCGCCGTGAAGTTGAAGAAATCCTTCGCTCAGGCAAAGCGCCCATCACGGTCTTAAGGGCCGCGATGATTATTGGAGCGGGAAGCGCTTCGTTTGAAATCCTGCGTTATTTGGTGGAACGTCTGCCTGTTATGGTCACCCCGCGCTGGGTGAGCACGCGATGCGAGCCGATCGCCGTCTCAAATGTGATTGAATATTTGGAAAAATGCTTGAGCATACCCGCGACAGTAGGCGAAACATTTGAGATCGGCGGCGGTGAAATCGTGACCTATCTGGATTTAATGGCGCTTTATGCCGAGGAAAGAAAACTCCCGCGGCGCTTTGTCATTCCGGTGCCGGTTTTAACACCCCGGCTCAGCTCCTATTGGATTCATCTTGTGACGCCGATTCACGCATCCCTTGCGAGACCTTTGGCCGAGGGACTCAGAAATGAAGTAATTACAAAAGACGAGCGCATCCGCACGCTCATCCCACAAAAACTTTTAGACTTAAGGCAGGCGATCAAACGGGCAATCGACCAATCCGAGGTCAAGCCCGGAGATCCCGATTGGGCGGGCGGAACGGTTTATGAAGATAGTCGAAGCGTCACACTCCGCGCATCTCCTGAAAAAATTTGGAATGTGATTTCCAAAATCGGGCAAGAAACGAAATGGTATTATGCCGATTGGCTTTGGCGCTTGAGGGGTTTTTTCGATCAACTCATGGGCGGAGCGGGCATGAAATGGCATATTCAAAAATCAGAGCCGGGGCGTGAGTTGCTTTTGCTTGCCTTAATGAAACTGCCTGGTTCAGCGGTTTTAGATTTTCGCATCACGCCGAAAAACGCCCAAGAAACCGAGCTGACGCAAACCGCGCGCTTTATTCCAAAAGGCCTCTTGGGAATTTTGTATTGGTATCTTGTGTTTCCGTTTCATCATATTATTTTCAGCGGAATGCTCCGCGCCATCGCGAAAAACGCTTCTCCGCCGCGCCTGTGCCAAATGAGGTCATTTTGATTGGTTAACCAAAAGAGACAGAAAGCATAATTATTTTGGTTAACTTTCCGGTTGCTATCAGTTAACCAAAATGCTATACTTTTAATATTAATTTGGTTAACTCAAAAGGTGGGCCATGGGATCCATGCAAGGTGTCTTAAAAGAAGAATACGCGCGGCTCAAATCCTTAGAAAAAAGGTATCTTCACGAAATTGCCAAACTTCCGAAAGGCAGCTTGCAGAAAAAACGCATTAAGGGTGTTGTATATCCTTATTGGGTGTCCTCTCATCAATCAAAAATTCGCTATCAGTACGTGGGAAACCTTTCCGAGGGCGAGATCGAGCGGCTCAGCGGGCAGCTTGCTCTTAGAAAGAAGTATCAATCCTTGTTGAAGGACGTCAGGCAAAATAAAAAACAGATTGAGAAAATTATCCATGGCTGAAGGCAATCAATTCAAAGTTCTGTATCGGATTCTCCGGCGCTTTCAGGAGGCCGGTGTCTTGCAAGAGATGATGCTGATCGGAAGCTGGTGCCTGCATTTTTACAGGTTTGAGTTTGAAAATCATGATGACATGCCGGCCTAATTTCCTTACCAGTTACCCACGGATCATTTCCCATGAAAATCTTCATGTCAGAGTGCCGGAACCCGCTGCTTTTGCATTGCACAAACTGATCATCAGTACCCGAAGGTTAAACAAAGAGAAAGCCGGGAAAGATTTAGAAATGGCGGTTGGTCTCTTGGAGTTTCTTTATAAGAAACCCAGTGAAGTTGGGCGCATTAAGTCTATTTTAAGGGCCATTCCTAAGAAGTGGCTCGAGACGATTCTGCCGGTTTCCAGAAAGCATTTCCCACAATTAAACGAAACTGCCAGGGATCTTTAAATGAGGTAATAAAACACCGGCATATCGAAATCACCCCTAAAAATCAAAAAAATTACATCTTGTCCCCAGCTAGCCGAGGTGTTACGACGCAGATTTACACTCATGTAACCAAGGACGAACTCCGTGAATGTGCCGAATTATTGAGCTTGTGATTTTAATAAATCATAAACTGGTTGCCGCCCAATGGGGAAGGGTAAGAAAATTAAAGAATGACTTTTGAACTTTTTGGAAAGTGGCTTCGGGCTGGTTTGATTTTAATCGCGGTGGCTGGAATTTCAATAGGTGGTTTGTCAGCAGTGTCGCCCAAACGGTCGATCGGGCTCTATCAATGGATGATGAAATGGTTCAATTGGCGGGTTGAGCCGATTGATTTTAAAAAAGAAATTCGGAACACCCGGATTCTTGGGATTTTGATGGTGGTGCTAAGCGCCGCAATCTTTTTCGTCTTGTCGCGAGTGTAGCTTTATATTAAAATACGTCGGGTTGTAAGCGTCTTGGTTTTTAACCCAAGCCGTCCTGCAGAAAAATCGGATAAATCCCACCCCGGGATTATTGCCGCCAACACCGGCGGTAGACACGATTAGCCCTTTGTTGATAGGTATTTGTGAAACAAAGGAGACAAATCGTGAAAAGAAAAGCTTCTCAAACTATCTTTCCCACACAAAGTATCGAAAAATGCATTCATGTTTTTCGCGGCCACCGTGTCATTTTGGATCAAGATTTAGCCGTGCTTTATGGCGTTTCTACCAAACGACTTAATGAACAGGTCAGACGCAATAGCGATCGGTTCCCTAATGATTTTATGTTTCAGTTGACCCAATCAGAGAATAATGAGGTGGTCACAAATTGTGACCACCTTTCAATACGTTATCCAATGCGGTCGCAAATTGCGACCGCATCAAAACGCAATATTCGCTATCTTCCGTATGTATTTACCGAACATGGAGCACTTATGGCTGCCAACGTTTTGAAAACAAAAAGAGCTGTTGCCATGAGTCTTTACGTTATTCGGGCTTTCGTTCGGCTCAGAGAGACTTTTCTCGTAAATCAAGTTCTTGAAAAACGGCTCAACGAGATTGAGAAAGTTCTATCAGGCCACGATGTTACCATACGGGATCTTTATCAAAAGATCCGACCATTGCTTCTACCTTTGCCTGATAAGCCAAAGCGGAAAAGCGGAAAATAGGGTTTCGTCCATAGAGACTAAATTTATATAATGTATGAGGACAAAAGACCGGGGCTGAACAAAATTGTGAAAAAGAGAAACAAGAATATGCCGCTTTGGCGAATAGCAGAGCGGGCTCTAAAAAAAACCAGAAAATCGGTACCGGTTCTCCGAGGGACAGGTATCTATTCTTAACGCCGTGTGCGAGTTTTCATAAGCTTATAAATACAAAAGGCCCTCTGGCCGA
>CAYJWM010000006.1:0-40705 GCA_964373885.1 uncultured bacterium | reverse complement strand
TAACCTTCTCCCCCAAGGGGGAGAAGGGATCGTGTTAAAAAGTGCAGAACTCAAGCTGGTAGTTTAAAAAACCATTTGCCTCTCGCGGACGCTGCGCACGGCTAATTTTAGCCCGTCCGGCTAAACGAAAATTAGCCGTGCTCGCTCGGTTCCTCGCGTTCGATTTCGAGCTAGAAATCTCGCGCGAGTCAACGCCGCTTCAAGACAGCCGGCTCTTCCAGAGGTATTTTAGCAGCAAGGTTTTTTAAACTTGGCGCGGGCAGCCGAAATATTTTCGGCGGCAAGCTTTTTTGCCAAGCGATTAGCGGATTTTTCAACTCGCTTCAAGAATGTTTCGCTTAAATCGCTAGGGAAGCGGCCGAATCCTAAATGGTTCGGCCGAGGGTTCCCGCGATTTACGAAATCATTCGCAGGAGGAAAAATTCGCGTTAGCGAGGAAAAAAGCTTGCCGCTTAAACAAATCGACCTATGGGAGAACATATGGAATTTTTGACTTGCGGGGAATCGCACGGAAAATATTTGACGGCCATTTTGGAAGGCATGCCGAGCGGGCTTTCAGTGGACCTCGCGGCGATTAATCACGAGCTTTGGCGGCGCCAACAGGGCTATGGGCGTGGCGGGCGGCAGAAAATCGAAAAAGACGAAGTCGAAATCACGGGCGGCGTGTATCAGGGGAAAACCACCGGAGCGCCGGTCGGTTTTTTGCTTGCGAACAAGGATTTCAAAATCAATGAAATGCCCCAGCTGTCCCGCCCTAGGCCCGGCCATGCGGATTTGGCCGGTGCGCTGAAATATCAAGTGGGAATTCGGGAGGTTTTGGAGCGCGCCAGCGCCCGAGAAACCTCCATGCGGGTGGCGATTGGGGCCCTTTCTAGGTTATTCCTGAGCGAATTCGGAATAGAAGTGGCCGGCCATGTGATTCAAATCGGAAACGCGAAAATGGAGGAAGAAGTGGCTTTTGATCAAATCGTGAAGAAACGCGAAGGGTCTTCGGTCAATTGCGTTTCGCAGGAAGCGGAAAAAGACATGGTGGCCGAAATCAATAAAGCCATGAAGGAAAAAGACACGGTCGGCGGAATTTATGAAATCAGGGTCCGGGGAGTTCCGATCGGGCTCGGCTCTCATGTCCATTACAAACGGAAACTGGACGGCCGGATTGCCCAGGCACTTATGAGCATGCAATCGGTGAAAGCCGTTGAATTTGGTCTTGGGACGCAGCTTGCGGAGACACCGGGTTCCAAAGCGCATGATGAAATTTTTTACGATCTGAAGAAAGGGTTTTATCTCAAGACCAACCGCGCCGGCGGACTTACCGGCGGGATGACAAACGGGCAGGAAATTTCCGTGCGTGCGACCATGAAGCCCATTTCGACCTTAAGGCGCGAGCTCATGTCAGTGAACATGAAGACCAAGAAAGCCGAGAAGGCCGATTTCGAGCGCTCCGACGTTTGTGCCGTGCCGGCCGGAAGCGTGATCGGGGAGGCCATTGTGGCATTTGAGGCGGCGGACGCGTTTCTGGAAAAGTTCGGCGGAGATTCGATTTCCGAAACGAAACGGAATTACCTGGGTTATTTAAAACAGCTTAAGGAAGTTTAGAATACTCGTCATTGCGAGCGAAGCAGACGTTTGATCGTCATCGCGAGGCCAGCGAAGCTGGCCGTGGCGATCTGACATCGAGATCCTTCGCGGAGTTTACCCTGAGATGCTTCGTTTCACTCAGCATGACAAACGAAGGGCTCAGGATGACGCTCGATGTCATGCTGAGGGCGAAGCCCGAAGCATCTCGCGTCAGATTGCTTCGCCGTGTCTTCGAAACGGCCCGCAATGACATGGCGGACAATGAAAAACGTTTACTTGGTCGGGATGATGGGATCCGGCAAAACCACGACAGGGAAAGCACTCGCGAAGCTTCTCAATATGCCGTTTGTGGATTTGGACGAACGCATTGTCGAGCGGGCCGGCCAATCAATCAATGATATTTTTAAAACCCATGGCGAGCCGCATTTCCGGAAATTGGAAAGCGAACTGTTAAAGCAAATCGCAAGTGAATCCGGGCAGGTAGTTGCTACCGGCGGAGGAATTGTGCTCGATCCGAAAAACGCGGAAATTTTAAAAAAGGTGAGACCGACCATTTATCTTAAAACGAGTTTGGATGTTTTGTGGGAGCGTGTTAAACGCAAACGGGACCGGCCCCTTCTTCAGGCCCCCGATCCCCAAAAAACCTTGGCGTCTCTTTTGGCCGAGCGGGAGCCGCTTTATCAGCAGGTGGCCAACATGACTTATTTCACAGACCGCAAAACGCCCGAAGAAGTGGCGAATGAAATTTTTGAAACTTATTTTCAGTGATGAAACGGATACAAATTCGTCTCAAAAATAATTCATATTCGATTTTGATCGGACGCGGCTTGCTCGCTCGGATCGGCGGGTTGCTGATGTCCCTCGGAGTCGGGAAAAAAGTGCTTGTTGTTTCCAACCGGAAGGTAGCCCGGCTTTACTTGGGCCCTGTCTCGAAATCGCTTCGAAAGGCCGGTTTTCAGGTGTTTTCCCGCCTTCTTCCTTATGGGAATGAGCGGGACAAATCGGAACAGGTTCTTTCAGAACTGTGGCATTACATGGCCCGGATCCCCCTGGAGCGTTCAAGCGCCGTCATTGCTTTGGGCGGGGGTGTGGTGGGGGATTTGGCCGGTTTTGCCGCCTCAACTTATATGCGGGGAATTGCTCTAATTCAAGTGCCCACAACACTTTTGGCGCAGGTGGACAGTGCGATAGGGGGTAAAACGGCGATCGATCTTCCGGAAGCGAAAAACGTGGTTGGCACCTTTTATCAGCCCCGGCTGGTGATTTCCGATATTCATACATTAAGGACGCTTGGGGAAGGGGAATTGCGAAATCAGTTTGCAGAAGTGGTGAAATACGGTATGATTTCGGACACCGGGCTTTTCAAACTGCTCGAGAAAAAAGCAGCTCCGTTCTTTTCAGCTATGCACTCGGGAACATTTGGGCAGCGCGAACTTTCCTTTTTGGAAACCATTGTCTGGCGTTCGGCCAAGGTGAAGGCGAAAGTTGTCGAAGCGGACGAACGTGAGACAAAAGGCAAGCGCATGATACTCAATTACGGCCACACCTTCGCCCACGCGATTGAAGCGGCTTCCAAGTTTCGGCTTCCGCACGGCGAGGCGGTGGCAATCGGAATGGTGCTGGCCGCGCGGCTCGCCAGGAATATCGGATGGGTCAACGCCGCGGCGGAAAAAAGACAGCTTGAATTGATTCGCCGGACGGCGCTTCCGCGCCGGCTTGTGATCGGCCGTTCCTCAAACCGTGTGCTTCTTTCCTATATGAAGCGGGATAAAAAGGTGAGGAATGGAAAGTTGCGCCTCGTGCTTCCGAAACGCATCGGGGAAGTGGCGGTCAAAGACAATGTTTCGGAGAAACAGATTTTAGGGTTGTTGGACGAATTCAGGGGAAATTAGAATGAGCGGCAAGTTGGCGTTGGCAGTCGGGTTTGTGATCGGTGTTGGGATTGTGTACGGCTTTCAGGTGCTCAATACCCATTATCTTTGGACCTTGTTTTACCGGTAAAAGCAAAAAAGGTTGTTGCAGGACGACTTAGCTGTTTTTGAGTTTCTCCCGCCCGTTGTCTAAATCATGTGTGTTCACCGGGGGGCAAACGCATGGTCATATTTTTTACTATAAATTAAAAAAAATATGATAAAATAGTAAATTATGAAGAAAATCTCTGACGATTTAAAAGCGGTTTGGACGCTCAGCCGGTTGCATGGTTTGGGGGCGCAGAAGATCAAATTGCTTCTGGAAACGCTCAAGCATCCCGCCCAGCTTTTCAATGAAGAGGTACGTTCCGAATGGGCTCTGAGGCCGGAATATGGCGAAAAATTCGTTTCCGAATTTCGAACGCTGGCCGAATCGGACGAGTTTGAAAAAGATATGGATCGATGTCATCAAAAAGGAATTAATCTCATGGGTTTTTCGGATCCGGATTACCCCAAAAGTCTGGCTTCCATTTATGATCCGCCGCTTCTTCTTTATGTGAAAGGAACTCTGGTTCCTGAAGACGAGATGGCTGTCGCAATCGTCGGCACACGCTATCCGAGCGTTTACGGATTTCGAATGGCCGCCCAATTTGCTTTTGAGCTTGGAGCGGCCGGTGTGACGATTGTCTCGGGGCTTGCACGCGGAATTGACGGTGAGGCGCATCGAAATGCGCTGCGCGCGAAAGGGAGGACCATCGCTGTTTTGGGCTCGGGGCTGGATGTCATTTATCCCAAGGAACATGCCGCGCTTTACGAGCAGATCGCGGAATCGGGCGCGTTGATCAGTGAATATCCGTTCGGAACGGAAGCGCTTGGCTTTCATTTTCCCGAGCGCAATCGCATCATTGCCGGCCTGTCGATGGGGGTGCTGGTTGTGGAAGCGTCTTATAAAAGCGGTTCCTTGATCACGGCTTCTTTTGGTTTGGACGAAGGGCGGGAGGTGTACGCCGTTCCGGGGCCATTGGATTCCGTTAATTCCAAAGGCACTAATCAATTGATCCAAAATGGAGCGAAACTGGTCATGGCTCCGCAGGATATTTTGGCGGATTTTACGCCGCGCATCAGGGCTTTAGTTGGCCGAACGGTAGAAGTTGTTCCGGCCGGAAGTGGTACCGACGGCGAAGACCCCATTCTCAAGTTATTGGCCGAAGAGCCGCTTTATTTGGATGAGATTGAGGGCCGTTTGGATCCCAAAACGGCCGGGCTTCATTTGCGTCTGACTCAATTGGAACTCAAGGGGCTTGTCAAAAGGACTTTGGGCGGGCGTTATACCAGAACCTAAGCCCATATAAGGATTTGCATAACTGGCGGTCATTGGTTATACTGTGAGTCCTGATGATTTTTTCAGGACTCAAATTAAGGAAAGGAGCGCGATCATGGCAAATGAGGGATTTGGTGTGACGGGAGGTGCGGTGGGCGGGGGAACAGCTCCAAAGGGGAAACGCTTTATTGCCGCGGCGGTGGATTTGGTCGCGATTCCGATTTTGCTGGGCGTGTTGGCGGGAGTGATTTTGCTGGCAGTGCCGGAAGCGATACGCAATGTGGTGCTTGTTCTGATTAATATTGCTTGGTTGATTGTTCGCGATGCGGTCATTTCGCCCGGACGAAAAATGGTGGGCCTAAAACTCGTCAGTCTGTCGGGTGAGAAAGTCACCGTCGGGCAGGCCTTTATCCGCAACATTCTCTTGATCATTCCCTTTGTATTGGTGATCGGATATATCGTTGAGCTTATTTTTATCCTGACAAAAGACAACCGTATTGCCGATCAGTGGGCCAAGACGCGCGTGGTGAACGCCTGATCGATCGTGAACGAACCGCGGATAAGGCACATTGTCAGTTTCTCTTGGCAAAAAACCAAAGAAATTCTCTTTCCTTTTGAATTTAAGCGCTGGCTTAAAATCCTCCTGATCGTGTGGCTGGCCGGCCAGGGAACTGGCGGCAATTTCAATATTCCCAATCGTTTCAGGCCTCCCCAAGAACAAACCCAAACGGCCGCCCAAAACGCGCAAGATAATCCGGCGCTTCAAAGCGATCAAGCTGTTCCCGGGAAAAAAGAAACGGGCATTTTGCCCACGCTCACCAGTCCCGAGGAAGAGGCGCGGCGGACGATGGAACAACTCGGGCCGTGGCTTTTTGTTTTGATCCCTATTTTGCTCGCATTGTCTTTATTTTTTATGTGGCTTTCCGCGCGGTTTCATTTCATTTTTCTGGAGCTGGTGACGCTTCGTGAGATGTACATCGGGGAGGCGTTTCGGAAATATAAAATGCAGGGGAATTCGCTTTTTCTCTGGTCCCTTGGTTTTATGGCGGTTTTCTTGGCCGGTTCTCTTCTTTGTTTTCTACCCGCCCTATTGTTCCGCTCGGCCGCTTGGCTTTTCTTTAGCGTTCCACTTTTTTTGGTTTTTTTGATGGCGGTGGCGGTGGCAGGCGTGTTGGTGTTTGATTTTGTGACGCCGATGATGTATCGGGACGGCATCCGGACCATGGAAGCGTTTAAAAAATTCTTAAGCTTAAAACCCAATATTGGTTCCTTATTTCTTTATTTTCTAATCAAAATGGGATTGGGAATTCTCGGCTTTCTGATCGCGCTCCTAGTTATTTTCGGTGCGGGGCTTTTGGTTCTGCTGGGAGCACTTCTTCTTGCTTTGATTGGGGCGGGGCTCGCCGCGATGGTTCCGTTTTTAAAGTCTTTTTTGCTCGTTCTCGGCGCCGTCTTTTTGGTCTTTTCCATTTTGGCGCTTATCGTTCTGTTCGGTCTGGCCACTTTGCCCATTCCCATATTCTTCCGGGTTTTTTCGCTCGGTTTTTTGACCCGCCTCATTCCCGAATACAATCTCCTCCGTATCCCCCTCGCGGATTCTGACCAGCAAGCGTGATACCCCCTCACCCTGCCCTCTCCCCCTAAAAGGGGGAGAGGGCAGGGTGAGGGGGTATAAGTTTGGTAATTTTGTTTGCGTGTGCTAGTCTTGAGGAAAGAGACCAATCCATGAAACGAAGCGCTAAGAAAAAGGGATCCCCCCGGAACCCGGAGCTCCGCGCCGAAGTGTTAAAGGAAATGCAGGAGCTTCGTCATGAGCTTGAATATGCCCGGAAACACTTGGACAAACTTTGGGAACACGCGACCACGGGGAATCAACGGATCCAGGAGCTTGAGATTCAAATGAATCTGCTGGGCCGTTTGCTGACGATTGTTTGCATTGAAAAGCTGGGACTGAAGTTAAAGTCTTTTAAACAGCTGGTCCGCCGCATTGAAAAAGAAACGGTGGCAGATCTGCAAGTCCATCATTTGGAAGAGCTTTACCGCCTTGAAGCCAAACGGCATCACTTAGAAAAGTGACCGTTTCCTCCTAAAATCAACGTCCGATAATCTTTCTTTACAAACCCCGCCCGGCTTCCTTATAATCGTCCCGTCTGCTCCCGCCTTTCATTGAATCGTTATGGGAAGGCGGGACTGAAAGGTTTCAGCTTATGACGCCGAAAATGCTAGCACAAACAATAAGTGTTCGTGTTAACGGGAAACAGAAAACGCTACCGGAGGGAATTACCCTGAAGGGAGTGGCCGAACTGTATGGGCTCGGCGAAAAATCAGTTGTTTTTGAATTGAACCGCAAAGTCATTGATCGGGGCAGTTACCCGAATATTCGGCTTAAGGCGCATGACACGGTTGAAATTGTTCGTTTGGTAGGCGGCGGCTAAACCAAGGAGAAAATATTGGCAAAAAATTTAGTGATTGTGGAATCGCCCGCGAAAGCCGGGACTATTGAACGGTTTTTGGGGAATGATTATGAGGTGGAAGCTTCCTTTGGCCATATACGAGATCTCCCCAAGAGCAAGATGGGGGTGGACTTGGTCAACGGATTTGTTCCTACGTACGTAGTTCCTACCAAATCGAAGAAAACCGTAAGCAAGCTGAAAAAACAGGCCAAGGGAAAACAAACCGTTTACCTGGCGCCCGATCCGGACCGTGAGGGCGAGGCCATCAGCTGGCATTTGGCCGAGCTTCTTTCCGAAGACGCGAAAACAATCAAACGCGTGGTCTTTAACGAAATCACAAAAGATGCGGTGAAAGAAGCGTTCCGGCATCCGCGTGACATCAATCAGAATTTGGTGAACGCCCAGCAGGCCCGCCGCGTGCTCGATCGGATCGTAGGTTATGAGCTGAGCCCTCTTTTGTGGCGCAAGGTCGGCCGCGGTTTAAGCGCCGGGCGCGTGCAGTCCGTGGCTCTGCGGTTGATTGTGGAGCGCGAACGCGAAATCCGCGCCTTCAAACCCCAGGAATATTGGTCGATGGTCGCAAAGCTTTCGTCCAACCGCCCCGCCCAGCGCGAAAAAGTGTTTCAGGCGAAACTCGAACGCATCGGAAAAGACAAGGCCGAGCTGAAAAACGAGCAGGAAACGCTTAAGCTGAAAGCGCTTTTGGAGAAGGCGGATTTCCGCGTTTTTTCCATTCAAAAAAAAGAGCGCAAGCGAAAACCCCAGGCCCCCTACACGACCAGCAAACTCCAGCAGGAAGCGTACACGCGGCTCGGTTTTTCCGCCGCGAAAACCATGAAATTCGCCCAGGGCTTATACGAAGGGATTTCCTTAGGCGATGAGGGAAGCGTGGGCCTGATTACCTATATGCGCACGGACTCGGTCCAAATCGCCGAGTCGGCGCGCAAGGAAGCCGTGAAATTTATCAAGGAGCGTTTCGGGGACGATTATCTTCCGAAAACTCCGAATTTTTACCGCTCCAAAAAAGGCGCTCAGGAAGCGCATGAAGCCGTTCGCCCTACCTCGGCTTACCGCGAACCGGAGAAAATCAGATCTTTCTTAAATGACGATCAGTTTAAACTTTACGAATTGATTTGGAGAAAATTCGTCGCTTCCCAAATGACGCCCGCGATTGATTTGGTGACCTCCATCGAAATCGTCGCTGAACCTTCTGTCCAGCCGTCCCAGTATTTCTTTAAGGCGAGCGGAACGCGCAATTTATTTCCCGGATTTTCGGCGGTGTTCGGCGATTTTAAAACGTATAAGAAAAAGGGGAATGGAAAGGAAGATTCCGACGAGGATGAAGACGGCGATCAAGAACTACCCGAACTTGAGCAGAATGAACCTCTCAAACTTCATGAATTGGTCGGAAATCAGCATTTCACAAAACCGCCTCCGCGTTACAACGATGCGAGTTTGGTCCGTACACTGGAAGAAGAAGGTATCGGTAGGCCCAGCACGTATGCTCCGATTATTTATACCTTGAGCAGCCGGGATTATATCGAACGCAAAGGCGGTGCTTTGGTTCCGACGGAACTAGCCGAGACGGTGATTACGCTTTTGGTGGAACATTTTCCTTATATTTTGGACGTTCAATTTACGGCACGCATGGAAGAAGAACTCGACAAAATCGAGGAAGGCGAGCTCGGCTGGGTCAAGGTCTTGCAGGATTTTTACAAGCCGTTCGAGGAGCATCTTCAGGAAGCGAAAGTAAAAATGAAAAATGTGCGCCAGGAAGTGGTGCCCACAGGTGAACATTGCGAAAAATGCGGCAAACCCATGGTCATTAAATACGGACGCTTCGGAAAATTTGTGGCCTGTTCAGGATTTCCCGAATGCCGCAACACGAAGCCGGTTTCCACGGGTGTCAAATGCGCCAAAGAGGGCTGTGACGGTTACCTCGTTGCGCGCAAGGGAAAGGGCGGCCGGAGATTTTACGGTTGCTCCAAATACCCGGCTTGTGATTACCTGGTGAACAAACTTCCCTCAAAAGACACGTCCGGAGATTCTGAAACTTCTGAGGAAACACTTTCCGGCAATGACGGATTAGATTCCGGATTATAAAAGGACCCCGCGGCATGGATTCTCATGCGGACCGATTTTTAAATTTTCTTGAGGCCGAAAAAAACGCTTCGCCGCACACGATTAAAAACTACCGGAGCGATCTGAGAGAATTTTTCGAATTTTTAGGCAATTCCTGCTCGCTTCGCGACATCAATTACCTCGCAATCCGGAAATTTCTAGCGTTCCTCAAGGAAAAAGAAGATTTGAAAAGCACGATGTCCCGGAAATTGGCCTGCCTCAAGTCCTTTTTCAAATATCTGACGCGGGAGCACTTGGTGGAGGCGAACCCCGCCTCCAGCATTGTGACACCCAAGCGTGATAGACGGCTTCCGTCTTTTCTTGAGCTCAATGAAACAGAGCGCTTAATTGAAGCGGCTGAAGGCGAAGCGTGGGAAATCAAGCGGGACCGCGCCATTCTGGAGACGCTTTACAGTTCGGGAATACGGGTGAGCGAACTGGTCGGATTGGACACTCCGGATATCGATCTGTTGAGCGGGCTTTTGAAAGTCCGGGGAAAAGGGAAAAAAGAGCGCATTGTTCCGATCGGTTCTTGCGCGGACGAAACCATTAAGGCATACCGGGACTCGCTTCCGAATCGTTTAAGCCAAAGCGCCACGCCGCTTTTCATCAATCACCGCGGGACGCGCCTGACGGACCGGAGCGTGCGGCGGATTATTTTGAAATACGCGCGCAAGGCCCAGCTTCAGAAGAAAGTGTCTCCCCACACGCTCCGGCATTCGTTCGCCACGCATCTCCTGGACCGAGGGGCGGACTTAAGAAGCGTTCAGGAGCTTTTAGGCCATGAGCATCTTTCCACGACCCAAATTTACACCCATGTAACCGCCAAGCGCTTGCGCGAAGTTTACGATCAGGCACACCCGAGAGCATGAGCTGGATTTATAATTTTATCTTTTTTCTTTTTGCGTTCATTTCGATTCCGAAATTTTTGATTCGATTGAACCAGGCAGATGATGCGGTCGGGCTTCTCCGTGAGCGATTCGGAATATTTCCTCAAGGGTTCGAGAAATTTTTTGAAGGGAAGAAAACCGTGTGGCTCCATGCCGTCAGCGTGGGGGAAGTGATGGCGGCCCGGGCGTGGCTGGAACGGTTTCTGGCCCAGTATGAGGACTGGGCGGTAGCGCTTTCGACCACTACTCCGACCGGTTATTCGGTGGCCAAAAAACTGCCGTTTGACCGGCTGATGTCTTTTTACGCTCCGTTTGATTTAAGTTTTGCGGTCAGGCGCGCTATTCGCGCCATTCGCCCCAGACTTGTTCTGCTGATGGAAACCGAGATATGGCCCAATTTTATTTCCGAAGTTTCCCGCGCGCGGGTCCCGATCGGGATCATGAACGGCCGGATTTCGCTGCGCGCTTTTTGGCGCTACCGCTTGGTGCGTTTTTGGACTTGGGCCATGCTTCGGAAGCTTTCATTTTGTTTGGCCCAATCGGAGCGCGACTGCAGGTTTTTTCAGGATTTGGGGATGGCCCCTGAGAAACTGCTTGACACGGGAAATATGAAATTTGATCCGGTGCAAACCATCCGGAACGGAAACGCGGCTTATTCGCGAGGAGAGCTTCATATTCCACGGGAAGCTCTGATTTTGGTCGGGGGAAGCACCCATCGCGGGGAAGAGGAAATGCTTTTAAACGTAGTTCGCCATTTAAAATCAAACGTTCCGAATGTACGGCTGATTTTGGCGCCGAGACACCCGGAGCGGACAAAACAGGTGGCGGACTTGATTGTAAAACAAAAGCTTCCGTTTCAACTTTTTTCAAATCTGTCTACCGGCGGAGAGCTTGCTTCCACCTCCTGGGACGTTCTTCTGATAGACCGGATGGGTATTTTGGCTTCGATTTACGCGCTCGCGGATGTGGCGTTTGTAGGCGGCAGTTTGATTAGGCACGGCGGCCAAAATCCGATCGAGGCGGCTTTGGAGAAAAAGCCCGTCCTTCACGGGCCTCATGTGTTTAATTTTCAGGGTATTTATCGGGCTTTGGATGAGGAAGAAGCGGCTTTTGAGGTGCGTTCCGAAGAGGAGCTTTTTCAAAAAGTATATTTGCTTTTTCAAGAACAAAATGTCCGAAAACAAATGGGAAGCCGGGCGTTTCAAGTCGTTGAGTCTATGAAAGGCGCCACCGGGCGAACCCTTGACTATGTCGCAAACTGGATTTCAAATCATGAACCTTCACGAACCCTGTCATTCCCGAAATCTTTAATCGGGAATCCGTCGGATCCCCGATAAAAACATTCGGGGATGACACTTTTCAGGTGATCCATGAACACGCGTAATTATTTCCGGCTGGTTGCGGAAGGCCACCCCTCTGCCGGAAGATGGGCTTTTGCATTAAAACCTTTTTTGAGTGCGGGCTCTCTTTTTTATCGAGCTGGTGTGTCGGTGCACAGATCGCTTTATCAAGTGGGAATGCTGAAGCGGCATGCGTTTCAACTCCCCGTGATCAGCGTGGGCAATCTGGTGTGGGGCGGGGCGGGGAAGACGCCCTTGGTGGAGCACATCGCGCGTTTTTATTTGAATCGGGCGAAAACACCTTTGATTCTCGCCCGCGGTTACGGCGAAGATGAAAGCAAAGAACTTGCCCGGAAACTGCCGGAGGCAAGGTTCGGGATTGGAAAGGACCGGTTTAAAGCCGGCGGGGAAGCGCTGCGTTCCGGTCCGGCCGACGTGATCATCTTAGACGACGGCTTTCAGCATTGGCGGCTTCATCGGAATTTGGATATTGTCGTGATCAACGCGTTGAATCCGTTCGGCAATTGGTCGTTGATCCCGCACGGTATTTTAAGGGAACCGTTGGCAGCTTTGAAACGCGCCTCGATGATTGTGTTAAATGACGTGAATTTGAAACCGAGACAGGAACTCGATCGGCTTAAGAAAACCATTCGGGAAATTGCCGGCGGCCAGGCCCCCTTTGTAGAGGCGTATCACGAGCCCCTTTATTTTTACCGCCCTTATTCGCGGGAACGGCTTCACCCCGAACGGCTCGAAGGGGAGCGGGTAACCTCTTTTTCGGGCATTGGAACCCCCCGGTCGTTTCAAATGCTGCTCAATCACATCGGGCTTAAAACGGCCCGTAACTTTGAATTTTGCGACCATCATATGTATACGGAACAGGAGCTTAAGGAAATACGCGACATGAAGGAATCGAGCGGGTCAGAAGAAATCGTGACGACCGAGAAGGATTTTTTCCGGTGCGAGGAGCTGATGAATAAAATTTTCAGGCCTTTGGTGTTGAAGGTGCGCCTGCGTTTTACGTCGGGTGAAGACGTGCTGGCGCGGCGGCTGGATGAATTGGTTCAAAATGGGAAAATGGGCTGATTCGATAGCAGTTGTTTTTGTCCGCTGCCTGAGTTTTTTTCTACAGGCCCTTCCCCTTGAATGGGCCTTGGGACTGGGGCGGTTTTTCGGTACCGTCGCCTTTCACACAAGCGGCCGGAGAAAATTGGCTTACGTGAATTTAAAAGCCGCTTTTGAAACGAGCTGCGACGCCCGGGAGCGGAATGCAATCGTCCGCCGCCATTTTCAGCATCTGGCCCAAAACGTGGTGGAAATGCTACGCTTCCCCAAGATGGATCAGCGTTATTTTGACCGGTTTATTACGGCGCATCATCGCGAGCGTTATGAAGCAGCCAGGCGCCAAAACCGGGGGCTGGTTTTATTGACGCCCCATTTCGGCAATTGGGAATTAACGCAGATTTTGGCTGCCCTTCACGGCCAGCCGATGACCGTGCTGGCAAGGGCCCAGAAACACAACCGGCTCAATGATTTTTTGAATGAGCTTCGGAGTTCGCACGGTTCCATTGCGATCCAAAAAGGGACCAGCGACGTGCGGGGCTTCATCCGGGTGCTTCAAAACCACGGAATGGTCGGGGCGCTTGGGGATCTTTCCGGAGGACGGGACGGCAGCCCGATTCGTTTTTTCGGCCGGAAAACGACGGCTCCTGCCGGTGTTTTTAAAATCGCAAAGCGGACGGGTTCCGCCGTGCTGCCGTGTTTTATGGTCCGGACAAAGGGGCCGCGGCATGAAATTTTTATCGAGGAGCCGTTTTTGTTTGCCTCAAATGGTCATGAGGAATGCGACGTGGAGAAGTGTCTTGAAAGTTATTATCGACTGCTCGAGAAGTGGATTCGCCAATATCCCGATCAATGGCTTTGGGTGTACAAACGCTGGAAACACTGTTTTACCAAACGCGTTTTGTTCTTAAAAGACGGCCGGGCGGGCCATGAGCATCAATCCGAAGCCGTTCAGAGTCAGTTTGAACAGCTTGGGAATATGCTTCCCCGGTATGAGTTTGAATTCCGGTCCGTCGACGTGCGCTTTAAAAGCGCATGGCATCAAAAACTTTTTTTCGCCTTCGCCTTTCTCTTCCGGCCGTTTGCTCAAGGGCATCTCGGTATTCTAAAATTCTTTGTAAGCCGCGAGTGTGCCAAAGCGCTTCAGAACACGCATGCAGATTTCATTATTTCCGCCGGCGCCGGTCTCGTACCGATGAATCTCTTGCTAAAAAGCGAAAACCTCGCCAAATCCGTCGTGTTGATGAGGCCGCCCTTTCCTTACCGTTCCGATTGGTTTGATCTTTTGATCGTTCCCGCGCACGATCAGTTTTTAAAGGACGGCAAGACGGTGGTTCGCACCCTGTTGGCTCCCAACAAAATCGACGACCAATTGCTGCGTTCTTCCGCCGAAGAGCTTAAAGAAGTG
Organism: uncultured bacterium; assembly: GCA_964373885.1. Lineage (GTDB taxonomy): Bacteria > Omnitrophota > Omnitrophia > Omnitrophales > Danuiimicrobiaceae > CAYJWM01. Next base: position 26,622 of record CAYJWM010000006.1, on the reverse strand, counting down.
GTCAACGAAAGCTCAGAGAGGGCCAAAAGAATCAGTGTATTTGTCGGAGGGAACACCAAATCATACCGTTTTGAACCCCGCCGGTTTGAAAAATGGCTCGAGGAACTTAAAACTTGCGCCGAGGAAGCGGGTCTTGAGCTGCTCATCACCACCTCAAGACGCACCGACCCGAAGACAAGCGAGATGATCAAGCGCATTTTTCAAACGCATCCCTCTTGCAAGTTGTTGATTATCGCGAACGAACAAAATAGGCCGAATGCGGCCTACGGGATGCTGGCACTTTCCGATGCGGCCGTGGTGACCGAGGACAGCATTTCCATGACTTCAGAAGCGGTAGGTTCGGGAAAACACGTTTTGGTGATGAAACTCGGGAACGGAAAGTTGTCCGCAAAACATGTCCGCTTTCAGGAAACGCTTCTTTCTCATTCGCTCATTTCGGTGGCGGATCTCGACCATTTTAAATCCGAACTTGGGCGTCTGAATTTAAACGGCCCGAGTGGCATTCGTCATCTTGAATCCAAGAAAATTCAGGAAGCGCTGAGGAACCTCTTGTGAGAATCGCGCAAATTTTGCCGGAACTGAATGTGGGAGGCGTTGAAACCGGAACGGTTGATTTAGCGAAAGCGCTTAAGCGGCGCGGCGATGAGCCCTATGTCATTTCAAACGGCGGTACGTTAGTGGCGGAGCTGATTAAATCCGGCATTCCTCATGTTTCATTGCCGGTTCATCAGAAATCCGTCATGTCCCTGGCGCTGGTTAAAACGATCACCTCTTTTTTGGAGCGCGAGCGCATCGACATCATTCATGCCCGAAGCCGTGTCCCGGCCTGGCTTGCCTATCTTGCCGCGCGCCGCACGAACTGTGATTTTGTCACGACCTGCCACGGTTATTATTCCAAACATTTCTTAAGCCGCGTCATGGGATGGGGGAAGCGGGTGATTGTGATTTCTCATTCCATCGGAAGGCGCATGATTGACGACTTTGAAGTGCCGCCCGAGCGCGTGACGTTGATTCACCGCGGCGTGGATTTAGGCCTCTATCCGTTTGCCCCAGACAAATACGACAGGCCGCAAAAGGGAAATTTCAAGATCATCAATATCGGCAGAATCACTCCGATCAAGGGTCATGAAGAATTTATCCGCGCAGTCCATTTATTGAGCCGCCGCGTTTCGAATGTGGAAGCGTGGATTGTGGGGGCCCCCGATTCGGGCAAGGAGGGCTATTTTCGCGGGCTCAAATTGATGGTGAGCCGGCTCGGACTTGAATCTCAAATCAAGTTTTTAGGCACGCGCAGAGATGTGCCGGAGCTTGTGAGAGAAGCGGATCTTTTGGTGCTTTCCTCCAAAATTCCGGAGGCCTTTGGCCGCGTGTTGATCGAGGCGGGGGCGGTCGGAACGGCAGTGGCGGCTTCCCGAATCGGCGGCATTTTAGATGTGGTGGACCATGAGAAAACGGGGCTTTTGTTTTCCCCCGAAGATGAAGAAGAAATGGCGCAAACCATGGAGCGGCTTTTGTTGAACCGGACCGCATCAAAAACGTTTGCCTGTGCGCTTCGCCGAAAAGTAGAGCAGGAATTTACCTTGGACCAAATGGTGGAAAAAACCTGCCGGGTGTATCAGGAAGTGAGGCGCGAAAAGCGGATTTTAATTGCCAAATTGGGAGCGCTCGGAGATCTGGTGCTGGCTGTCCCCAGCTTTCGCATGATTCGCAAGCGTTTTCCGGAAGCCCATCTCACGCTTTTGGCGGATTCCCGGCTTATTCCTTTAATGGAACGCTCGCCTTATTTGGATGAGCTGATTTGTTTTAACCGTCAGGACCGCCGGATGCCGTGGAGGCAGATTCTTTCGATCAGCAAAAAACTGCGCAGTGCTTCATTCGATATGTCAATCGATTTTCAAAACAATTGGCAGACCCACTGGCTTGCTTTTCTGGCGCGCATTCCGATGCGGTACGGCTACCGCAGAGGTGGGACGGGGTATTTGCTGACGCACCCCGTTTTGTCCTGGGACCGCCAGCTCGCTCCTGTGGAGCATCAGTTTCAAGTGTTGAAACGTGCCGGAGTCATTCATTATGACGACCAAATGGAGCTCTGGACAGAGCCGGACCAGGACGCATATTTTGTGCGTTTGTTCGGAAAAACATCCGGATTTCCTCCCAAACCCTGCGTCGGATTCGTGCTCGGCGCAAGTCCCAAATGGGCGACCAAGCAATGGCCGCTTGAATATTTTTTGAAGCTTGCCGGACGCTTGGTCCGGGAGCTTGATTGCCGTGTCGTGCTTCTCGGCACCCAGGAGGATGAACCGCTGGCCCGTGCTTTTCGGGATATTAATTCCGGCAGTATCATTGACATCACGGGGAAAACGACGCTGGCCCAACTCCCCAGTTCGGTGAAACAGCTGGATGTGATTGTGACCGGCGATACCGCGCCGCTTCACATTGCAAGTGCCGTGGGGACCAAAATCGTCGCCCTGTTTGGTCCGACAGAGCCGAAACGCCATATGCCTCCGGGAGTGGATCACGTTGTTTTGGTCAAACGGATCCCATGCCAGCCGTGTTATCGGGGAACTTGCGCGAATCAGGAAAAACTTAAGTGCCTCCGCAGCATTACTGTGGATGAAGTGTTTGAAGCAGTCAAAGAGCAGCTTGACCGATGAACATCCTCGTCTTCACGAAAAATTGGCTGGGGGATGTGTTGTTTGAGACGCCCGCTTTGCGCGTTCTCAAGGAAAATTTTCCGGATTCCCATCTTGCGGTCGTTTTGCCCCCACGCTGCGTGGAGATTCTCGCCGCGAACCCTCATGTGGATGAGCTGATTCCTTTTGATGAACGAGGGGGCGACAGAAGTATTTGGGCGAAATGGCGTTTTGTTCAAAAGCTAAGAAGTAAAAAATTTGACCGGGCTTATTTATTTCATCGTTCCGCTACCCGCGCTTTACTTTCTCTGCTTGGAGGCGCGAAAAAACGCATCGGATACGGCACCAAAAGCCGCGGTTTTTTATTGACCCGGGCCGTTCGGGAACGAATGCCGCGCGCTTCGCATGACACCCAGTATTTTTTGGACCTTTTGAGGGACTCCGGCCTCCGGGTGGACGGCGATTATGCTTATGATTTCTTTTTTACCCCTGAAGACTTTCATGCGGTACAAATAAAATTGAAAGAGCGCGGCATTTATTCAAAACATCTGGTTGCGGTCAATCCCGGCGCCAATTGGGAGCCCAAACGATGGCCGGCGGAACATTTCGGCGCGCTTGCAAAGCGGCTTGTGAATGAATACGGCGTCCAAGTGATTGTCACCGGAAGCGATCAGGACGAGCCGCTTGCCCGGAAAATTCTTGAGATGAATCAAGGAAAGTCCGTTTTTTCTTTTTGCGCCAACACAACGCTTCGCGAATTGGGTGCGCTTTTTTCGCTCTGCAAGCTGGTCATTTCCAATGATTCGGGCCCCATTCATATCGCCGGCGGCGTCGGAACCAATGTGCTCGGCATTTTTGGGCCCACAGATCCCAAACGCACCGGCCCTTTGGGCAAAGGAAAGAATGTAGTCATTCATTATGTTCCGCAGGGGCAAACCGCACCGTGGTATGGGAAAAAGTTTCCGTACGGCACCTGGCTGGAGCGTCTGGCGCCGGATGAGGTGTTCGAGACCATACAAAAAGAACATTTGCTCGATCAAGGATCATTGCAAACAAAATGAGAATTATAAAAAACCTGATTGCCTCTCGCGGACGCTGCGCGCGGCTGATTTTAGCCCGTCCGGCTAAGCAAAAATCAGCCGTGCTCGCTCGGTTCCTCGCCCTCGATTTCGACCTGGAAATCGAGGGCTTGTCAACGCCGCTCGAAGCAACAGATTTTTTATTAACTGCGTCCATTTTTTTGAGATAATCGAGGCGCTTCGAGAAACGCCTCGCTATTTTTCAGAAAAAAGAGCAGTTATTAATGATTAACAAGCGTATTTATTGGAGGTAATTTGTATATGAAAGACAAGTTTTTTGAAAAAACTTTGTTTTATTGTGAATGTTTCATAATTGTCAGCTTTCTTCTTCTGATTGGTTATACCATTTATTTTTGGAAATCACTTTCCCAGTTAGCACATTTATCTTTGAAAAAGGGCTTTCTCTTATGTTCCCCGTATCTTATTTATTTTCTTACCAGTGCTTTCTTTTGGTTGGTTCTGAATTGTCCAAAATGCGGTTGTCATATTTTAACCTATTTCGGCGGCGGGCTTTTTCAATTTTTTACATTTAAAACATGTCCAAAATGTGGTTACGAATTGCGTAGCTAAAAAATGATTCTACACTGCTTCGAGAGTAGCCAAGCCGTTTCTCGAAGCGCCTTCGAGCGAAAAAATGGCGGCTTGAATTTTTTCGCGACAGGCCGAGCACGGCCGTTTTTGCTACGCAGCCGCCGTAAAACGGCCGCGCGCAGGGAAGCGGAGAGAAATGGCTTGGCTACGGAGATTTATGATTCACACAATTGATACGGAAAAAATTAAGAAAATACTAGTGATTTCCCTGAGCAATATCGGGGACGTGGTGCTGACGACGCCCGTGATTTGGGCTTTGCGGGAACGTTTTCCCCATGCTTTTTTGGCGGTGATCGCGGGGCCGAAAGCCGAGCCGATTTTGAAGGGCAGCCGCACCTTTGATCAATTGATCGTCTTTGACAAGCATGCTCCTTGGAATCAAACGATCAAGCTTGTGTTCGAACTGTGGAAGGAGAGATTTGATCTTGTGATTGATTTGAGAGACACCGCCATTGGGCTTTTGATTTGGCCGCGGTACCGGACGCCGCTTCGAATCGAACAGAAAGAATGGGAATCGATGCGCGAGCGGCATTTGAATCGAATCCGTTTTCTTTTTCCTGTTCCGGAGGGCCCCAATCGATTTCATTTTTTTTCGGAAGAAGAAAAGCAGTGGGCGTTTGAGAAAGCGGGCCTTTCCCTCGGCAAAAAGAATCGGGAGTTTATTGTGATGGCGCCGGGGGCGCGAAGCGGCGTCAAACGCTGGACGGTTTCCGGTTTTGCCGAAACGGCGCGGCATCTTTGGCACTCGGGGAGAACGGTTATTCTGGTGGGGGACAAAAGCGAATACGACGCGGTCAAACAGGTGGAAGAGGCCGTTGCCAAACCGGTCACAAGTTTGATCGGCGCATTGAGCTTAAGGGAGCTGGCCGGCCTCATTTCCGAGGCGGCTTTGGTTGTGGCCAATGACAGCGCCGCGATGCATTTGGCAAACGAGCTTGAGTGCCCCGCCGTTTCTATTTTCGGCCCCACGGATGAAATGAAATACGGACGTTTCGGCCAGGGGCGCCGTGTCGTGCGGCTCCGTTTGGATTGCACGCCCTGTGAACAAGCCCAGTGCCGGCTTCCGCGGCGGATTTGTCTGGACGATTTGCCGGCCCGGGCGGTGATTGAGGCCTGTGAGGAACTTTTGCATGCTCCCACCCATTGACGGCTCCAAACTCAAGCGCATTCTCATCGCACGCACGGATCGGTTCGGCGATGTTATTCTTTCAACCCCTGTGTTTTATGAGCTCAAGAAAAAATATCCTGAAATTTATCTGGCGGTTTTGGCAGCAAAAAAAACCGAAGCGATCGTGACGGGAAATCCTTGGATTGACCGGGTGATTGTGTATGACAAAAAGGGGAGTGAAAGGGGCTTGTGGAATCATCTTCGTTTTGTATCTGAGCTGAAAAGACAAAGGTTTGATGCCGTGATTCATTTAAATCCTGCAAACCGCGTGCACCTTCTTTCGTGGCTGGCGGGAATCCCCGTCCGCATTGGCTATGACATGAAATATCGTTTTGCGTTGACTCATTCAATTGCGGAAACCAAACAGTACGGCAGGCGGCATGAGGCAGATTGCAATTTTGACCTTCTCGGGTTCATTCAGGTCCCGCGGCCGGACGAATTCCGCCTTTATGTTCCGTTGAAAGAAAAAGATGAGCGCGACTTAAAGCAAATCTTTCGGGAATACAGCCGTCCTTATTTTGTCTTTCATCCAAGTGCGAGCTGTCCTTCTAAAATCTGGCCGCCGGAACGCTTTGCCCGGCTTGCGGATGAACTCGCCCGGAAACAAGGCGTTTTGCCCGTGATGATCGGCGAAAACAAAGGGATAGAGCATGCGCGTCAGATGGAAACGGCCATGAGAGAGCCCGCCGTGAATTTGGCCGGCCGGTTGACCATCGGAATGCTCGGCTGGCTTTTGAGAGGCGCCCGTCTCCTGATTTCAAATGATTCGGGGCCGGTTCATGTCGCAAGCGCGGTGGGGACACCCGTGATTTCCATTTTCGGGAGAAACCGTGTGGGTTTAAATCCGGCCCGCTGGAGACCGATCTCAAAAAACAGTTCCTATATTCAAAAAGATGTGGGATGTGTCGAGTGCCTGGCGCACCGGTGCCAAATCGATTTTTTGTGTCTGAAAGAACTTTCGGTGTCTGATGTAATTGAGGAAGCGAAAAAATATGAAGCCCAAACCATTCCAGCGCGTTCTGCTGATTAATCCGTTCGGAATCGGAGACGCCCTGTTCATGACGCCCGTGATCCGCGCGTTAAAAGAATACGGCGTGGAGCGCATTGATCTTTTGCTCGGAGGCCGCGCCTGTGAACTTTTTGAGTGTCACCCGTTCGTGAGTCAGATTTTTAATTGGAGCAAAACGAAAGGTAAAAGTTCAGAGTTTTCCAGGTTGTCCTGGCAGCTTCGGCGCAATCGTTATGACGCCGTTTTTGATCTTTCGCTCGGGAATCAATATGCTTTTTGTGCGTGGTTGCTTTGGGGGATTCCCAAGCGGATCGGTTTTAATTTTAAAAATCGCGGCGCCCTTTTGACCCACAAATTGGACCTACCGGAGGGATATAAAAACAAACCTGTGGTTGAATATTATAAGGATTTGGTAAAACTGTTTTCGATCGACGGAATGCCGAGCGGGCTTGAGCTTTTTTTAAGCCGTGAAGATCGCGAAAAAGGCGTCGAAATATTGAATCGGCTCGGCATTCTCAACTCATCTTTTATCGCCGTCGCTCCAGGCGGAGGTGAATCTTGGGGCAAAGACGCGCGGCTCAAGCGCTGGCCGGTGGGTTTTTTTGCGCAATTGGTGCGTGCCCTCCGCGGCCGTCACGGATCTTTTTTTAACTCGGTGCTTGTCTTTGGGGGGAAGAGCGAACAGTTTTTGGGAAAGCAGCTTTTGGAACAACTTCGTGACAGGAATATTTATAATCTTTGCGGCGCCTTTCCCATCAGAATAATAGCCGCCCTTATGGAACGCGCTTCGCTGCTCGTGGCCAATGACGGAGGCCTTGTCCATATCGCCCGTGCCGTGAACACGCCCTTGATCGCTTTTTATGGGCCGGTTGATCCCGCCGTGTACGGCCCTTATCCCCCTCATGTGCTTGCTCAGGCCATTACCCATACAGGGCCCGCCTGCCGGCCGTGTTATCAGAGCATGCGTTACAACACCGATTGTGTGGGTGTGGAATGTTTAAATGAATTGATGCCCGATTTCGTTTTGAATCAATTGACATCGCGCGGATTTTTTGAGCAGCTGTATACGAAAGAGGCCTCAGGATGAAGCGCTATTCGGCGATCACGCTTCTCGCTTCACTCTTTGCGTTCTCCGTTTCCGGTTGCAGCGGAATTCAGGTGAAGGAATCAAAGGAGGCCCAGGAACCGCCCGTAAAAGTGGAAAAGGCCGCCGTTAAAATCCGTGATGGGGAGAAACTCAAATTTAGCATTCGATGGCTTGGGATGGAAGTGGGAACGGCGGAAGCGGTGCTTAAGGGAATTGAAGAAATGCGAGGACGGAAAGCCTATCACATTGCGGTCTTGGTGCGCTCGAATTCGGTGATCGATTTGGTGTACCCCGTTCGCGACGAGCATCACAGTTATATTGATGTGGAACATTTTCACTCCCTTCGTTACGAGAAGACTTTGAGGGAAGGACGGTACCGGGCGGATGAGGTCATGGAGTTCGATCAGGAGGCACATCAGGCGGTTTATCTTTCCAAACGGAGCGGGGAGAAAAAACAAATGTTGATTCCCAAAAATACGCAGGATTTGGTGTCCGCCACCTATTGGTTTCGGGTCCAGCCGATGGAAACGGGCGGGACGGTGACCATTCCGATCAATACCGATGAGCGCAATTGGAAATTCGCGGTTAAAATTCTCGAACGGGAACGGGTCCATATTGATGGATTGGGGATTTTTGAAGCGGTGAAGCTTGAGCCGCAGGTGAAATTTCAAGGCATTTTTGTTCAGCGCGGCAAAATGACCGGCTGGATGAGCACCGATGACAAACGGCTCCCGCTTTTAATGAAAACAAAAATTCCGGTTTTGGGTTCGGTAAATGTGGTTTTGGTGGCTTATGAAGGCCGGTAGAAAAAGATTCGTTTTAAAACGCCGGTTACTCGCCATTGTCCTTATTTTTCTTTTGGCGGGCGGTTTTATTTTTGGGTCGCTTCCTCCGAAAGGATTCATTCCCATTTTAATGTATCATTTCGTTCTTCCCCAATTGGCCGGTACCAACGATCCTCTTCATGTGAGTACCCCGTCCCTTGACCGCCAGATGTGGTTTTTAAAAACATTTGGGTTCCGCCCCATTTCCGTGCCTCAATTTGACAAAATTAAATCAGGTAAGGAGAAGGCGAAAGGAAGGGAAATAGTCGTGACGTTTGATGACGGACATGAAACCTTTTTGCAGTATGCCTTCCCTATTCTAGAACGCTATCAGATTCCGGTGATTAATTTTTTAATTTGGAGGCATGTGTTGAGCGGAAGAGAATTGGGAGGCATGACATTGGAAGAAGTGATAAAACTGAAATCGCATCCGTTGGTTACTTTGGGGGCTCACACCCTTACCCACCCCATATTGACCGAAATTAGTCCCGAGCAAGCAAAATTCGAAATCACGGAATCCAAAAAAAAGTTGGAAAAAGCCTTGGGACTGCCGGTCGATTATTTTTGTTATCCCACCGGGGCATTCAATGATGCCGTTAGGAAGCTGGTGGAAGAAGCGGGTTATCGCCTTGCATTTACGACTGCGCGAAAAAACTTAAAAGGCAGACCCGAAACGCTTTATTCCATCAGCCGGATTAGAATCGGGCCCAAGGATAATTTGCTTACCTTTTGGTTTAAAATTTCGGGCCTCAAACGCTTGATTTTCGGTCAATTGACACCTAATCTTATGAATGATAAACTGAACGGTTACTGAGATTAGCCATTGATGCTAAAATGGCGTAAGTGACTTTAAACAAATGACTAACGTAAAAACCCGCGCTTCCCAAAAAAATCTTACGTCCTTTAAAAAAAAGGAAGGGCGACTCGCCGAAATTATCAGCCGTTTTTCCAACACCAAAATTCTCGTGATTGGAGACTGTATTTTGGACGAATTTGTATGGGGGACGGTCGAGCGGATCTCACCGGAAGCGCCTGTTCCCGTGGTCAATGTGATACGGGAATCTTTTGTTCCGGGCGGCTCGCTGAATGTGGCCAATAACATCCGGACCTTGGGCGGGACGGTTTATCCCTGCGGTTTGATCGGGCGTGATTTTCGCGGGCGTATGCTGGTGAAAGCGATGCGCCGGGAAGGCGTCGAAACGGCGGGCATGATTTACGATGTTTCACGCCCCACCACTTTAAAAACCCGCGTCATCGCCCACTCTCAACAAGTGGTCCGTTTTGACCGGGAGGATACCCGCCAAATCAGCGCTCAGGAATTAAAACAAGCGATTAAATTCATCGAGAGAACGCTTCCGAAAATCGATGTGGTCATTATCGAAGATTATGGAAAAGGAATGATTGTTCCGGAACTTTTAACGGCCGTGATTAAAAAAGCCAAGGCGCTTAAAAAACCCATCCTGGTCGACCCGAAGGAGAGGCATTTTTCTTATTACCAAGGCGTGACGGTGATTACCCCAAACCGAAAAGAAGCGCTCAGCGCCTACGGGGCCGTTGAAAACGGCAGGCCTGTTCCGGAAATTTCAGAAGTCGGCAGGAAGCTGCTTAGAAAATTTGCCTGCGAGGCGGTGTTGATGACGCTGGGCGAAGAGGGCATGATGCTGTTTGAGAAAAACGGAGCGGCCACGAAAATACCGACGGTGGCACAGGAAGTTTATGATGTTTCCGGAGCCGGAGATACCGTGATTGCCGTCTTGGCGATGGCTTTGGCGGGTGAGGCCGGCATGAAGGAAGCCGCGATTCTTTCCAACCTTGCTGCGGGAGTGGTGGTGGGAAAATTGGGGACGGCCACATTGACCCGGGAAGAATTGAGAGCATCATGTTCCCAACAACTTTCCACGCGAAAAGGACGGACGTTCGCACATGCCTCGGGCTGAGGTGCTGTGCGTGATTCCGGCCCGTTTGGAGTCCACGCGGCTACCCAGAAAATTGCTTCGGACCATCGACGGGAAACCGCTGATTCAATTCGCTTACGAGCACGCGAAAAGCGCAAAGTCTGTGGGACGGGTGCTGGTGGCATGCGATCACGAGTCGATTAAAAGCTGCGTTGAGGCGTTCGGCGGCGAAGCGGTTTTGACCGGAACGCATCATACGAGCGGGACGGAACGGATTGCGGAAGTGGCGCGGAAAATTCCGGCCGAAATTATTGTTAATTTACAGGGTGATGAACCGCTGATGCGTCCGGAAGTGGTGGATCAAGTGGTCGGCGTGCTTCAAGGCGATCCGGACTGCAACATGTCTTCGGCTTGCATTCGGAAGAAAGATCCCGCTGAGTTTGTAAATCCGAATGTGGTCAAGGTCACGAAAGACGGGGCGGGTTACGCGCTTTACTTTTCGCGCTCTCCCATCCCGCATGACCGCCAAAAGCGCGCCGCGGATTATTTTAAGCATCTTGGGATTTACGGGTATCGGCGGGACTTTTTGCTTCAATTTGTGAGCTGGGGCCCTTCTGCGTTGGAAGAGCGCGAGAAATTGGAGCAGCTGCGGGTTTTGGAAAACGGGTTCAGAATCAAATTGGTTGAAACCATTCATGATTCCATCGGCGTGGACACGGAAGAGGATTTGAACATGGTGCAGGGACAATTGACGGCGCTTGCGAAAGCGGGAACAAGACATGCCTAAGTATATTTTTATTACGGGAGGAGTGGTTTCTTCTCTCGGCAAAGGCATCGCTTCCGCTTCCATCGGAAAGCTTTTGGAAACAAAAGGTTTGAAGGTTGCGATGCAGAAACTCGATCCGTATATCAATGTCGATCCCGGCACCATGAGCCCTTATCAGCATGGGGAAGTGTATGTGACCGAGGACGGCGCCGAAACGGACCTCGATTTGGGCCATTATGAGCGTTTCACCAACGGCCCCATCGGCCGGCTGAGCAATATGACCACAGGTCAGGTGTATTACACGGTGATCACCAAAGAGCGCCGGGGCGATTATTTGGGCGGTACCGTCCAGGTGGTGCCCCATATTACGGATGAAATTAAGGCGAGAATCCGCGCCGTCTCGCGCGGCAAGCGTTTTGACGTGGTCATTTGCGAAATCGGCGGAACCGTCGGCGATATTGAGTCGCTGCCGTTTTTGGAAGCGGTACGGCAGTTTCAGCGGGAAGTGGGGCGGGACAATACCATGTTCATTCATTTAACTTTGGTTCCTTTCATCCGCGCCGCCGGTGAACTGAAGACGAAACCCACCCAGCACAGCGTCGGCACATTGCGCGAAATCGGCATTCAGCCCGACGTGCTTTTATGCCGCACGGAAAAACGGCTTTCCAAAGAGCTCCGTTCCAAAATCGCTCTTTTCTGCAATGTCAGTCAAGAAGCTGTGATTGAAGCCCGCGATGTCCGGTCGATTTACGAAGTTCCGCTCATGTTTAAAGATCAGGGCCTGGATCAGGTCATTTGCCGCTACCTTCATTTGGAATACCGCGCCGGCAATTTGAATGATTGGAAAAAAGACGTGGTGAACCGCATTTTGAATCCCAAACATCAGGTGGTGATCGGCTTGGTCGGAAAATACATCGGCCATCTCGATGCTTATAAGTCCATTTATGAAGCGCTAAGACACGGCGGCATTGCCAACGATTGCCGTGTCGTGATTAAAGGGATTAATTCGGAGCGTTTGAGCAAGGGGCAGATTGTAAAACATTTGGACAAAGTGGACGGTATTTTGGTACCGGGAGGATTCGGCTCGCGCGGGATTGAGGGAAAAATACGCGCCATTGAGTATGCCCGGAAAAACAAGGTCCCGTTTTTCGGGATTTGTCTCGGAATGCAATGCGCGGTGATTGAATTTGCCCGGAACGCGCTGGATTTTAAAGGCGCCAATTCCACCGAATTCAACAAAAAAACGCCCTATCCGGTCATCAGTCTCCTCGAGGAGCAGGAAGGAATTTCCAATCTCGGCGGAACCATGCGCCTCGGGGCTTATCCATGCGAAATCAAGAAGAACACGCTGACCTATGAGGCCTATAAATCCGAGCAGGTGTATGAACGCCACCGCCACCGCTATGAGTTCAACAATAAATACTGCGAGCCGTTTGAGAAAAAAGGGTTCCGTTTCACGGGGATTTATCCGGCGGGAAAATTGGTCGAGATTGTTGAATTGGAGGAACATCCCTGGTTTATTGCGGGCCAGTTTCACCCGGAATTTCAGTCCAAGCCCGACCGGCCCCATCCTTTGTTCCGGGCGTTCATTGAAAAAGCGCTCGCGCTGAAACGCAGCCATTCCCATCCTGAAAACGGCACAAAACCCGAAGAGCATCAACCGGAGGAGATTCATGAGACAAGTACGGTTGGGTAATATCACCTTCGGGGACCCCGGTCAATTTGTCTTAATTGCCGGGCCCTGTGTGATTGAAGGAGAAAAAGAAGTGCTCCGCCATGCCGAAGCCATTGCCAAAATCGCCGAATCTTTGCATATTCCTTATGTGTTCAAAGCAAGCTACGACAAAGCCAATCGCTCTTCGATTCATTCTTTCCGCGGGCCCGGCCTTCAGAAAGGACTCCGCATTCTCGAGAAAGCGAAAAAAGCGTTCGGCATCCCCGTGTTAAGCGATGTTCATTCGGTGGAGGAAGTGGGCCCGGCCGCGGAGGTGCTTGACATTATTCAGGTCCCCGCTTTTCTTTCGCGGCAGACGGATCTGGTGGCGGCTTGCGCAAAAACGAAGCGTATTGTCAATGTGAAAAAGGGCCAGTTCCTTTCTCCTTGGGACATGAAAAATATTGTGGAGAAAATAGAATTTTACGGAAATCAGAACATTTTGCTGACAGACCGCGGCACCTCATTCGGTTACAACAATCTCGTGAGCGATTTTCGGGCCATTCCGGTGATGCAGGGGTTCGGCTATCCGGTTGTGTTCGATGCCACCCACTCGGTGCAAACGCCGGGCGGCCTCGGGACATCAAGCGGCGGAGCACCGGAGTATATTTCTGTGCTTTCCCGCTGCGCCATCGCCGCCGGAGCGGATGCGCTTTTTATGGAAGTTCACGAAAACCCGAAAGCGGCCAAATCAGACGGCCCGAACAATCTGCCCCTTTCTCAATTGAAAGAATTGCTCCTGATTTTAAAAGGGATCCGCCAGGCCGCTCCCGTTCGCAGTGAGAAGCCGTCCCTGCCTCAGCAAGAAACGCCGCGTGCAAAGACGTTGCCAAGGACAGTGGCTAAATGAAGCAAGATCGGCTTTTGGCAAAAAAAATCTTGGAGCTTGAATCCCAGGCGATTAGCGAATTGACCCGCCGGCTCGACCGCAATTTTGAGCGTGCGCTCGATCTTCTACAGCACATCAAGGGACGCGTCATTGTCACGGGAATGGGAAAACCGGGTTTTATCGCCAGAAAAATTGCGGCCACGCTTGCGTCCACCGGGACCCCCAGTTTATTTCTTCATCCGGCCGAAGCATTTCACGGAGACATGGGAATGGTCACGGCGGATGACGTCGTGCTTGCCATTTCCAACAGCGGCGAGACGGAAGAACTCACCCGTCTTCTTTCCGCCATTAAAAAAATCGGCGCGCGCTTGATTGCCATGACGGGAAATGTGAGCTCAACGCTCGCCAAAAACTCAGACGTCGTTTTGCATGTCGGTCTCAAGCGGGAGGCCTGTCCGTGGAATTTGGCGCCCACCGCTTCCACGACCGCTTCGCTTGCTTTGGGCGACGCATTGGCCGGATGCCTCGCCAAACGCAAAGGGTTTCGGGAGGAAGATTTCGCGTTTCTGCATCCCGGCGGAAGTCTCGGAAAAAAATTGCTCAAGGTCAAAGACTTAATGCGCAAAGGCAAGTCTCATCCGGTGGTGCGCGGCAATCAAACGGTGGAAAAAGCCCTGCTTGCGATCACCAGTGCCCGGGCGGGCTCCTGCACGGTTGTGGACAGCCGGGGAAAATTAAAAGGAATTTTTACGGACGGGGACCTCAGACGGCATTTGAAATTAAACGGGGTTTCCATTTTGTCGGAGCCGATACAAAGATTTGCGACCAAAAAACCGACGGTCATTGGCGAAGAAAAATTGGCGGCTGAGGCGCTTCAGATTCTCCGGGACCGGAGAATCGACGAACTGCCGGTGGTTGACAAATCAGGTCGCGCCGTCGGGCTATTAGACGTACAAGATCTTTTAAAAGCTGGGTTCGTGTAAACCGAGGTTCTGCTCTTTGGCCAAGCACAAACCGTATCGGTTTTTCTTGTATTTGATTCTTGAAGCGAGCCAGCGGTTGTTTCTGGTTTTGCCGCGCCCCATCGCTGGGGCCTTGGGGCGCGGGGTTGGACGTTTTGTTTTTTGGGTATTGCCGCATGAGCGGCGGAAAACGCTTCGCCATCTCCGTGAAGCGTTTGGCGGTGAGAAAACAGAGCCCGAAATTTCTAAAATCGCCGAGCGCGTATTTGTCCACTTGGGCGAAACCGCGGCGGACGTTTTGCGTTTCCCGGCGATGGATCGTGAAGCATTTCAGCGCTTGGTCACCTTAGAGAACGGGACCGGAAACTTGGAGAACGTTTTGGCCCGCGGAAAGGGCGTTATTGCGCTCACGGGGCATCTCGGGAATTGGGAATTTTTGGCGTCTTTTCTCCGGCATCAGGGTTTTCCGGGCAGTATTGTGGCCCGGAAGATTTATTATGAACCGTTTAACCGCGTGCTGGTGCGTTTGAGACAGAGCGGGCGGGTCCGCACGATTTATCACGACGATCCTCCGCGAACGGTTTTGGCCGAGCTTCGCGCCAATCATGTCGTGGGGATGTCGGCCGATCAGGACATTGACCGGGTGGACGGCATATTCGTCCCGTTTTTTGGAAAACCGGCTTGGACGCCCACCGCGCCCGCCAAAATTGCGCTGGCCAGCGGGGCGGCGATTGTGCCCGTGTTTTTGATTCATTGGGGGAAGGGGTATCGGCTGTTTGTGGAAGAGCCGATATGGCCTAAGCGGGCACATTCGAAAGAGGAATCGGTTGAACGGATGACCGCAGCATGGTCGGAAGTCGTAGAGCATTTTGTCCGGAGATTCCCGGAGCAATGGGCTTGGATGCATCATCGCTGGCGAACGTCCCCGGAATCGGCAGCGTTAGAAGAAGAAAGGGTTTAATGACGTGATGAGGAAATTTTTTGTGGTTACCCTGATTTTGGTGCTTGTGTACGGCGCTTTGATTGAATGGAAACTATGGTTCAGGACCAGCTCCGGTAAGGGTTTTTTCAGCCTGGATGCCGGTGAGGGCGAAGGAAATGCCCAGCGCGTTTACAGCTTTTCATTTTCGAAATATACCTCCGATGGAGAACGCGAGCTTGATATTTCCGGGGATTCCGCGGATATTTTTAGCCGCAACGTGGCGTTGATTAACGTGATCGCCAAAGCGTATGCGGAAGAATCGCCGGTGACAGTGACGGCGGATCAGGGAACGTTCGACAAGGTAACGGGAAATGTTTATCTGAGAAACAACGTGGTGGCCACTTCTGAAAACGGCACCCGCTTGATCACCGAGCAGCTTGATATTCGTCCTTCCAGCAACCAAATCGGAACGGACGTTGACGCCAAGCTGAAAAAAGACAATATTCACGTGGAAGGAACGGGCGCTTTAAGCGATTCCGAGCTTCACAAAGTAACGTTCAAAAAGAACGTGACGGTTGTGGTGCAAGATCCCAACACACCGTCCAAGACGCCGACCATTATTACCGCGGACGGGCCTTTGGATGTGGATTATAAGAACAACACCGCTCATTTTTCAAAAAATGTGGTGTCGCAAGATGACCGCGGGAAACTTAAGGCGGATTACATGGATGTGTTTTATGGCGGGACTTCTCACCGTGTGGCGAAAATCGTGGCCCGCGGCAATGTGGTGGTGGAAAGCAAGGAAGGAAACACCACCTATAGCGATACCGCCGTTTATTTGGCTGATACCGGCCGCGTCATTTTGGGCGGCGACGTCGAAGCAGAGTATTCGGGCGACGAAAAAAAAGGCGAACTTAGCTTGTTTTGAGCCGGAAGGATTATTCTCTTGTATCTACTCGAAACCCATGGGTTAACGAAAAGTTATAAAGGCCGCTGCGTGGCGAACCATGTTTCGATCAGGATTTCGCGCGGAGAAATTGTGGGGCTTCTGGGCCCAAACGGCGCCGGTAAGACCACCACCTTTTATATGGTGGTGGGCGTGATCCCCTCCGATGACGGACGGATCCTTTTCCGCGGGGAAGATATCACCCATCTTCCCATGTACAAACGCGCGCGCCTCGGGATGGGGTATCTGTCACAGGAGCCGTCGATTTTTAGAAAGCTGACCGTCGAGGAAAATATCATGGCCATTCTTGAGACGCTGGATATCCCCCGCACCGAGCGCGAAAAACGCCTGACACGTTTGCTGGAAGAGCTTGACATTTCGCATTTGGCCAAACACAAGGCCTATACGCTTTCCGGCGGTGAACGTCGGCGGCTTGAAATTACGCGTGCGCTTGTGACCAATCCCTCACTCATCTTGCTTGATGAACCATTCAGCGGCGTGGACCCGATCGCCGTGTTTGAAGTGCAGAAAATATTGCAGAAATTAAAGTCTCAAGGCCTCAGCATCGTGCTGACGGATCACAGCGTTCGGGAGACCTTGTCGATCACCGACCGTGCTTATATTATGTGCGACGGAAAGATCGAAGTGTCCGGGACGTCTCAATTTCTCGCGACGGATAAACGCGCAAGGGAAATTTATCTGGGCGAACGTTTTGTTTTGGTATAACTGACATTTCAAACACGTAACGAAATGTCATCCTGAGCGTTTTGGTTGTCATTCTGAACGAAGTGAAGAATCTATGCATAGATCCTTCGGGCTTCGCCCTCAGGATGACACTGAATGGCGTTCAGAATGACACGGCTTTTTTAAGGAGGATGTGAATGAAGATTTCTGAGATTTTGGACAAGAGGGCGATTAAAATCGGAATGGAAGCGTCCACGAAGGAAGAGGCCCTGAAGGAACTGGTGGCTGTTTTGGCGCAGGTGGAAAATGTCGGAGACCCGAAAAATATCGTCAAAACCCTGGTGGAACGCGAAAATTTGGGCTCTACCGGCATTGGACAGGGAATCGCCATTCCGCACGGAAAGACGGACAAAGTGAATCGCCTCATTGCCGTTCTTGGAACCAGTAAGAAAGGGATTGATTTTGACGCTTTGGACGGGGAGCCCGTCTTTATCTTTTTTCTTCTGGTGGCTCCGAAAGAAACGGCGGGCCCTCATTTGAAAGCGCTCGCGCAGATTTCGCGCCTGCTTCGCGACACTTATTTTTGCGAGCTGATCCGCCGGTGCGAGACGCCTGACCAACTGTTTCATCTCATCAAAAACGAAGAAGAAAAACGCCATTAGACGCCGGACCGCGATGGCTTATATTTCCGTTCAGAATTTCTACGACCATACGAAAGATCAGCTGAGGATGAGCGTGCTGAATCCCGGAGTGCCGCTCACCCGGAAAATTCACTCTGCCGAGATTCACCGGCCGGGGCTGGCTTTGTCCGGTTTTTTTGACTACTTCGCTTTTGACTGCGTCCAAATCATCGGAAAAACGGAAATCCGTTTTTTAAACAAACTGAACGGGGCCGCCCGCCGGCGGAATTTAAAGCGCTTTTTTTCTTATCGCATGCCGTGCATCATCGTTTCCAAAAACCAGCTGGCTCCGAAAGATTTTTTGGAAGAAGCGACCCGCGTCCATGTCCCTGTCCTCAAGTCTGTTTTTAAGACCGCAACAGTGGCCAGTCAGGTGACCGTTTACATTGAAAATGCGAATGCTCCGGAGATACGGATACACGCGACCCTTTTGGATGTGTACAGCGTGGGAACGCTGTTAATGGGCCAAAGCGGAGTCGGAAAATCGGAATGCGCTTTGGAGTTAATTGAACGGGGCCATCGGTTGGTGGCGGATGACATCGTGGAAATTTCAAAACGGAATCAGCAAGTCATCGGACGTTCCAATGAAATTCTCGGCCACCACATGGAAATCCGAGGGCTTGGCATTATCGACATCCGCGCCATTTTCGGCGTGGGGGCCATTCGCCATCAAAAACCGATTTCGCTTTGCGTCACGCTGGAGCGTTGGAAAAAGCGGCGTGAATATGAGCGTCTCGGCCTTGAAGACCGCACCTACGAGATTCTGGGCATTCGGGTGCCTCATTTGATCATTCCCGTGCGGCCGGGCCGGAATATTCCCATTTTGATCGAAACGGCCGCCCTGACCCGCCGGCTGAAGCGTTCGGGGATTGATTCGGCCAATGAGTTTAATTATCGGTTGATTCGGACCATGCGGTCTTCCGTGAAGGAGTCGGAGTAATTTACGATGAAATTTTTTAGATGGCTTTACCCAGGGATCGGAATTAAGCGGTGGATTGTGCTGGCGACATTCGGGCTGGGACTGATGATGCTTGTGGGGTTTTCGGCCGTCAAGACCATCTCCCAGCACAGCGTGCTTTTGGCAAGCTTTGTGGCGGCCTTTTTGATTTTCGGGGTGTTCCTCGTTTACACCGCACTCAAAAATATCGTCCGGATTTTTGTTCGGGCGTTGATGCCGGGGCCGGCGGAGGATTTGGCGGATATTATTTATCGCAGCCGGAGAAGGGATTTTTTGTCGCGCGGTCCGCGCGTGGTGGTCATTGGCGGAGGGACCGGCTTAAGCGTTCTTTTGTCGGGGATGAAAACGTACACAAACAACATCACTGCGATTGTGACCGTGACCGATACCGGCGGGAGTTCGGGCCGGCTTCGTGATGAACTGGATGTGCTGCCACCCGGAGACATCCGCAACTGTCTGGTAGCTTTGGCGGATGCCGAGCCCCTCATTCGGGATCTTTTTCAATACCGGTTCCAGGAGGGGGACGGATTAAAGGGGCACAGTTTCGGAAATTTGTTTATCACGGCGCTTTCCATGGTCACGGGAGATTTTGAAAAAGCCATCCGTGAGTCAAGTAAAGTATTGGCCATCCGCGGGCGCGTGGTCCCGTCCACTTTAGACAAGGTAACGCTCACGGCAGAGTTTATGGACGGAGGGACGGCCGAAGGGGAGACCAATATTACGGAAGCGCGTAAACCGATTAAACGCATTTTCTTAAAACCGGCGAACTGCCGCGCAACAGAGGAAGCTCTGGAAGCCATTGAAAATGCGGAACTGATCGTGATGGGGCCGGGGAGTCTCTACACGAGCATTCTGCCGAATCTTTTGATCAAGGACATTTTAAACGGCGTGCTGGAATCCGATGCCTACAAGGTGTTCGTCATCAATGTGATGACCCAGCCAGGTGAAACCGAAGGATATTCGGCCTACGATCATTTGCGCGCGTTGATTCAACACACGCATCCGCGGATTGCAAACGCCTGTTTTATCAACACGCAGCCCATCCCCGACTATCTTCTGGAACGTTACCGCGAGACCAATTCGTATCCGGTAGAACGGGATCTCGCCAAGATTCGGGAACTGGGGTATGAAATTGTGGAGGGAGAGATTTTGAAGCTGGACGGTCAGGTGCGCCATGATTCGGCAAAGCTGGCCAAAGAAGTGATTGACCAATATTTTGAGGTGTTAAAGCGGTAATCGGTGCTTAACCGTATGGAAACGGCGTCTTCGCTTGAAAAAAAATTCGTGGTTCAAAATAAGCTTGGGCTGCATGCACGGCCTGCCGCTTTGCTGGTGCGCACGGCCAATAGATTTCGAAGTGAAATTACGATTCAAAAAGGCAAAACCAAGGTGAACGCGAAGTCCATTATGGGCGTGATGATGCTTGCCGCCGGTCCCGCGGCCAAGGTCACGGTCCGGGCGAACGGCCCCGACGCGGTGCAGGCGATGAGGGAACTTGAGAAGTTGTTTGCGCACAATTTTGGGGAGAAGGCATAGCGCCATGAAAACACTTCACGGCATTCCGGTGTCCCAGGGCATTGCGATGGGGAAAGCACTCATCCTTCGGGAGGAGGATTTTTTTTCCATTCCGAAAACGTTCATCAAGCCGGATGACATTCCCAAGGAAATCGTCCGCTTTGAGGAGGCACTCACCAAGACCCGCTCGGAGCTTTTTCACATCCGAAAAAATATTGCCCAGGAACTTGGGCACGAACAGTCGGACATTTTCAGCGCCCACCTTTTGATTTTGGAGGACCGGACCTTGATCGAAGATGTGCTTTCCATGATTAAGAATGAGCATGTTTCCTGTGAATACGCGTTTTCGGTGGTGATCAAACGGTATTTTCACGCGTTTGCCCAAGTGGATGATGACTATTTGAAAGAGCGTGTCACCGATATCCGGGATGTAGGCCGGCGGGTGATTCAAAACCTGCTGGGCCGGGACAAGGATTTGCTTGTGCATTTAAAAGACAAAGTGATCGTCGTGGCGCATGATTTGTCGCCTTCGGAGACGGCCGTGATGAATCGCCAGTACGTGATTGCGTTTGCGACCGATTTGGGCGGGCCCACTTCGCACACGGCGATTATGGCGAGGTCTCTTGAAATTCCGGCGGTGGTGGGGCTGGACCGAATCAGTCAGGAGGCGGAAACCGGCGATATGGTCATTATTGACGGCCATCACGGGATGGTCATCCTGAATCCGGACCAGGACACCATCGACCAGTACACGCGTGAAGAGAAGCGGTTTATCAAGCTGGTTTCCGAGCTGGACAAACTAAGGACGCTTCCCTCCGAGACGCTGGACGGCGTGAAAATTCAGCTGGCGGCCAATATCGAGTTTCCGGGCGAAATCCCCTCTCTGATTGCCCACGGAGCCGAAGGAATCGGTCTTTATCGGACCGAATATTTTTATTTGAACCGGACCGATTTGCCGACGGAAGAGGAGCAGTTTGAGGCCTATCGCAGTGTGGCAGAACAACTGGCGCCGAAACCCGTGATTATCCGTACGCTTGATTTGGGAGGAGATAAATTTTTATCTTCACTCGACATTCCGCAGGAAATGAATCCGTTTATGGGATGGCGCGCGATCCGGTTTTGCCTGACGCGCGTGGATATTTTTAAGGTTCAGCTGAGGGCCATTCTGCGGGCCAGCGTTTACGGAAATTTAAAGCTGATGTATCCGATGATTTCAAGTCTCACGGAGCTCAGAATGGCCAATCAGGTGTTGAATGAAGTGAAAAAAGAATTATCGGCCGAAGGGGTACGTTTCGACGAGAAACTGCAGGTGGGGGCGATGATTGAAATTCCGTCGGCGGCGCTTACCTGCGATGCGTTTGAAGGAGAGGCGGATTTTTTCTCCATCGGCACGAACGATTTGATTCAGTATTCGCTTGCGGTAGACCGCGTGAATGCGAAAATCGCCTATCTCTATGAGCCGACGCACCCCGCGATTTTAAAATTGATTCAGCATGTGGTCAAGGAAGCCAAGAAAATGAAGATATGGGTCAGCGTCTGCGGCGAAATCGGCGGGGACCCTTCGATGGCGCTTCTGCTGGTCGGGTTTGGGATTGATCAGCTCAGCATGAGTCCCGTGGCATTGCCTCGGATCAAAAAGACCATCCGCTCCATTCGGCTCAAGCAGGCGGTGGACATTGCCAAACGCGCCATTCAGTTCAAGACGGGAGATGAAATCAAGCGTTTTTGTGACAGCAAATTGAAAGCCATTGTCCCGGAGCTGGTCGAAACTTAAGATGGAAATTTTAGACGATTTAAAGGCAATTCAGAAATGCGACCCGGCCAACATGGCGGGGCTTATTTACCGGTTTGCGGATCAAATGAAGGAAGCCGAGCAGATCGGCGCTTCCCTTCAGTTGGTTCCTGAGCTTGGCGCTGGAATATCCCACATTGTGTTTTCGGGTTTGGGCGGTTCCGCCATCGGCGCAGACTTTGTCCGCTCTTACTTGAATTATGAACTTGCGGTGCCGGTCATGGTCAACCGGCATTACCGCCTGCCGGCTTTCGTGAATGAGAAAACCCTTCTCATCCTGAGCAGTTATTCCGGCGATACCGAGGAAGTGCTCGCTTCTTTAAAGGAAGGGCTTCGGCGCCGGTCGCGGCTGCTTGCCATTTCTTCGGGGGGAGAGCTGAGCCGTTTGGCCCAGCGCCATTCGATCCCGTTGATTCGAATTCCGGGCGGCCTTCCTCCACGGGCCGCATTGGGCTATTCGGTGATCCCGCTCGTAATGGCGCTTTCCAAGATCGGTTTCCCGAAAGCCCATCGGCCGGAAGAGCTTAAAGAAGCCGGAGCGCTTCTGCAAACGCTTTCCGATGCGCAGTACGGCGTTTCCGTCCCCTTTGAAAAAAACAGGGCCAAACAGTTTGCCAAACATATTTTTGAGCGGCACCCGGTCGTTTATGCTTCCACGGATCATTTTGATGTGGTGGCGCTCAGATGGCGCGGCCAGATGGAGGAAAACGCGAAAACGCTTTCTTCGCATCATGTGTTTCCGGAAATGACCCACAATGAATTGGTCGGATGGGGGCATCCGGAAAAATTATTGAAGCAATGTATTGTTTTTTTGCTGCGCGATGCGGGTGACCATCCGCGCGTCCAGGTACGGATGGATGTAACGGCGGATCTCATCGGGCCATCGGGCGCTCAAGTCATTCACGTTTTTTCGGAGGGTGAGGGCCTGCTGGCCCGTATGTTTTCTTTGATTCATCTCGGGGACTGGGTTAGTTTTTATTTGGCCGTTCTCTACGAAACGGACCCCACGCCCGTGAAGGTGATTCAGCAGCTCAAGGCCAAGCTGGCAAAGGAAACAGTTTGAAAGCAGTTTTACTTTGCGCCGGTTTTGCGACGCGCCTTTATCCTTTAACGGCCGCACAACCGAAGCCGCTTTTAAAGGTGGCGGGCAAACCCATTCTCAATTACTTGGTTGAGCGGCTCGAGGCCGTTCCCTTGCTTGACCAGACCGTTTTGGTTTCAAACGGAAAATTTTATGATTCATTTTTGAAATGGCGAAAGACTTTGGAAAGCGCCCTTGAGATCACGGTTCTCAATGACGGCACGATGGCGAACGACACCCGGCTGGGCGCCATCCGCGATCTTGCGCTTGCGCTGGATGAAACCGGGTGGAAGGAAGATGTTTTGGTTTTGGCGGGAGACAATCTTTTCGACGCGGAATTCAAACCGTTTCTTTCTTTTGCGCAGGCGAAGGCCCCCGCGGTTTCCATCGGGGTGTATGACGTCAAAGACCGCGAGCTGGCTCAAAAATATGGCTTGGTTGAGACGGATCCTTCTGGTAAGATTACGGCTTTCTTTGAAAAACCGAAAGATCCTCCGACCACGATGGCTTCCACCGGGGTTTATTTTTTTCCGAAAGAGACTCTTTTCTTCATCGGCCGCTATTTGGAAACCAATAAAAATCCGGATGCGCCGGGTTATTATCTAAACTGGCTCATCAAGGAGATTAACCTATTTGCTTATACGTTTCCCGGCACATGGTTTGACATCGGGGACATGACTTCTTATCAAAAAGCGGACCAATATTTTCGACGAAAGGAAAATAACCCATGAGAAAAAGCCGCCATTTGTTCACCTCAGAATCCGTCAGCGAGGGGCATCCCGATAAACTGTGCGATCAAATCTCAGACGCCGTTCTGGACGCCTTTTTGGCCCAGGACCAGAATGCCCGCGTGGCTTGCGAAGCGCTCGCCAGCCACGGCACTTTGACGATAGCGGGTGAGATCACCGCGAAGGCGGAAGTGGATATCGAAAAGGTCGCCCGTTCCGTGATTAAGGATATCGGTTATGACGATCCGAAACGCGGCTTTGATTATAAAAGCTGCAACATTCAGCTTCAGATCCAAAAACAGTCTCCCGATATTGCTTTGGGTGTGGACAAAGGGGGCGCGGGCGATCAGGGGATGATGTTCGGGTATGCGACGGATGAAACCAAAGAGCTGATGCCACTTCCCATCATGCTGGCCCACGGCCTGGTCCGCGAACTTTCTCGTATTCGTAAGAAGCGGGAGCTTGCGTATTTGCGCCCGGATTCCAAGAGTCAGGTGACGGTCGAGTATGAAGCGGAGAAACCGGTGCGTATCGAGGCCATTGTGGTCAGCACCCAGCATGACGGCGATATCGACATGAAGACCATTGAAAAAGACATGCGCAACATTTTGATTCCGCGCGTGATTCCGGC
This sequence comes from uncultured bacterium, assembly GCA_964373885.1. Classification (GTDB taxonomy): domain Bacteria; phylum Omnitrophota; class Omnitrophia; order Omnitrophales; family Danuiimicrobiaceae; genus CAYJWM01. The sequence goes on along the minus strand of CAYJWM010000006.1, from coordinate 2,128 downwards.
GAAATACCTCGATAAGAATACAAAGGTGTTTGTGAACCCCACTGGGCGTTTTGAAGTGGGCGGCCCCGAGGGGGATACGGGGCTGACCGGGCGCAAGATTATTGTGGACACATACGGCGGCGTCGGCGCCCACGGCGGCGGCTCCTTCAGCGGAAAAGACCCGTCCAAGGTAGACCGCTCTGCTTCTTATTTTGCGCGCTATGTGGCCAAGAATATTGTAGCGGCCGGCATTGCTTCGCGCTGTGAGATTCAAATCGCCTATGCGATCGGCGTGGCCAACCCCATTTCGATCATGGTCAATACGTTTGGAACGGGTGCCGTCTCGGATGATCAGATTGTGGATCAGCTTTGGAAGGTATTTGATTTCACGCCGAACGGCATTATCAAACGCCTTAATTTGAGACGGCCCATGTACCGCCAAACGGCCGCCTACGGCCATTTTGGACGTTCGGAAGAGGGTTTCACTTGGGAGATGACAGATGCCGCTCAACCGCTCAAGCGGGCGCTTTTGGGAAAATCGTCCGGTAAATCAAGCTCCGACAAACCCGCCTTTTCCGCCGTTTGAGGCCGCTCGTGAAACACTATGATGTGTGCGACCTGAAGCTCGCCGGTCGCGGAAAAAACAAAATCGAATGGGCGGGGCGGCATATGCCCGTCCTCGGCGAGATCCGCGAACGTTTCTCCAAGGAAAAACCGCTGAAGGGCATTCGTATTTCCGCATGCCTCCATGTGACGAGCGAAACCGCGAATTTGATGATTGCGTTAAAGCAGGGCGGGGCCGATTGCGTGATTTGCGCTTCAAACCCATTGAGCACGCAGGATGATACGGCCGCATCCCTTGTCAAACATTTCGGAATTCCCGTTTTTGCGATCAAGGGCGAAGATACCAAAACCTATTACCGCCATTTAAACCGCGCTTTGGATCACAAGCCGCACGTGACGATGGATGACGGAGCCGATTTGGTTTCGGAAATTCATGCCAAGCGCCGCCATTTGGCTTCGAATATTATCGGAAGCACGGAAGAAACGACGACGGGCGTCATCCGTTTGAGAAGTCTGGAGACTCGGGGGCTGCTTTTGTTTCCCGTCCTGGCGATCAACGACGCCAAAACCAAGCACTTTTTTGACAATCGCTACGGTACGGGTCAATCGACGCTGGACGGCATTATCCGCGCCACCAACATTTTGCTTTCGGGTTCGATTTTTGTGGTGTCCGGTTACGGCTGGTGCGGCCGCGGACTCGCCGGCAAGGCGCGCGGGATGGGTGCGCGGGTCATCGTGACCGAGACGGATCCTTTGAAAGCGCTTGAGGCCGTGATGGACGGTTTTGAAGTGATGTCGCTTAAGCAGGCCGCGCCCTTGGGCGATGTGTTTGTCACAGTGACGGGGGATATACGCGTCATCCGGCGGGAACATTTTTTGTCGATGAAAGACGGGGCCATCGTGGCCAATTCAGGACATTTTAATTCCGAAATTGACATCCCGGCTTTGAAAAAGCTCTCGAAGAACGTGCGCCTCGTGCGTGATTTTGTGGAAGAGTTTAAACTTCGAAGCGGCCGACGGGTTTATTTGATAGCCGAGGGGCGCTTGGTGAATCTGGCCGCCGCGGAAGGGCACCCCGCTTCCGTTATGGACATGTCTTTTGCCAATCAGGCGCTCGGCGTGGAATTTTTGACGAAATCCCGCGGCCGGCTGGAACGCAAAGTGTACCCCGTGCCGGAGGAAATTGACCGGAAAGTGGCCCGCCTCAAACTGGAAGCCATGGGCATCAAAATCGACCGGCTCACCGAAGAACAGGTGAAGTATCTCTCCTCCTGGGAACTCGGGACTTAAGGACCTTAGTAAAATTTTATCTTAAAAAGACTTACAATTTTTAGGGTGCATACCACTTGATACAGTTGCTTTTCGTGTCATCCTGAGCCCTTCGTTTGTCATGCTGAGTGAAACGAAGCATCTCAGGGTAAACTCCGCGAAGGATCTATGCATAGATTCTTCACTATCGCCTGCCTGCCGGCAGGCAGGTTCAGAATGACAATCGCTTCGCCTCAGAATGACAGCTGTATGAAGTGGTAGGCACGAATGGCACTGACTTAAGGAAAAAAAGCGGTTTTACCTGTGGATTCCCGCT